>NZ_CP046056.1:0-328750 GCF_016132445.1 Venatoribacter cucullus | reverse complement strand
CGAGAAACACGGCTATCCGGCCAATAATCTCGACCGCGATCTGGGCAAATTACTGAGTTTCACCCGCCGTTTTGTGCCGAAAAAAATCCAGCTGGCCATTACCGTGGCGCTGGAACATTACACCGCCATTCTGGCCGAGCAGCTGCTGCGCGATCCGGCACATCAGCAAAACATCCAGGACCCGGAAGCGCTGAAGCTGTGGATGTGGCACGCGCTGGAAGAAAATGAGCACAAAACCGTGGCCTACGATGTGTACAAACTGGTCGGTGGCGGTTATTTCACCCGCGTACTGACCATGCTGGTGGTGACCCTGTTCTTCTTTGCCGTGGTCGGCATCGGCCATACCCGCATGCTGTGGTCGGACGGTAAGCTGTTCGATATCAAAGGCAACCTGAAAGGCTTCTGGTATCTGTGGAGTCCGAAAGGTCTGTTCCCGCAACTGTTGCCGCAGTACCTGGATTTCTTCCGTCCGGGTTTCCACCCCAACGACCACGATACCGTGCAGTTGCTGGACGACTGGCGTGAAAAACTGCTGGGTAAAGGCGGTATGCTGGCCGACCAGATCAAAAACCCGCAACGCGCAGCCTGATGCGGAAACCAGCCTCGCCGGCACCGCTATGGTGCTGGCGCTGGCCGGCTGAATGGCTTAAAATCCGCGCCTCTTAACTCCTCAGAGTCGCTCTTTACCAGCCATGCATTGTCCGTTCTGCACTCACCCGGAAACCAAAGTCATCGACTCGCGCCTGGTCGCCGATGGCGAACAGATCCGCCGCCGACGCGAATGCATCAGCTGTGGTGAGCGTTTCACGACCTTCGAAACCGCCGAACTGGTGATGCCGCGCATCATCAAGCAGAACGGCACGCGTGAGCCCTTCAACGAAGAAAAACTCCACGCCGGCATTTTGCGGGCACTGGAAAAACGTCCGGTCAGTGTCGAAGACATTGACGCCGCCCTCACCCGTATTAAGCAACGCCTGCGCGGCAGCGGTGAGCGCGAAGTACCCAGCCGTATGCTCGGCGAATGCGTAATGTCGGAACTGCGCCAGCTTGATGAAGTCGCCTACGTGCGCTTTGCCTCGGTGTACCGCAGCTTTAAAGATCTGGATGAATTCCGCGCCGAAATCGAGCGCCTGTCGTCCTCTCGCCAGCCCGGCGGCAACAAAGAATGAACCACGAATTTTATATGGCCCGCGCCCTGCAGCTGGCCGAGCGGGGGCGTTGGTCCACCAGCCCCAATCCCCGCGTCGGTTGCGTTATTGTCAGCGAGCAAGGCGAAATCGTCGGTGAAGGCTGGCATCAGAAAGCCGGTGAACCTCACGCCGAAGTGCACGCCTTACGCATGGCCGGTGATCTTGCACGTGGGGCTACTGCCTACGTGACACTGGAACCCTGCAGCCATCATGGCCGCACGCCGCCCTGCGCCGAAGGCCTGATTAACGCCGGCGTCACCCGCGTGGTCGGTGCCTGCTCTGACCTCAACCCACTGGTGGCCGGCCGGGGTTATCAGCTGCTGCGCGATGCCGGTATTGACGTGATGACCCCCTGTCTGGAAGCGCAGGCACAGGAACTCAACCGCGGCTTTATGCAACGGATGCGTACCGGCATGCCCCGGGTGCGACTGAAACTTGCGCACAGCCTCGATGGCCGCACCGCCATGGCCTGCGGCGAAAGCCAGTGGATCACAGGCCCGCAGGCCCGCGCCGATGTACAGCGCCTGCGCGCGCAAAGCTGCGCCATTATTACCGGCGCCGGTTCGGTACAGACCGATAATCCGTCCATGACCGTACGCCCGGCCGAAACCGGTATTACACTGGAGGAACGCCTGTGGCGGCAGCCACTGCGGGTGGTTATTGACGGTCAGCAACGCCTGAGCGGTGATGAAAAGCTATTCTCACTGCCCGGCCCGGTGCTATTAGCCGTCAGCGACGCCCGCCGTAACCGCGTACAGCGCGACGCCGCGCTGGGTGAATTCAGTGTGTGGCAAGGCCCGCTGAATCCCGCCGGCAAACTGAATTTGACCGCCCTGCTGGCCGAACTGGGCCGGCGCGGCTGCAACGACGTATTAGTAGAAACCGGCGCGCATCTGGCCGGCGCCTTTGTGAAGGCCGGACTGGTGGATGAACTGGTGCTGTATTGCGCACCAACGCTGTTAGGCAGCGATGCCCGACCGTTGCTGACGCTGGGGCTGCAACAGATGAACGAACAGATCCGCTGGCACTGGCACGATGTGCGCATGGTCGGCGGTGATTTGCGGATGATGTTAAGGCGTTGAGCGTTGAGCGTTGAGCGTTGAGCGTTGAGCGTTGAGCTGGGATTTTGCTGCAGAGCACGCCGAACCCTCAACCCTGAACGCCAAACCATATAGAAACAGGACCCCCATGTTTACCGGAATTATTGAAGCCATCGGGCGCGTACAACAGGTGGAGAATAAGCAAGGCGACCTGCGCCTGCGCATCCACACCGGCGCGCTGGATTTAAGCGATGTCCGTCTGGGCGACAGCATCGCCACCAACGGCGTGTGCTTAACCGTGGTGGAATTGCCCGGTAACGGTTTCGTGGCCGACGTATCGCGTGAGTCGCTGGCGCACACGCGCATTGCGCACTGGGGCGCCGGCACGGCGGTGAATCTGGAAAAAGCCATGACCCCGTCCACGCGCATGGGTGGGCATATTGTTACCGGTCATGTCGATGGCGTGGGGGTGGTGAAACAGCGCAGCGCCGACGCCCGTTCCATCCGCTTTACCATCGAAGCGCCGACCGCTTTACGCAAATACATCGCCGCCAAAGGTTCCATTACCGTGGACGGCGTCAGCCTCACCGCCAACGCGCTGAGTGCTGAAGGATTCGAACTGAATATCGTGCCGCACACCGCCGCACAAACCACCTTAATTCACCTGCAGCCCGGTGCGCAGGTGCATCTGGAAGTGGATATTATTGCCCGCTACCTTGAACAATTACTGAGTGGCGGTAAGGCTGAGAATAACGCGCAGGAATCCCGGTTAACCCCGGCCTTTCTGGCACAGAATGGTTTCTGGAAATAGGCAGGATCTTATGGCTCTGAACAAGATTGAAGACATTATTGCCGACATCCGCGCCGGCAAAATGGTCATTCTGATGGACGATGAAGACCGCGAAAATGAAGGCGACATTATCGTTGCCGCCGAAAAAGTCACGCCGGCCATCATTAACTTTATGGCCAGTGAAGCGCGCGGCTTAATCTGCCTCACCTTAACCGGCGAGCGCTGTGATTATCTCGGCTTACCGGCCATGGTCACCGGCAACGGGGCGAAATTTTCCACGCCCTTTACCGTGTCGATTGAAGCGGCCGAAGGCGTGACCACCGGTATTTCCGCCGCCGACCGAGCCACCACCATTCTGGCGGCGGTAAACCCTATGGGTAAGCCGGAAGACATCGTCCAGCCGGGCCATATTTTCCCGCTGCGCGCGCGTCCGGGTGGTGTATTAAGCCGCGCTGGTCACACCGAAGCCGGCTGCGATTTAGCCCGTCTGGCGGGTCTGATTCCGGCGGCTGCCATTGTCGAAGTGATGAACCCGGATGGCACCATGGCACGGCGTCCGGAGCTGGAAGTGTTTGCCGAAAAACACGGCATTAAAATCGGTACCATTGCCGATTTAATTCACTACCGCATCGCCAACGAAAAAACCGTGGAAAAACTCAGCAGCGAACCGGTGCATACCGAATTCGGCGAGTTTACCCTGCACACCTTCCGCGACAGCATTCAGCACGAAATTCATCTGGCCTTAACGCTGGGTAATATTGAGGGCGATGAACCGACCCTGACCCGGGTACAAACCAATAATTTCCTGCGCGATGTATTGGGCCTGCGCCAGCCTAATTCTGACAGCTGGTCCTCCACGCAGGCACTGCAGCGCATTGCCCGCGAAGGCAAAGGCGCACTGGTGTTGTTATCGGCCGGTCAGGCCGAAGACATCGACGACAGTCTGGATACCTTCTTTGGCCGCGCCCGCCCCAAGCGCAGCCCGAATAAAGACAGCTCCGGCGCCTTTTTAACCATTGGTACCGGTTCGCAGATTCTGCGCGAACTGGGCATCAAAAAAATGCGCCTGCTCAGCTCCGAAATGAAGTACAGCGGCATTTCCGGTTTCGATCTGGAAATTACCGAATACCTCCCATTTAACGAATAATTTTTTCAGGAATTAATGCCATGAAACACATTAAAACGATTGAAGGAAACCTCACCCCCAACAACGGCCGTTACGGCATTGTGGTCGGTCGCTGGAACGCTTTTGTAGTAGAAAGCCTGCTGGAAGGTGCGGTGGATTCGCTGCTGCGCCACGGCGTGGAAGAAGACAACATCACCATCATCCGCGCTCCGGGCGCCTTTGAAATTCCGCTGGTGGTGCAGAAAGCCGCTACCACCGGTAATTTCGATGCCATCATCGCCCTGGGCGCTGTTATCCGTGGCGGCACGCCGCACTTTGAATACGTGGCCGGCGAGTGTGTAAAAGGCCTGTCGTCCGTATCGCTGGAATTCGGTATTCCGGTGTCTTTCGGTGTACTGACCGTCGATACCATCGAACAAGCCATTGAGCGTGCCGGCACCAAAGCGGGCAACAAAGGTGAAGAAGCTGCCATGTCAGCCTTTGAAATGGTTGGCCTGCTGCAAGCGATGGAGGCCTGATTTCCATGTCCCGTATTTCCGGCCACAACAAAGCCAGCCCGGCCGCGCGCCGTAAAGCGCGTCATTTTGCCGTGCAGGCGCTGTATCAGTGGCAATTAGCCGGTGCCGATCTGGCGCAGATCGAAGCGGAGTTCCGTACCGACAATGACATGAGCAAAGTCGATATGGAATATTTCCACGACATTCTGCATGGCGTGCCGCGGGATAAATCCCTGCTGGATGAAAAAGTCAGCCCGCTGCTGGTCGACCGTCGCCTCGATGAAATGACCCCGGTAGAACTGGCCATCGTCCGTCTCGGTGCCTATGAAATGATGCGCCGCATCGATGTGCCGTACAAAGTGGTGATTAACGAAGCCATTGAGCTGGCCAAAACCTTCGGCGCCACCGATGGCCACAAGTTCATCAACGGCGTGCTGGATAAACTGGCCCAGCGTGAACGCTCGGTCGAAATCCGCGGCCCGCGTTCGTAACCGGAGCGATGATGAACCGCACCCTGCCCGCCGGCGAATTTACCTTAATCCGTGACCACTTCAGTCACGGTTTTCCCCGCAGCCGCGATACGCTGCTGGGCGTGGGTGACGATTGCTCGGTGATTATGCCGCGCCCGCTGTGTGATCTGGTGCAAAGCATCGACACCCAGGTCGCCGATGTGCATTTTCCGGCCAACGCACCGGCCGATCTGATCGCTCAGCGCGCGCTGCGCTGTGCGGCCTCGGACCTGGCCGCGATGGGTGCCGAGCCACAAGGCTTTCATCTGGCGCTCACCTTACCCAATGCCGACGCCGACTGGCTGGCCGATTTCAGCCGTGGCCTGCGCGAAGCGGCCGACGCCCTGACTCTGGACCTGTTGGGTGGCGATACTACCCGCGGTGCGCAGCTGGTCATCAGCATCAGCGTGCAGGGTTGGGTCACCACCGGCACCGCCTTAACCCGCAGCGGCGCCCGCCCCGGCGATGATGTCTGGGTATCCGGCACCATTGGCACGGCGGCATTGGCATTGCCGCAGGTGCTGGAACAGTCGGCTGATTACAGTGGCCTGGCGCACGCCTATTATTTCCCCGATGTGCAACTGCCGCTGGGCCAGGCCTTAACCGGCAAAGCCACCGCCTGTATGGATATTTCCGACGGTTTACTGCAGGACGCCGCCCATATTGCCCGCGCCAGCCTGGTGTCGCTGGAGCTGGATGCCGATGCCATTCCCACCGCCGTGGCCAGCGATGACCCGCGCTGGGCACAGTGCCTGAACGGCGGTGACGACTACCAGCTGCTGTTTACCGCCCCGGCCAGCCTGCGCCGCACCTTACAGAATATGGACGGCACACCGCTCAGCCGGATTGGCAAAGTCACCACCGCCGGCAGCGACACCGTTACACTGCTGCGCAATGACAACCCCATGCCCTTACCAGAGCGCACTGGTTTCCAGCACTTCTGAGCCCGCAGCGCTGGTTTAACGCCAGCACAGACGGAACTCCGCCCCGCCACACATGACAAACTCAGCGGTCCGGTTTATGTTGCCGGTTATCCATTCATTACTGCGCCGGAAGTCACTATGTTATTGCCACGCTCTGCCAGCCCTTTTTACGCTCTGTTCCTGTTCATTCTGCTGTTGAGTCCGGCCGCCTGGGCTGACCGCTACATCAGCGTCAGCGGCCAGGGTGAAGTGGAAGAATGGCCGGATTATCTGCGCCTGCAGCTGGAAATCAGCGCCGTTGAACGCAGCGCCAGCGACGCCAAGAAAACCGTGGATGCTGCCATGCAGGAACTGCTGGCGCTGACGAAACACATGAACATTGCCGCCGACGATATTGATGCCTCCCGCATCAGTAATCAGCCGGTCTACGACTGGGACAACAACCGCCGCGTGCTGCGCGGTGAGCAGGTCAGCCGCCCGGTAACCATCACATTGCGCGACCTGAACCAATACACCGACCTGGTGCACCATTTGCTGCAGAACCCGCTGCTGCAACTGCAACACAGCCAGCCCGGCTTTAACGACCCGCAACAGCTGTACCTGCGCGCCGCCGCCCTGGCATTAGAAAATGCCCGCCAGAAGGCTGAACACATGGCCAGTGCTCTGGGCAACCGGCTGGGGAAAACCGAACGTATTGAAGAACAGGGCGGCATGCCAGCGCCAGCGGCAGAAATGCGCCTGCTGAGCATGGCCAAAGCCGATGCCGCACCGGCACCAATGCTGGTGCAGAAACAACGTATCCGGGCGACCGTGCAGGTCCGTTTTGAACTGAAGTAACACCGAGGCTTTTGCATGTCACAACCACAGATTCAGCCGGGTATTTACCGGCACTACAAAGGTAACCTGTATCAGGTGCTGGGGCTGGTGCGCCACAGCGAAACCGAAGAATGGCTGGTGCTGTACAAAACCCTGTACGGCGATTTTTCCAGCTGGGTGCGCCCCTTTGCCATGTTCACCGGCACGGTGAATACCGATAACGGCGAACAACCCCGTTTCGCCCTGCAACAACCGCTGGAAGCCGGCGCAGCCCTGCCGCCGCAATACGAACCGGACGCCTCATGACGCCCGCCATTGTTACGGCGCAGAGAGCCGGCATTGTTTTTCAGGTGCATGAATACCAGCACGACCCGGCGGCCGAATCCTACGGTGAAGAAGCCGCCGCTGCGCTGGGGCTGGACCCAGCCTGCGTGTTCAAAACCCTGCTGGTCAGCCTCAGCGGCCATAAAAGCCCGTTAGCGGTAGCCGTATTACCCGTATCGCACCGGTTAAGCCTGAAAGCCATTGCCAAAGCGCTGGGTGCGAAAAAAGCCGATATGGCCGACCCCAAAGCCGCGGAACGCAGCAGCGGTTATGTGGTGGGTGGCATCAGCCCGCTGGGCCAGAAAAAAGCCCTGCCCACCGTTATCGACAGCAGCGCCGAAGCCCTGCCACAAATAAACGTCAGCGCCGGACGACGCGGATTGGAAATTGAACTGGCCCCGGCGGATCTGGCCCGGCTGACGCGGGGAATCTTTGCTCCGTTGATCACGGAATGACCATTCAGGACTTTACCCGCCGGCTCAGTCTGGGCAGAATCGCAGCCTGTTTTTTCAGCCGCTCCGGTTCCGCCATGACGTTCCGCCGTACCCTGCCCTGGTCATTGTTATTGGTTGCGCTGCTCAGTGCCTGCAGTCCGGTACCCTATCAGCCGGCCATTCAGGACAGCCTGCAAAACGGCTATCGCAGCGAAGAAATTGCCCCCGGCGTGTTTGTTATTGAAGTGCGGCAAAACAGCCGCCTGCGGCTGCAGCTGAACCGCGAAGAAACGCTGGATACCCTGCAGCAACACTGGCAGCGCCGCGCGGCAGAACTGTGCAAACATGGCTACCGGGGCAGCCCGGAAGTGGTGTTACCGGTGGATGCGCGTCTGCGCGATTTTCAGTGCAGCTTACCGGAGTGCCAGCATTACCCGCTGGTGTCCGGCATTGCTTGGTGTCATCAGCGCTACGAGCTGTAAGCGCCACGAGCGGTAAGCCCGGCGCGGCAAACGAACGCTTCAGAAAGCAGAACCGGAAAACGACCGTGAACGCTGGCGGAAATCCCGCACTTTGAAATACACAATCATGCCGCTCATATCGATCTGACAGCGCACATAGCCGCTGTCTTTATGGTCGCGCACACTGAAAAACACATCGTAAAAATACTGGCCCTGCCGGGTGCTCAGCGCATCCAGGCTGATCACCGCTTCCGGCGGCAGCATGTATTGGGTGTACTCACGACAATGATTAATGGCAGCGCCTAAATCGTGCACTGGCTTCTGCATCGGATAAGATTCCGAGCAGGCCGCCAGCCATAACGGTAACGCAAGCAGGGTTAAGCGCCGGATGAATACAGACACAGGCATCTCCTTTCGGTCGTTAGTCGAGTGTAGCTGTGTCTGCATAATCTGCCGGCAATGCTTCACAAACCCTGCAGAAATTCACGGTAAATGCGCGCACTGCGGGCCGGAATTTCCACCATTGGCATATGGCCGATACCGGCAAAAATATGAGTTTGCAGTTGCGGTACACCGGCCTGCCACACCTCCACCGCACTGACGTGCAGCAAACGGTCCTGATCACCCCACCACAGCATGGCCGGCACGCTTAATTCCGGCAGCCGTTCGTCCAGCGCCGGACTGCTGTGAAAGCCGGCAAAAATGGTCTGCAACTCATCCCGGCGGGCGATGTATTTATTCCCCACCGCAGCCAGCACCACATTGGGCAGGAACGGCGGCTGCGCCATGGTCATAGGATAAAAGCGCTGAAATTCCGCCTGATTGTGAATAAGGAACGGGTTAATACCCTGCTCCAGCATGCGGAACATATCGCTCGGTTGCGGAAAGCGCGTACCAGCCGGGTCCACCATGGTGGCCGACAACGTGCGCTGCGGATAATCCAGCGCAATCACCGCGGTTAAAAACCCGCCCATGGAATTACCGATAATATGCGCCTGACCGATATCCAGCGCATCCAGCAACGCCATCACCCGCGCTGCCTGCGCCGGCATGCCATAATCCCAGCCCGGTTTAAACCCGGTATCACCGTGGCCGGCGAGGTCGGGAATAATTACCTGATAATCGTCAACGAAATGCTTGGCAAAGCGTGGCCATACATCCTTGTCGGCACTGAAACCGTGCAGCATCACAATGGCCGGTTTGCCCGGATTATGGTTGCGGTACAGCGCCAGCTCCATGTCGCCAATATTCACCCGCTCTTCGCTGAAACCATAAATACTGGCTTCCAGATCGGTGGCGTTGGCATACAGCCAGTGGCCGATGCAGGCATAAGCGCCCTGATACAAGCCGGCCAATAAGGCCAGCAGCAAGGGCACGGCGAGCAATAACACTTTTTTCATAACGTATTCCTTTTTTTATTGTTAAGGAGCCTCTGAACAACTCGGTGCCCGCTCTGGATTACAGGAAAGTTCTGAATCACGAAGCCAGGTTGCAGGCATAGCGGGTTCTGTCAAAACCCGGCGACACCGAGTCAGGGCTTTCCTGTCATCCCCGTAGGGCGCGGCTTTCCGGTCCGCATAGCGGTGTTGGCGAACTTGAAAAGTACTCGCCATTTTCGGCATTCGCCGCCGTGCTCTGTAGCCCGGAAAGACTCGCGCAGAGCTGTGCAGAGTTATTCAGAGGCTCCTTATGCCAGGTGGTGATCACGCTTACGGAAATTTTTCGTCCAGCGGCGGAAGGTAAAACTGAAGCCCGGGAACATGGCAATTACCTTACCGCTTTTGCTTTTATACCAGCTGTTGCAGCCGCCGGTTTGCCATACCGTTTTGGCCATTTCCTCGTGAATGTGTTGCGTGTAGCGCTCTTCCGCGCCGGCATCCACTTCAATCACCTGCTTATTATTTTTCCGCACTTCTTCAATGGCGCTCATGATGTAATTCATCTGTGCTTCAATCACAAAAATGGCCGAAGTATGGCCAATACCGGTATTGGGGCCGGTAACCACAAACAGATTAGGGAAACCCGGCGCGGCGGTGCCCAGATAGGCCCGCGGAAAATCAGCCCAGGCATCCAGCAAGGTACGGCCGTCTTTGCCTACTACCGGGTAGGAAATGGCACCGTCGGTGGCATCGTAGCCGGTGGAATAAATAATCAGATCCAGTTCCAGCTCATTACCCTGTGCGGTTTTGATACCGGTTGGGGTAATTTCCGCCACGCCATCGTGCTTATCGTGCAGACTGACATTGCTGCGGCAGTAAGCCGGATACAGAGTGTCCGACAAAATAATGCGCTTACAGCCGATGGTGAATTCCGGCGTTACTTTCTGACGTAATACCGGGTCTTTAATCTGGGTTTTAATGTGCTTACGCGCCGCACGACCCGCCAATAAATCCAGCATGGTTTCGGAATATTTAAAGCCGATTACGCGGGTTTCCAACGACCAGTAAATAATTTCGCGCAGCAACCGATAGATGGTTTTATTCCGCAGTAACTTGCGCTGCCAGGGTTTGAACACATAATCCGGGCGCGGCAATACCCAGTGCGGCGTGCGCTGAAAAATATGCAGATGCGCAACATCCGGCGCAATAGCCGGAATAATCTGCGCGGCGCTGGCACCGCTGCCAATAATGGCCACGCGCTTGTTTTTGTAATCGTAACTGTGGTCCCACTCGTTGGTGTGGAAGGCTTTGCCGGTAAAGGAATCGCGCCCCGGAAACGGCGGAATAACCGCCGTACTCAGCGGGCCGGAGGCATTAATCACAAACTGCGCCTGCAGCAAGCCCTTGCTGTCGGTGTGAATATCCCAGCATTGCTCGCCGGCATTCCATTCAATTTTCTGCACATTGGTGCGGGTAAAGGTTTTTTCGGCCAGCTTATGCTTTTTCAGCACATAATCGGTGTATTCGCGTAATTCGTGCTGTTCCGCAAACATCTGCGACCAGTCATACGGCTCGGATTCAATCGAATACAGCGGCGACTGCACATCCACCGCCGCCCCCGGGTAAGTATTCTGTGCCCAGGTGCCGCCCATAAATTCGCGGCGTTCCAGAATAATAAAATCGTCGATGCCGCGTTTTTTCAGGTTAATGGCAGCACACTGCCCACCAAAGCCACTGCCGATAATGATGACGGTATAGCGGGACATAAGTTCTCCGGTCGGATTTATTGTTGTTATACGGAATTGCGGTTATCCGGGTCGGCCAGCGAAGGGCACAACAGGCCAGCTCATCTGACGACACTGCGCTTCACTTTACTTCTGAGGACAGGTGTCGTCAAATCATACAGCGAGTGATTTCAGGACAATATTCAACCATGCAGGACACACCGGTGACCGCTTCCCACCGCAGCCAGGGCCGCGCCTATGGTGGCCAAAGCCAGCAACAACGCGATGCCCAGCGCCGCCAGCAATTTCTGCAGGCCGGCCTGCAATTATTCGGCACCGACGGCTTCCGCCACACCACCGTGCGCAGCCTGTGCCGTGAAGCGCAGCTAACCGACCGATACTTCTACCGCGAATTTGGCAGCACTGAAGAACTGCTGCGCGCCGTCTACGCCCACTGCATGGACGACATCAAAGCCCGTGTTATGGCCGCCTTTCATCAGGCCAGCCCCGGCGGCCATATAGAAAGCATCGCCCGGCAGGGCTTGGCGGCGTTTTTTAATGCCATGCAAGACGCCCGCGTCGCCCGCGTATGCATGCTGGAACTGGAAGGCGTCAGCGCCGACTGCGACCGTTTTTACCACGGTTATATGCGCGCATTTGCCGACATGGTGATGACGCTGGCGCGCACCGTTCACCCACACTGGAACATCAGCGACGAAGAAGCCGCCCTGCTCGGCACCGGCTTTATTGGTGCCATGCGCCAGGTCACCACCTACTGGCTGCAAAGCGGTTGCGCGGCCTCGGTGGACACACTGGTGAATACCGGCCTGCGCATGATTATGGGGATGGTGCGGCAGCTGGAGGCCGAAGCAAAGGACTAAAAAGCAGGGTTTTTGTGCATGCAAAGCCGATACAAACAGCCAGATGAAATCGATGAATTGAGCCTGACAATCGGAAAACGCACCCAACCTAAAATGCTGGATAAAAAACCAGACTATTATTCAGAACGCATAAAATCATGCGTGTTTACGCGCCAGCGTCAAACTGGCGATGCGCGAATTGCCACCAATACAGAAAATTCGTCTTTTAAAATCAATGCGTTAGCGAGTTACTCAGAGTGATAACGCGCAAAGTGTAAAGATACTGAGAGAGTGATAGTGTGCGTGCGCGTTTGCAGCCTGATAACGATGTTATTACCGGCGCTTTTCGCTTGGGTAACAGTGGGTTAGACTCGGGACTTAAACAAGGACACAGGCGTGTATTTGAGCATGCCTACGAATAAACTGTTAGCTGAATAAGTATGTATAGACCTCCGAGTGTTAGAAACTTTAAATTGTTTATCGGCGAACTCACTGCTGAAGCCGCAGCTGTTCACATATCTCTTCTTGACTCACAAGATCGAGAAAAAGAACAAAAAGACTACTGGAAGAGCAAAGCAAGTGACGCAGGGATAGTGCTAGATGGCATTACTTCAAAGCGCATTTTGAATAGTCAAATTAGGCTATCTGTTGTTTCGATTTATAGTGGTTTCGATGTGTTTTTGGAGGAAGTAGAGGGCGAATTTAAAAAGTTTGGCTATAAGTGGATCAAGCCTGATAAAGTTTCTCCCCTTGTAGTTCTTGAGCAGAACTACATTGGTAAGCCAACTAATAAGACGCACTTCCGGTACGAAAATGATGCCGTTGACTATTTCCGGTTGCTTCGTAACTCAATTGCACATCCGAGTGAAGAGAATAAAACTAGCGCAAACGAGTTTTATAAATCAAGATCCGAATCGATTGATTTCGTTAGAAAAAAATACAACATGGTGTCGGCACCGAATGAGCCAAGCAGCATATCATTTCATGATATAAAGTTTTGGTGTCAAATGCTTTTGGAGTTTACTGAAACAATTACTCTGTTACTTGAGCCTGAAGAATGTAAAATTTACTCAAAGGTACCTTTTGAACGGTGGAAAAAATATGGCCACAACCATGAGAAGCTGAAAAAGGTGGCAACAAACTATATTCATTCTGAATATTCGTATAGTTTAGATCGAGCTAGAGAGATAGTAGATAAGTTTTATGACCCACTCGCTTAATCGGTAAAGCAACTCCCTTCATAAGCACCTTGGCATAGGGTGTTTATGAAGGAGTAGCTCTGAGTTCGAGTCTCAGGTGGGTCACACAGCTAACAAGCCAATGCACGTGGAGCCAGCTACGTTGCGCTATTTCTGTGGTGTCGCTACGCTCTTTTACCACAAAAATTGCTCCACTCCGCTGGCCCGGTGATTGGGGCGTTAGCTCATTTAGTCATCTAGGATAAGGGCTTACCTATGCATAGAATAACCAAGACCCATCTTGAAAGCTTTGTTAAGAGTCATGGGTTTGAGCAGTTGGATGAATCTAAGCAGTTTGAGTTGTTCGTGAATTATTCAGTATTGGCTGGCAGGCTAGTCAATACTTATGAGCTTGACGATGTCACTTCTAGTGAGACAGACGATGGAATCGATGGCGTGGCCATCATAATAGATGAAGAACTAGTCATCTCATCAGAAGACGCTGAAGCTTGTTTTAGCTCAGGCAGAAAGAATCACGATGTTGAAGTTGTTTTTGTCCAGGCCAAAACTAGCGAAAGTTATGATTTAGGCGACTTCCTGAAGTTTAAAGAGGCAATTCGTAGGTTTACAGACTCTGACAACTATGAATCGAATGATACAGTGCAAAATAATGCACGAGAAATTTTTGACGTCATTTTAAGTAACGTCCCAAAGATAAGGGGCGGCAAGCCGAACATTACCGCCAGATTTGTCACTACAGGAATATATCGGAAGCCCGAAGCATTAGAAAATGCTAAAAACGATTTCACCGATCAATTAAATGATCTTGGCTACTTTGGGGATATCGACATTGAGTTTTTTGGGCGTGAAGAAATAACTAACCTTTGGGTTAGTACTTATGAGACTGTAAGCTCGGAGCTCGAAATGTTTAGTAATGCCGCCCTTCCAAAAATTCATGGAATAGATGAGGCGTACCTTGCAGTTGTTAAGGCTAAAGATCTCGTAGATAATCTTCTCATGAACGAGGATGGAAACCTTAGAGCTCATGTTTTCCAGGAGAATGTCAGAGCATTTCTTGGCATTGAAAATCCAGTAAATGAATCAATAGCCCGAACTCTGGATGAAATAAACCAATCAACTAGATTTCCTGTTCTAAACAATGGCATTACAATTGTAAGTCCTGACGTAAGAGTTCAAGGAAGCGTCCTTCATCTAGAGAATTTTCAGATTGTAAATGGCTGCCAGACCTCGAATGTGCTGTTTGAGTGCAGAGAGAACCTAAACGATTCAGTGATGGTGAACCTGAAGGTAGTCGAGACCTCGAATGAAGATGTTTTCGCCGACTTGGTCCGGGCGACAAACAGCCAATCAAAAGTTGATGAAACACAATTTTTATCACTTCGCCCGATAGTAAAAAGGGTCGAAGAATATTTCAATACTTTCGAAGGGCAAGACGGTCGGCTGTATTTCGAACGCCGAGATAGGCAATATGTAGGTCGTGATATACCTGCTGTGCGTACTTTCAATGTAAATGTTGCAGCAAAAGCTGTTGCCTCGATGTTCTTTGAGCGACCCGACCTTGCCTATCGTTATCCAAAGCAAATGTACGAGCAGCTAGGTGATCAGATTTTCTCTGACGATACTAAAGAATCGGTTTTCTATGCGGCATGTCTTTCTCTCTACCGATTGCATTTGTTAGTGGCGAGCGCAGATATACCCCAAAACATGCGTAAATATAAGTGGCATATTTTGGTTTTGGTTAGAGCGATCGTTGCAGGAAAAGATGTTCCAAAACTTAATTCCAGAAAAATGGAAGCATACACAAAGAAGTTAATTAATGCCTTTTCTAAACATGGATCATCAGTGCTCGACCCGTTTAACGAGGCAATTGGTATTATCCAATCCTTTGAAAACCTCACAGATGATCGATTGAAACGTCAGGCAGTATTAGAGGAGATGTTGGCGAAAGTGAGCTAACAATAACAGTCACGGCGACGTCTGCTACATTGCGGCTTCGCCTTCATTTCGCAGTCGCGCGTGCTGTTGGCGTTAACCGCAGGAATGGAATATGCGTTTATTTTTAACATTTTTGGTTTTATTTACTCATCTAGCTTCAGCGGAGTGCTATGTTATTGGCGATTTGAAAGGCTACGCTACGAGGGCACATGAGGGGTACCAGATATCTGAAGATGGAATAAGCAGTGGCAAGTTCATCTTAGAGTTAAATGGAAAGTCGAGTAGTATCACGCCGAATAACATGAAGTGCGATCAAGTCGGCTCAACTACCTTATTATGCCAAGACGTCCGAGCTGATGGAGAAACAACTATTGAAACATGGGCCGTTTATCCAAGTGCGGGGAAAGTGCTTTTCACCAAGTCTATTACCGGATATGGATCATTCAATGGTGGAAATCTATTTGTCGGCGAAATTAAAGGAACCTGCGATTGACGCGGTTAACAAGCAAAGGCAGGCTGGGACGGCTTCGCCGCCCCTGCTTTGAACGTTATGCATCAGGGAGACCTATGTATAGATTCAAGTATTTGATTTTTGGTTTATTTGTATCGGGTGCTTTTGCTGTAGATCTAGCAGCACACAGGATCGGAGTCTGGGCTATTGAGTCCACCCAAGACATGAGTCGATGGGTAATTATTCACAACCTTGAGAGTGCAACAACCACTGGCTTATATCACATCGAAGTAATCGGCCGAAAGCATGGAAATGCAGTTTGGCAGGTAGAGCGTTTGGTTCACCATATGGCCGTTACAGAAAAAGCATTGAAGGCCAGCATCAAAGAGCCTCTGGAAAAAGGTGGTGTTTATCCTGAATCTTTTAACAATGCTTTTGCGGCGTGGCAGCAAGAAAACAACGGCAAAGGTGGTTCCATTTGCGACGTCTCTGTAGTGGATTGCATGTGAATACATAATCTACACCTCAGCCGAGAAAATATTTGCTCGACTACCTGGCGTTAGAAATTTTAGGAGGTTTCGTGCCACAACGAACGTTTGATTTTTGTGCTCTCCAATTTCTGAACCAGTGGTTAGAAAAGGAAAAGAGCTACTGCGAGATGCTCGCATCGCCAGACATCGAGACACAAAGGTTAGCGCTTGCTAAAGCCGGCGGGCACTTTCGTATCTCACGTAACTTACCTACACATTTCGAGAAAGAAAATAATTTTCCCAGATATCAGCCAGTTCTTGATGTGCTTAAAAATATTAGTGAAGTGAATTTGAGCAACGTAACAGATGTGGTCAACAAAGCGCGAGATCAAATCTCCAAGCACTATGGAGACAGAAACGTTCTTTCGTTAACCACGAAGTTTTTTTGGCTCAAGTTTAAAAGCCCTGTTCGGATTTACGATAAGCAAGCTCGTATTGCCCTAAAGACCAAGGAGGGCGACTTCACGGCTTTCAATGATGCCTTTTCTTATCAGTATGCAGACTGTGAGGAGCGGATTATAGGTGCATGCTCCAATTTGAAAAATGTGTTGTCCTACTCTGTACAGCCAGAAATGAGGCAAGACGAAATTGAAAAAATTAGTTCTGAGCACTGGTTTCGTGAGCGTGTTTTGGATATTTACCTTTGGAATCTGGGTAATACCTGAAAATCGCAGGCACTGGGTCAAAATTTCCGCTGCGCTCCAAATTCGCCGAAAATGCGGGCATTAAATCAAGGTTACTTCCATAAACGAATTTGTAAGACCCATTGCAGAATGGTGTGCAGCAGGCGTTGAACTGCTTGGTCTGGCGGTCATCATTCTGTTCGCTACGGTATCGCTGATCATGGGCGTCGTGCTGTTCATTAAAGGGCATGCGAAAGAGGATGTTTTCAGTAACGTCCGTCAGGTGCTCGGCCAGGGAATTTTGCTGGGGTTAGAGTTTCTTATCGCCGCCGATATTGTTCATACCGTGGCGGTGGAGCTCACCTTTGAATCGATTGGCGTATTGGCATTGGTTGTTCTTATCCGCACCTTCCTCAGTTTCACGCTGGATCTGGAGCTCACCGGGCGCTGGCCGTGGCAAAACCGCCCTCCCGCACCTGACCCCGACCCGATTGTCCGGTATCCTTTACCCCGCACAACGATTACCCAGCCCACCGTCACAGCGAGTACCCCATGTCTGATGAATCCACCGCCGGCATCCGCCTGAACAAACACATCAGCGATACCGGTATCTGTTCGCGCCGCGAAGCCGATGAGTTCATTGAACAAGGGCGAGTTACGGTAAACGGCCAGGTGGCGGATAACGGCGTGCAGGTGCAGCCCGGCGATGAGGTGATGGTGGACGGCAAACGGCTGCGCGCCAAGCCACAAGCGGTTTACCTGGTGTACAACAAGCCGGTGGGCATTACCTGCACCACCGACCAGTCGGTGCCGGGCAATATTATTGATGCGGTGCGTTACCGCCAGCGTATCTTCCCCATTGGCCGGCTAGATAAACCATCGGAAGGGCTGATTTTATTAACCAACGACGGCGACATTGTGAACCGCATTCTGCGCGCCGGTAATGCCCATGAAAAAGAATATGTGGTAACGGTAAACCGCCCCTTTGATGAAGCCTTTCTGAAACGAATGAGTGGCGGTCTGCCGATTCTCGGCACCCGCACCCTGCCCTGTAAAATCCGCCGCATTAATGCCACTACTTTTAATATTATTCTGACCCAGGGGCTGAACCGGCAGATCCGTCGAATGACGGAATTTCTGGGCTATAACGTCACCCGCCTGATCCGGGTGCGGTTGATGAATATTCGCCTTACGGGTTTAAAAGCCGGCCAATGGCGCGAGCTGACCCGGGCGGAAATGGACGTTATTAATGAGATGGTGGCCGACTCCAGCAAAACCGCCGAAAAATCCCCGCGGCCACGCAAAACCAATCGCCCGAAACCTGCAGCGGCGCAGTCCAATAAAGACGCAAAACCGGGCAAGGCAGCGGGTAATAAAAACAGCACGGGCAGCAAAAGCACTAAGCCGGATGCCGGTACCCGTCATACCCCACCAAAAGCCAACGCGCCACGCTCCGGGTCACGCAATGGTGGTAAGCAGCAGCCCGCTCGCCCGGCCGGACGCAGCGGCGGTAAAGCACCATCAGCCGGACGCAGCGGCGGCGGCGCGAAGAAACCGCGCCGCTGAGTGGAAAATCGCCTAACTGAATACCCTGGCCAGCGCCTGCTGCAGGTCGTGAATTAAATCCTCGGCATTTTCCAGCCCCACCGATAACCGCAATAAGCCATCGCTGATGCCACGTTGCCGGCGTTCTTCTGCGCTCAGGGCATAATGGCTGGTGGCACAGGGCTGGCTGACCAGACTTTCCACCCCGCCCAGACTGGTGGCCAGCAGAAATAACTGCAGGTTATCGGCCACCGCCGCCGCTTGTTCAAAACCGCCGTCTACTTCCATGCTGAGCATGCCACCGAAGCCCTGCATCTGTTGTGCAGCCAGGGCATGGCCAGGAAAATCTGGCAAGCCGGGGTACAGCACGCGGCGAATATTCGGGTGATTCTGCATGGCCTGCGCCACGGCTAAGGCATTGTCGTTGTGCTGGCGTATGCGCAGCGGCAGTGTGCGTAAACTGCGCGCCAGCAGCGCCGCCACTTCCGGGGCAATAATCTGGCCGAAATTTTTACGCCACGGCGCCACTTTGCGCACCAACTCCAGGCTGGCCATTAAGGCGCCGGCGGTAATATCGCTGTGGCCACCTAAATATTTACTGGCGCTGTGCAGCACCACATCCGCACCCAGGGTTAAGGGCTGCTGATTAATGGGCGACGCAAAGGTGTTATCCACCGCCAGCAGCGCACCATGGGCGTGGACCACGTTGGCCAGTTCGGAAATATCCAGAATGCTCAGGGTCGGGTTGGCCGGCGTTTCGCAATACACCAACATGCCCGGCGTGTGCAGCGCCTGCGCCAGTTCGGTCTGCTGTTCTTTCAGCAATAAGGTCACCGGAAATCCCAGCAGCTGGCACTGTTTCAGCAGTTCCTGCGTGCCGCCGTACAAATCCCCCACGCAGACAATGCCGTTGCGCCCCAGCGCCAGCAGGGCGGCGGAAATAGCCGCCATGCCAGAACCAAAGGCCAGCGCCGCCTCGGCCTGTTCCAGCTGCGCCAGGCCTTGTTCCAGTTCCTGAATGGTGGGGTTGGAACCCCAGCGGGTGTACAGATTACCGTCATCTTTGCCGCTGATAACGTTGAGCAGATCGGCGGTTTTTTCAAAGCGGTAGGTGGTGGTGGTGTACAAGGGTGCGTAAGGGCTGCCTTCCGCATCGGCATGACGGCGGTTATGAATAATGCGGGTCGCATCGCCCTGGGTTGGTTTGGTGCTCATGTGTATTCCTGTTTAACTGCCTGGCGCAACGGCCAGATATCCGGCAATCAGTACGGCGTAACGGGCCGCTTTGCCAAGGGTTACCAAGATCAGAAAGAGCGGGAAATTCGCCCGTAATACGCCGGCCACCAGCGTCAGCGGGTCACCGATAATGGGTAACCAGGCCAGCAGCATACTCCAGATACCGTAGCGGTCGAACCAGCGTTCGGCCTGCTGCCAGCGCTCACGCGATTGCCGCGCCTGCACCCAGTGGCGGGCGTAATAACCCAGCGCGTAATTCAGCACACTGCCCAGCGTGTTGCCGGCCGTGGCAATCAGCCACACCAGCAGCGGGCTTTCGCCCTGACTGAGCAGCAATAACACCAACCAGGCCGACCCCATGGGCAATAAACTGGCCGACAGAAACGCCAGCACAAATAAACCGCCATAACTGAGCAGCCAGGGCTGGGCGGCAAGGTCGGTCAGCCAGTCTGGCATCAGGCTTTTTCTTTAACCCACAGCACGCCGACATCGGCTTTCACCACTTCCACCCGCGTACCGGCAGCCAATGGCTGTTCGCTTTTCACTTTCCAGCGCACACCGGAATACTGATGTTCGGTTTTTCCCTGCACATCGGCATCCTGCTCCAGCACAAATTCGTGCCGGGTGAAGTCATTCTCCACCGGCTGACGCTGAATATGGTTGTTCTGCAGGTTGCGCAGGGGCTTCCATAACACCAGCGCAAGAATGCTGGTCAGTAAGGCATTACTCCACAGCGCGACCATCATGGTGGCGGGTAATAATCCGATGTGCATCAGCAAACCGGTAATCACCAGCGATGCGCCCAGAAACAGCAACACAAAGGTCGCAAAACCTAAAATGGCCACTTCAATAATGAGTGCGCCCACACCAACAACCAGCAGAAATTTTGGTAAATGCTGCAGAATAAATTCCATAGATCAGACCTTCTGGTTCATGGCGTGAATAATGGCCATGCCCTGCGCCACCATCGAGCTGGCATCGGTTGCATTATCCGGCAGCAACACCACGGAGGATTCTTTGGCAATGGCTTGTTTGGCCTCAATGGCCTTGGTGGCCAGATCCAGCTGAATGGCTTTCTGACCCTCAACGGTATTCGCCGCTTCACCGATTTTACGCAGTGCTTCAGCCTTGGCCGCAGCGACGGCCAGAATGGCTTTGGCTTCACCTTCGGCGTTCAGAACCTGTTCGGTTTTATCGGCTTCCGCCGCCAGTACCTGAGCTTGCTTGGCACCTTCGGCCACGTTAATAGCGGCCTGGCGATTACCTTCGGATTCCAGAATCTGCGCACGTTTTACCCGCTCGGCTTTCATCTGCGCTTCCATCGCATCCATCACCGAACGTGGCGGGGTAATGTCTTTAATTTCATAGCGCATCACCTGAATACCCCAGGGCTCTGCCGCTTCGTTAATAGCCTGAACAATGTTGATATTCAGTGTGGCGCGTTCTTCAAAGGTACGGTCGAGTTCCAGCTTGCCCAGTTCGGAACGCATGGTGGTCTGCGCCAGCTGGGTTACGGCAAAAATATAGTCGTCCACACCGTAGGTGGCTTTGTAGGGGTCGAGCACGCGGAAATACAGCACGCCATCCACGCTCAGGGTAATGTTGTCGCGGGTAATGGCCGACTGGCTCGGTACATCAATGGCCTGTTCTTTCAGGCTACGGTCGGCCGCCACGCGGTCAATAAAGGGCACCACAAAATTAAGGCCGGCTTCTTTGGTGGCCAGAAATTTACCAAAACGCTCGACCAGCCAGGCGCGGTTCTGTGGCACAAAAATAATGCTCTTTTTCAGCACCACCAGAATAAAAATAAGCGCAAAGGCTTCGACCGAAAAAACAATATTGAGCAGGTTTTCCATCGCCTGAATCCTTGTTATTAACAGAATATTTATGGGGTAAGAGCTACCGCAAGAAGTCCATTGGTAAGCGCCAGCAGTCTACCACCGGCACAGTGGCCAACAAACCACCCCAGGGGGGAATTCCGGCCAGCATCTGGCGTAAACGTCCCTTATCTTTCCCGTACCCGCACCGCAGAATGGCTTTTTTCGGTTACCACGGGATTTCCCCCATGCTGTCACAAGCCTGGAACGCCATGTTCAGTCCTTTTACCGGTGAAGCCGGTGCCATTGCCCTGGACGAACTGCAGCGCCGCCATGAACTGCCCGATTCCCGCTACCTGGAGCTGCAGGGTATGCGCGTGCATTACCGTGATGTGAATAATACCGGCAACCCCGGGGCACCGGTGGTGATTATGCTGCACGGTATTTTTGCTTCGTTGCACACCTGGAATGACTGGACGGATATTCTCAGCCAGCATTTCCGCGTTATCAGCATCGACAACCCGAACTTCGGCTTAACCGGCCCGCACCCGCAAGGCATACGTAAGCATCTGTACAGCGACTTCCTGAATGAGTTTACCGATGCGCTGAATATTCAGCAGGCGCACATGGTGGGCAATTCACTGGGCGGCTGGATGAGCTGGGAATTTGCCGCACGCTTTCCGCATAAGGTGCAGAAAATCATTCTGCTCGACAGTGCCGGCTTCTTCTTTATGCCGCCCATGGTACTGCTGAGCATGGGGCTGCCGTTCGGTGGCTGGCTGGCCGCCCGTACTCCGCTGCCGCGCAAAGCGCTGTACGCCATCGTACGCACTACCTATGGCCGGAAAGAACGGCTGCAGAAGCCGGTAATGGACCGTTATTACGATTTATTAATGCGCCCGGGTAACCGTATGGCCGCTGCCGCCGTGCTGCGTTTTGTCCGCAACCGGGGCGGGTTTGATACGCGCCCTCTGCAGCAGGTAAAACAGCCGGTACTGATTATGTGGGGCAAAAACGACGGCTGGATTCCGGTGGCCCACGTGGAGAAATTCCGCCAGGCATTACCGCAGGCCGAAAGTGTGATTTACGACGACTGCGGCCACATGCCGATGGAAGAAATTCCGCAACGCAGTGCCGTGGATGCACTGCGCTTTCTGCAGCAGTAAATCCGCTCAGCTGTCGGGTAATACCAGCGCCAGCTTATGCGCTGGCGCCGCATGGCTGGCCAGCGCCTGTTGCGGGTTCAGCGCCGGCGCGGATTGCCAGTGCCGTAACCAGGCCAGTTCGGCCGGAGCCTGCGGCGCCAGAGCCGGCGCAGCCACTGGGCCCGCCAGTGTCGCCGCCGGCTGCAACTGCGCCCGGCCGGCGGGAATATCCAGCGCCCGCAAGCATTCACTCACATAACGCGGCGAGCGGATATTATCCACCACCCACCACTGCGCCTGCAGCCGCTGGTGGGTGATATCCAGCAGCACATAGCCACGATGATAAAAATCGACAAAGTTCAGGTGTGGCAGCAAGCCCGTTAACGAATGGGCGGCCAGCCGGGCCTGGGCAAACTGCTCAATACCTGGTGAAGTCACCGCCGGCGTGACCAGCTCTACGCCAATGGGTTGCCCTGCAGCGCTGGCAAAGGGGTCGTCGTGCAGTTCCAGCGCCCAGCTGGAATGAATATCACCGGTCAGCACCACCAGATTCTCTGCGCCCGCGGCCCGTACGCTGTCAAACAGCCGTTGCCGGGCAGCCGGATAACCGTCCCACTGGTCATAGTTAAACGGCATGGAATTGGTACCCAGCTGTGCCAGCATCACCTGCTGGCCGAGCAGATTCCAGCACACGCCATCCTGTACCGACTGCTGCAGTTGCTGTTGCAGCCAGTCTTCCTGCGCAGCCCCCAACAGGGTGCGTTCAGGCTGATTACGTTGTTCCAGCGTGGTGGCTTGCTGGTCACGCCCGGCCAGCCGGGTATCGAGCAGATTCAGATCGAGCAAATCACCGCAACGCACATTGCGGTACAGGCCACCATGAGGCTGTTCACGCACCGGCATCCATTCAAAATAGGCCTGCCGGGCGGCCGCCAGGCGTTCTGTCCAGGCGCCTTCGCCACCACGGTTCAGGTCGCCTTCGGTATGGTTCTGCGCCCCGCCCGGCCAGGCATTATCGGCAAATTCGTGGTCGTCCCAGATCAGCAGAAACGGGTGCTGGCGATGGACTTCCTGCAGATCCGGGTCGCTTTTGTAGCAGGCGTGCCGGGTACGGTAATCATCCAGCGACAATAGTTCCCGGGCCGGCAAGGGTAAGCGACCACTTACCAGCGCACGCTCATGGTCGGCGTCTTCGTACAGGTAATCCCCCAGATGCAGCACCGCATCGAGGTCGGCGCGGGCGGCGATGTCGCGGTACACATTAAAATGCCCGCAGGCGTAGTTGGCGCAGGAGGTATAAGCCAGCCGCAGATGTTCCACCCGGCCTTGCGGCAAGGTCCGGGTGCGGCCGGTATCGGAAATCTGCCCCAGCGCTTCAAACAGATAGTAATAAGTCTGACCAGCGCTTAAACCGCGCACGTCTTCCTTTACGGTGAAGTCGCGGCTGGCATCGGTGCTGCCTTCCCCGGTGGCCACCAGCCACTGACACAGCGGGTCCAGCGCCAGGTGCCAGCGATACGCCAGCGGCCCCTGCCAGTCTGGCGGTGGGCTGATGCGGGTCCACAGCATCACGCCATCCGTCAGCGGGTCACCGCTGGCCACCCCATGCTGAAAAGGATAAGCGTGACTGCGTGGAGGGGACTGGGGGTCTGAGGCGGGCAACAAAGCCGGTAACCAGGACTGAGCCGTGGCTCCGGCCGCACCGCCGAGCAGTGTTAAACCTGAGGTGGCTGCTGCCGAACTGCGCAGAAAATTCCGCCGCGTAAGACTCATACCTGCCCCGCTGTTAACCGGTATGGTTTTATTCAATGCTGCGGCTGTGACAGACGGGTTGCGCTTTATTGACGCTTTGATGGCAAGCGGATGACAGCGCCATGACAACCACAGCAGCGTTCTGGCGTAGTGCCGGCCGCTACAGGTGCGACAACCTGTCACAGCGACAAGGCCCGGGGGCCGCCTTATTCTGACGGCATGAGGTTGTTGTGAGGGCAACAATTTCCTGCTGCGGTGTTTTGGTCAAATGCCACCGCAACCCGGCTTCGTGATTCAGAACTTTTCTGCAATCCAGAGCGAGCACTGAGTTATTCAGAGACTCCCTAAGGCACAGCGTGAGGGCGCTGTGCCTTTTTTTGGCTGTTAATCCGCGCAAAACATAAGACCAATAACGCCGTCAAGCGGTCAGCGGCATTTTGTGCATAAGTTGTTGCTGTCAACCCTGAAGTTACGCACAGATTCTGTGGATAATTCTGTGAGTATTCTTTTGAGAACTGCCCTGAACCCCATAATGCCGGCCTCTGCCAAAAACCGGGTATTTTTTCACCAACGCGAAAAATTAATAAAAAAACCTTATTTTTCAAGGCTCAGCGACTATTTTTGAATTTCACAGAAAAAATTTACCTGCAAGTCTTGCCAATTCAAAAAATACCTACAAAGGGTAAAAAGTTTTCCGCAGCATGGGGACAAAGAGGCCATTACATCCACAGATTCTGTGGATAACTTATGGGATAAGTTGACGATAACCAGACCAATGCACCAGCCAATGCGGGCTGGCGGCGGGTGTTGGTTTTTTGTGCGGCCCAACGCCGGGTTAATCTGGCCGGTGTTGCCCGGCTTCCCAGTCCAGCAACTGCTGTTTGATGCTCACACCCCAGCGAAAGCCACCCAGCCCGCCACGCTGCGGCAGCACCCGATGGCAGGGAATAATACCGGCCAGCGGATTGGCACCCACGGCATTACCCACCGCCTGCGCGGCCTGCGGTTTACCGACAGCGACGGCCAGCGCCTGATATGAGCAATGCTGCCCATAAGGAACCGCCAGTAAGGCCTGCCACACGACTTGCTGAAATGCCGTGCCGCCCACCCGTGCCGATAAAGCGGCCGGGGCGCCGCCCCACAGCGCCTGCACCACCGCAGTGGCAACGGCATCGTCGCGCTGCCAGAGCGCCTGCGGCCATTGCTGCTGTAGCAGTGCGGACTCAGCGGCACCCTCACCGAAAGCACTGCGGATGACTTCGTTATTCAATGTGGCAACAAAGAACAGACCAAAGGGGCCGGGGGCCAGCCCATAGACAATACTCTGCCCTTGCCCGCGGCTGCGTAACTGCGCCGGGCTGAAAAATGCCAGGGTGGGTAAGTGCAAGGGATTCACAGGTACAGCCTCCGTGCTTCGGCAATAGCGATGTCGTCCGGGCACAAATCCAGCCCGGCCAGTTCGCTAACGGGGTGCCAGAACACCCGCTCGGCTTCATGGGCGCACAGCTCGCCCTGCCAGTCGGTAATCAGGTAATAGTGCAGCAGCTGCAATTCCGAGGTGGGGTGTAATAAAGAACAAACGTAGCGTGGCTGCACCGCCTGCAGGCCCAGTTCTTCGGCCAGCTCGCGCTGCAACGCCTGCAGCTGGGATTCGCCGGCTTCGATATGGCCGCCCGGAATCATAATACGGCCAGGGTCAGTGCTTTTATCGGCGCGGCGCTGCTCCAGCAGCACGCAGCCATCGCGCAGCAGAATAAAACACACGCAGGGAACAAAATTCTGTCCGGCAAGGTTGGCCATAATGCGGTCCTGTGGAATCACCGCAGCAGGTTACCCCGCTGCGGGCCGATGACCAAGCCGTATGCCTCAGCGGGCCGGAACAACCGCCATGGTTAAACGCGAAATGCAGCTGAGTTTGCCTTCGTCATTCAGGATGCGGATTTCCCACACCTGCGACGTGCGGCCCCGGTGCACCAGTTTGGCGATGCCGGTTAAGGTGCCGGAACGCACGCCACGCAGATGGTTGGCGTTAATTTCCTGCCCCACCGCATATTCTTTGCTGTTATCCAGACAGAGGTTGGCGGCCATGCTGCCGAGGGTTTCGGCAAACAATACATTGGCGCCACCGTGCACCAGCCCCACCGGCTGAAAGGTGCGCTCATCGGCCGGCATGGTGCCTTTTGCCCAGTCATCTCCGATTTCGGTAATTTCAATGCCCAGGTTACTGCAGGCGGTATTCTGCATCTGACGGTTCATCAGGGCGATGTCGGGGGTGGCAAACCAGATACTGCTCATGGTGTTTTCCTTTTATTAAAATAGCCGGCCGTTTTTACCAGAAATAACCCGCCGGGTCTGCCCTGCCTTGGGCTACAGACTGTTGCAGATTTTTTGTTATGCTGCCGGCTTTATGCCCAGCGGAAGCCACTATGAGCCATTCCAGCCGTCCTGCCCGCCTGCGCCAATGGCTGTTACAGCGGGCGGAAAAAGAACGGGAAAATCTGCGTTTATTTGTACTGGGCGCGGCCATTTTTTTTGCCGGCATGGGGCTGATTGTGCTGGCACAAAAATGGTTTCTGCCGTCGTTGCAGCAGGAATTAGTCAGTTTGTTGGGGCTGGTGCTGGCCGTGGGCGGTGGCGTTTGTGCCGCGCTCGGGTATATTGCGCTCAGTGTATTACGCATCCTGACCGTAGGCCGCCGCGATGACTGAACGATTTCCCGATCTTGAGATTTATCTGATGAAAGCCAGCGCCGCGGAGGTGCAGCAATGGCTGCAACAGGCGCTGGGTGAACCTGTGCTGGAGGTGTCTGCCCAGCACTGGCGCTGTGGCCATAACGGCGAGACGATGGATGTGTTTTTTAACCCGCAGGCGGAGAAAAATTTTGCCAGTCTGTGGTTTAAGCAAAACCACACGCCCTGGGCCACCGACCTCGATTGCGGCCGCGCCGCTCATGCCGCCTTAGGCGTGGAAGTGCGCTGTTCCGACAGCGGCTGGCAGGAAACCGAGGGCGAGGAAAGCAGCAGCGGCTGGATCAAACTGATCCGTGGGGAAGAAAAGCCATTCGAGTGGCGGTGAGCGCTAACGCATACACCATCTCGTTCAACTGAACACCCAATCAGAAGTTATTGCTGCAACTCGCCGTAAACCCATCCCTGGGGGCTCGAGCGCGCCATCCATGGCGCACACGGTTGCCGCAATAACATTCTGATCGTCTTCATTACGGCACCGTTTAAGGCACCAGCACCCGTAACGGCTGCTCTTCCATCACCAGCTGCAGCGGCAATTGCGCCAGCGAATCTCCATCGGCCTGCACCGGTTCCGGTTCGGCCTGCTCTCCCACCAATTCAATATCGACCCGGCGCGCCGGCACCGACACAATGCCGGGCATTTTTTCCATCAGCCCCAGCGGCAAGCCCAGCAACGACAGCAACAGCGCCCAGGGGCTGCCGCCGTTCATCATCAGCACCTGGGTGGTCGGAGCGCGCAGGTCTGCCTGACGGGAAATAATAAAAGAACCGCCGTAACAACGGCCATTGGTCATCACCACCGAGCTGGCGCTATAGGGCACACCGTCTACCTGCAGGCGGTATTGTTTACGGCCGAAATGGCGCAGCTGCTGCAGCATGGATTTTACATAGGCGAGTTTGCCGGCTTTCTTTTTCAGCGCCAGATCGACCTTATCCACCACCCAGGCGTCATAGCCCACACCCGCCATCAGCAAAAAACGGCGGCCGTTAATACGGCCCGGATACAGCGCCTGCTCGCGGCCATTAAGAATCATCTGCGCCAGCGCCCCTGCGCGCCGGCGAATACCCAGTTCAGTGGCCAACACATTGGTGGTACCGGTGGGAATAATGGCCAGTCGCCAGCTCTGGTTATCGCGCTGGCGCATGCCGTTCACCACTTCGTTGAGGGTGCCGTCACCTCCGGCAGCGGCCACCACATCCAATTCACCTTCATAAGCCGCCAGATAGTCCATGGCGTCACCAGCGTGGCGGGTGGCGTAGCGTTGCACCGTCACCCCGGCCTGCTGCAGGCGCTGCTCAATGGCGTCAATCAGCTGCTGACTGGCAGTACCGGCGGCGGGGTTAAAAATGATCAGCACCTGCATACATCTGTCCTGGCGGGAAAAGGCGGAGATTATAACGGAGTTCGCTCCGCAACAGGCTAACGCAGTCGCCATTAAAACGCTTGCAAATGATAATAATTATCATTATGTTGATTTTCTATCAGCGCCGCCACTCCCAAGGAGAGTCATCATGCTGCAATTGGCCCGCATTCCGCCGCAGTCGGTACTACCCCACAGCCCCACTACTGCGCGCCACCTGAGTCTGCTACCCGCTGCCGCACCGTTGCCGGTGGTCCAACAGCTGGAACAACTGGAGCAACAAATACGCAGCCATAAAGGGCTGGAGCTGCACGCCGACTGGCTGAATGAGTATCTGGATCTGGGGCTGGAAATGGCCTGCACAGCGGGCCAACGGCAACTGACGGCCCTGCAGGAAAGCTGGCTGACCCGGCTGTACAACACCTTGCGCGATGCCGCGCTGAACACCAGCCTGCCCTCCACCTGGCGGCAGCTGTGTCTTGATTATCTGTACCAGCCCTTTTTTGTGCTCAGCCACCTGTACCGTGAACAACCGGGGCGCGGGCTGCGACTGCGGGCGCTGGTACATGAGTTTGCCCTGCTCAGCCGCATAGGCTGAGGCCTTTACCCGACTCAGGGAAGCCGGCTTAGCCGGCAACGGGCACCCGGATGGAGCGAGGGTTGCAGGGATGCAATTCACTCTTCCAGCCGGCAGGCCAGCATCGCCTGTTCCAACAGCTCGACTGCCAGCGGCTGTGCATCAATGAGTTCGATACGCCCTTCTTCCGGCTGGCGGGTTGGCATATCACTGAGCACGCCATCGCGCATATTCAGCACCAGCGGGCCTTCGTCGGTCGCCACAATCCCTTTGGCCCGTTCGATGTCCAGACTGCCGAGCCAGTTTCGCAGCGCGCGGGCTGAAAATACCAGATCACCGCGCAGCAGCCAGCCCAGCGAATAATAGCCCTGGCCCTGATTCTGCAACCGGCGGCAGGTTTCACCAGCGGCCAGCGGCAACACCAGCGGCAGGGATTCTTTACGGTTATGCTCGTGAGCATCCGGGTGCAGCGCCAACCGTTGCGGATCAGCCGGTAACAACAATAACTCAGGCTTCAACTGTCCCTGCGTTACCCAGGCCGAGCCGCTTTTGGGCGGTTGCGCGTCGGCCAGCAACTGCTCAAACGCGGCGCGCTCCGCATCGCCACAGAGGTCGGTTTTGTTCGCCACCAGCACATCGGCCAGCTGAATCTGGTCGGCGTAGACATCATTGCCGGTGTAACGCGGGTTAAGCAGATGACGCGGATCGAGAATGCACAGCGCCGCGCCAATGCTGAGAATGTCGCGGTAATGTTCGTTGCGCAGGGTATTGAGAATATTGCGCGGATGACCAAGGCCGGTGGGCTCAATCAGCAGCACATCGGGTTTTTCCCGGGCAATCAGCATGTTCAGACCCATCTGAAACGGCAGACCGGAGACGCAGCACAGGCAGCCGCCCGGTACTTCTTTCACCACCGCGCCCTGCGCCGCCAGAATGGCGCCATCGACGCCGACTTCGCCAAATTCGTTCACCAGCACGGCCCATTTTTCATGGGCCGGCTTGTGTTGCAGCAGGTGCAGAATGGCGGTGGTTTTGCCAACGCCAAGGAAACCGGTAATTAAATGGGTGCGGATCATAACGCCGTCCGGATGGGAAAAGGCGTTACTCTATAACAATCCGCCGCCGATGCCACCCGTTACTCAGCCAGTTCCCGCAATACCCGCAACGGCGCCACCTGAGTGGTGCGGCGCAGCAACAACATGCCCGGCACCGCCAGCAACAGCACCGCCAGCGGCGGCAGCCACAGCCAGATCCAGCCCAGGCTGTACCAGGGAATATCCAGCAGTGTGTGGTACAGCACATAGCGCACCAGCTCGGTACCCAGCAGCGCCAGCAGCACCGCGGCCAGGCCCAGCAGGGTAAATTCACCGATCTGCGAGCGCCGCAGCAACGCCGAACTGCCGCCCAGCGTCCGCAGCACCGCACCTTCGCGCAGCCGCTCCGGCAAGGCCGCCACCAGCGACGCCAGCATCACCAGCAGCGCCGCCAGCAACACAAACAGCAGAATCAGCTCAATCGCCAGCGTTACCTGTTCCAGTAAGGTCTGAATCTGGCCCAGAATCGCCCGCACATCCATAAAGGTGGCGGCCGGGAACTGGCGGATCAGCGCCGTTAACGCCGTTTGCTGGCCCGGCGGCAGGTAGAAACTGGTGAGGTAGTTGGCCGGCAGGCCGTCCAGCACGTCCGGCGAAAAGATCATAAAGAAGTTCGGCTGCATCGAGCCCCAGTCCACCGTGCGGATGCTGCTGACGGTGGCACTGAAGTCCACCCCGGCGGCGCGGAAGCTGAGCACATCGCCCAGCTCCACTCCTAAGCGGCCGGCCAGCCGTTCTTCAATGGATAGCTGGCCAGGCTGTTGCTGCGCCGCCCAGTCACCGGCCACCACGGTATTGGAAGCCGGCAGTTCGGTGTCAGCCGTCAGTACCAGATCGCGGTTCACCGACGAGTCTTCGGCGGCTTCACCCTCCAGCGGCTCACCGTTAATACTCAGCAAGCGTCCCGGCACCGTGGGGTAGAGTTTCTGCGCACGAATATCCTGCTGCGCCAGTGCCGTGCGGAAGTCCTCCAGCTCATAGGGCTGCAGATTGATGGTGAACACATTGGGCGCGTCAGCCGGCATGCTGGCCTGCCAGTCGGCCAGCAGGTCGGTACGCAGAGTACCGATCAGCAGCATCACCATCATGGTTAACGAGAAGGCCAGAATCTGGCCGGCACTCTGGCGGCTGTTGCGGCTGATGTGCTGCCAGGCAAAGCGCCACACCAGCGGCAGATTGCGCCCGGCCAACTGGCGGCGCAGCACGCGGATCAGCCCATGCAGTCCTACCAGCATCACCAGCAACAACACACTGCCGCCGCCCATCACGCCGGCGCTTAACGCCAGATCGCCGGTAAACAACCACAGCAACAGCGTTAACGCCAGCAGCGCCACGGCGGTAATCAGCCAGCCGGCCAACGGCACCGGGGTGATATCGCGGCGCAGCACCCGCAACGGCGTAACCCGCGCCAGCGGCATAATGTAGGGCAAGGCAAAACCGAGCAGGGTCAGCAAACCGCTGCTGGCCCCCAGCAGCCAGGCCGACAGCGGCGCTGCCGGCAGCGGATCGGGCACCAGATCGCCCAGAATCGCCAGCAAACCGGCCTGCAACGCTGACGCCAGCAGCAACCCCGCCACCGTGGCCAGCACGCCCAGCTGCAGCAGCTGGAAGGCATAAATGCGGAACACTTGCTGCCGGGATAAACCAAAGGTGCGCATCAGCGCGCTGATGTCGTAATGGCGCATGGCATAGCGCTGTGCACTGATGGCCACCGCCACACTGGCCAGCACCACCGCCAGCAAGGCCGCCAGCCCCAGGTACCGGCGCGCCTTGGCCAGCCGGGAGGCAACGGCTTCGCTGCTGTCTTCCAGCGATTGCCAGCGCTGATTAGGCTCCAGCGTCAGTTGCTGCTGGAACTGCTGCAGCGCGTCTTGTTCACCCACCAGCAATAAGCGCCAGCGGATGCGGCTGCCGGCGTCGGTTAAACCACTGCCGGGCAGGTCGGCGGCGTTCATCAGCAGACGCGGCGAAAAGCTGTAAAAACCACCGCCACGGTCGCTCTCTTCGGCAATCACACCGCTCAGCCGCAACTGGCTGCGGCCCACTTCCAGCACATCGCCAACACTGGCATTCAGCAGCGCCAGCAGCCGGGGTTCGGCCCAGACTTCACCGGCGGCCGGACCGCTGGTTTGCGCTAAGGGTTCGCCGCCCTGCGGGTTTTCCAGCGTCAGTTTGCTGCGCAGCGGATAGTTCTCGCCCACCACTTTTACCGCGGCCAGCGCCATCTCATCGCCGGCCAGAATCATGGAGGAAAAATGCGTGGTGGTGGCGGTTTTCAGCCCCAGCTGTTCGGCCTGCTGCTGCCACTGCGGCGGCAGCTCGGTGGTGGATTGCAGCCGTAAGTCAGCCCCGAGCAAATCGTTGGAACGGGCCTGCATGGCCAGATCGAGGCGCGAACTGAACAGTGAAATGGCCGTGGCGGATGTCACCGCCAGCAGTAAGGCGGCCAGAATCAGCGTCAGTTCGCCACTGCGCGCTTCCCGCCACAGCAGCCGCAGCGCCATGCGCCATTGCATTGCCAGTGTCATAACGCCTCCAGCTGCCCGGCCTGCATCCGCACCCGGCGCTGACAGCGCTGCGCCAGCCGTTCATCGTGAGTGACCAGTACCAGCGTGGTGCCGGTGGCGCGGTTGAGTTCAAACAGCAGGTCTTCAACCTGATGGCCGGTGACGGAATCGAGGTTACCCGTGGGTTCGTCGGCAAACAGAATGCCGGGCTGGCCGGCAAAGGCGCGGGCAATGGCCACGCGCTGCTGTTCGCCACCGGATAACTGGGTGGGGTAATGCAGCATGCGTTCGCCCAGCCCCACCTGTTGCAGCAGACGCTCGGCCTCGGCACGGGCGTTGACCACGGCGCGGATTTCCAGCGGCAGCATGACGTTCTCCAGCGCCGTTAAACCGGGCAGCAGCTGAAAGTTCTGGAATACAAAGCTGACGCCCTGCGCCCGCACCGCGGCGCGCTGATCTTCATCGAGAGCACTGAGTTCATGCCCAAGCAACTGCACTGAGCCACTGCTGGGCAGGTCCAGCCCGGCCATAATTCCGAGCAGCGTCGACTTGCCGCTGCCGGAAGCGCCGACAATGGCCACGGTTTCCCCTGACTTGATCTCAATATTCACTGCCTGCAAGATGGTCAGCGGTTGCGGCCCGGCCTGAACGGTTTTGGTCAGATTCTGAATACGGAGAGAAAGCGTGTTGTTATCCCCTGCGGTTGTTGCTGTGTCAGTACGCATAAAATCAATTCTTGTCCTGATGATGTTGTCGGCGTTGCCGCTGCTGGCAAGGGCCGAGCCGGTAATACTGGTCGTGGGTGACAGCATTAGTGCCGGATTTGGGGTGCCGCTGCAACAAGGCTGGGTCGCCTTATTGCAAAGAAATGTGCAGCAACGTCAGCCCCAGCTGCAGGTGATTAATGCCAGCAGCAGTGGCGAAACCACCCAGGGCGGGCTGACGCGCTTACCGGCGTTATTAAAACAGCACCAGCCGGATCTGACCATTATTGAACTGGGTGGTAATGACGGCTTGCGCGGTACACCGATTCCGGTGATCCGGCGCAATTTAGAACGCATGGTACAGCTGGCGCAGGCCGCCGGCAGCGATGTGATGCTGTTGGGCATGCAGATTCCGCCCAACTACGGCGCCCGTTATACCGAACTGTTCAGCCGCAGTTTTACCGAGCTGGCCGAGCGTTTTGAGCTGCCGGTGGTGCCGTTTTTACTGGACGGTATCGCCACCGAACCGGGGCTGATGCAAAGCGATGGCATCCACCCCACCGCCGCCGCCCAGCCGCGCATGACCGCCCTGGTGGAGCCGCTGGTGCAGCAATGGCTGCAGGAGCGGCAATAAGATGAACAGTGCAACACTGAGTTCACAGCTGACTCTGGCCTTACAGGCGGCCGAAGCGGCCGGCAAGGCTATTATGGCCGCCCGCGACCAGCTGAATATTCAATTTAAAGGCGGCCACGAACTGGTCACCCAGGCCGATGTGGAAGCCGACCGGGTTATCCGCAGCGCCATCAGCGCCGCCTTTCCGCAGCATCAGATTCTGTCGGAAGAACTGGCCCCGCAACAAACCACCAGCGCACCGGACTTATGGATTGTCGACCCCATCGACGGCACGGTGAACTACGCCCACCAGCACCCCAATGTCGGTATTTCCATTGCTTATTACCGCCACGGCCAGGCGCAGGCAGCGGTGGTGCATAACCCCTTCCTGCAGGAAACTTTTTACGCTGAAGCCGGTGCCGGTGCGTTTCTGAATGGTCAGCGCATCCATTGCGCAGCCACCACGGAGCTTAAACGCGCCCTGGTGGCCACCGGTTTTCCTTACGTGAAAGACAATCTGCCGCTGTTAATGGCACGACTGCAACGGGTGTTAGAAAACTGTGCTGACGTGCGCCGGATCGGCTCGGCGGCGCTGGATATCTGCTGGCTGGCCTGCGGCCGGCTGGATGCTTATTACGAAACCGTGCAGCTGTGGGATTTTGCCGCCGCACAGTTAATTGCGCGCGAGGCCGGCGTGCGCTTTGGCCATATTCATACGTTGCCTGAAGGAGTGAATCAGGAATTGTGTGGTGAGAATCTGCTGTTCAGTGTGCCGGCGCTGTTTGCGCCGCTGCAGCAGTTATTGCAACAGGCCGACCGCTCAGTCTGAGCTGCTGGTGGCCAGCAGACTGAGTGCTGCCGGCAAACGTTTTTGTTCGGCTTCCGAGAAGTGTTTGCGCTGATAGGTGCTGAGCAGTCGCTCACGATCGCGTTCGTTTAAGCCCTGCACCGCCAGCGAGTCGCGGTACGTCTGATACGCCTGCAGGCGTTGCTGCCATTGCTGATTTTTTTTATCCAGATCGGCCAGCCGCCCGGCGGCTTGCGGCCCGAACTGCTGCTCACGCCATTGTTGCAAGGCGCGCGGATCGTTGCTCTGGCTTAATTGTTGTTCCTGCTGGCGCAGTTCGATCAGCTGACGGGATTCCTTCCGCATCTGCTGTAATGGCTCGGGCAGGGTTTGCTCCAGCGCCACCAGTGCTTCCGGGCTGGCGCCATCACGGCGTAAGCGCCGGCTGGCCAGGGTATGCTGATCCAGCTGTTCTTCCGCACCAAAAAACGCCTCCACCGCCAGCGGCTGCAGCCATTCACGGCGCAAACGTTGCTGCCACAACAGGCGGGCTTCCAGATCATCCATACCCGGTTGCACCAGTCGGCGGGCGGCTTCGGCATCGTAACCGGCCAACGCCTGCAGGTAGCCCAGATAATCATCCAACAGCTGTAAGGCTTGTTGCTGTCCGGGCTGCGGCAGTTGCTGCATCTGTTGCTGCATCAGTGCCACAATCTCATCCAGCGGCACTTCGCCCTGAGCTGACAGATGAAAATCAATCCAGTGGCGCAGCTGCATATCAATGACCAGCCGGCCTTTGAAATCGGTACGCAGCTGGCCATCGACGGCGGCACCACGGAAGGTTTGTAAGGCCGAATAGTCCGGCGCCACGGGCGTAACTGCTGCGCTGCTGACATTTGCCGCTACCGGCAGCGACGGCAGCATAGCCGGCGCATCCGCCACGGTTACCTGAGGCTGCTGCCACCAGCCCAACAGGCCGATGGCAACGCCCAGAATGGTCAGCGCCAGTGCACCATGCGCCGCCTGCATTGCTTACAGACCTGCCTGCTTCAGACGGTTGGCGTGGGTACGGAACACCGTCAGCGGATCGGTATCGGTAAGGGCGTGAATACCGAAGGTCTGATTCACTTCATCCAGATGGTTCATCTTGAAGTCATCCCGGATCACCATGCCCAGACGGCTGGCGCAGGCACCGACCAGGCCATCGTTGCGCTCACCGGCCGGGAAAAACAGCGAGGCGGCACCGGTCACCACTTCCAGCGGGTCCAGCACGTTGGTGAGTGGTTTTTCACCGGCCCAGGAGTAGTAGCGCACGTTCTGATATTCATAGGCACCTTCGCCACAGGCAGTAGCCGGAATACCACCCGGATGCTGCTGGTTAAAGGCATCCGCTTCGGCAAAGGTCATGGAGCCGATGGAGGCCAGAATATCCTGCTCATAACCACCGCCGGATAAGAAATCGATAGCACCGGCCAGTGTATTGCCCAGATTTTCCAGCAACCAGGAAAAGCCGGTAGCGCCGTTCTGCCACTGCGACAGGGTTTCCGCCACCGGGGTGCCTTTATTCACACCGGAAATGCTGGTTACTGACGCCACCAGATCGGGGCGCACTGAGGCCACATAACGGGTGGTCGGGCCACCATGGCTGTGACCGATCAGGTTCACTTTGTCGGCACCGGTAATGGCCAGTACACGCTCAACTTCCGCAATCAGCTGCTCACCACGTACTTCCGGCGAATTGGAGTTGGCGACACTGGTCAGGAACACGGTGGCGCCGTCTTTCTGCAGGGTTTCCGGCACTTTGTACCAGTAGTCCACCCCCAGAATGGCATCAAAGCCAAACAGCCCGTGGGCCAGCACGATGGGGTACTGGGTTTCGGTATAACCGGTCGGCGGCGGTGCAGACATGGCCTGCGCCTGCGACAGCAGCAACGTGGAGGATAAAACGACAGCAGAAAGGACAGATCGGAGCATGAGTGTGGGCCTTTTTTATTGTTAGAGACTCATCAACCTGCCCATCACAACCAACAGCAGCAGGTCGATCCCGTTCAGAAAACGGACTAACAATGACGGCCTGAACCGACAGGTGTTAGGACATCAGCGGCCAGTTGGTTGTAAATCGGTACTGATGCCCGGCCGGATGCTTATCTCAACAGCGGTTGCAGACGCTGATGCTGTGCCTGCGCTTCCGCCAGCGTGCGCTGAATAATGGTCTCAACGCTGACCACGTCGTTAATCAGCCCCTGAGTCTGGCCGATAAACTGCACGCCCTGGTGCAGGTCACCGTGAATAGTAGCCGCCTGCAGACGCGGCACGCTGGCACCGAAATAGGCCAGCAATTTCACCTTATCCAGCATCGCCAGCATACCGATCATGACCTTCCACACCGGCTGACCAATCAGTTTCGCGGCTTTGGTCGCCTGCCAGCTGGCGACGAAAAAATTCATCGGTTTGCGGGTGGCTTTAAGGGATCGCGGCGTGCGCATCACCCGGGCCGGGATACCATCAAAGTTTTTCGAATAAATGGTGTCTTGTTCGCTGCGCTCCAGCACCGCCTGCTTGGTGGCCTGATGCAGCGGGCTTTCCAGGCTGGTGGCAAAACGTGAGCCCATGGCAATGCCTTCGGCACCCAGCGCCAGCGCCGCCAGCAGGCCGCGGCCGTCGGCAAAACCACCGGTAGCGATGACCGGAATGGTCACTTTGCCGGCAATCGCCGGCACCAGCACCAGCGAGGTAACATCGCCGCCGTGGGCGGCGGCTTCATGGCCGGTTACCAGCAAGGCATCGGCGCCAATGGCCTGGGCCGACAGCGCGTGTTTTTCGGATACCACGGTGGCAATCACTTTGCCGCCGTAGGCGTGGGCGCGCTGCACAATCCAGTCGCCTTTGCCGAGGGAAAAGTTAATCACCGGCACCTGTTCGTCCAGCGCTACGTCGGCGTTTTCTTTGGCACCCGGCATCAGCAGCGTAACGCCGATACCAAAGGGCTTGCTGGTTAAGGCACGGATTTGACGAATCGCCGCGCGGGTTTGCGCGGGCGTTAACGGGCCGCTGGCCAGAATACCCAGACCACCGGCGTTGGACACCGCCGCCACCAGTTCCGGGGTGGAGATCCAGCTCATGCCCGGCAGCAGAATGGGGTGTTGAATACCTAAGAGTTCGGTAATACGGGTTTTCATAGCGGTTCCGGCAACAGGAAAAGCCGGCATTCTAACGGCTGACCAGCCGCGCAGGAAGTCAGCGCGGTGGCAGGGTGGCAGCGTTCTGCTGTTGGATAAAATTCAGGAACTGTTGCTGACGCTGCTCGGGGGACATGCCGCGCAGCTGGTCAATGTGCTGCTGGCGTTGCAGCTGCTGACTGTTCAGGTCTGGTTGCTGGCTTTGCAGTGAGCGATAGAAATGATCCAGCGCCTGGCGTTGTTCCGGACGGCTGTTATTCCACTCCAGCTGGGTGACGGCCGCCGGTGGCACTGCGACCGGCTCCGGCAGGCGCAGCAGCGGGTCGGCCTGGACGCCGGCAGCCGCTAACAGCAGAGCAATAAAACAAATCCGCCTCACAGTATGTCCTCATTAAAACGTGCGCCGATTGTAACGACAGCCAGCGCCACAAACCCAGCCGCACCGGCGTAAACCTCTGGTAAAGCCAACCGCATTCAAACCACCACCGGCAGACGGATCAATACCTGCAACCCGCCTTGCGGATGATTACCGAGCTGCAGCGTACCGTCGTGGTGCTGAATAACGCGCTGGGCAATGGCCAGCCCCAGGCCGAAACCACGGTGTCCTTGTTGCAGCGTATCGGGACTGCGCTCGCGGGCCTGCTCGCTGCGCACAAAGGGGCGCAATAAATCAGCCAGCAGATGCTCCGGCACCCCGGGGCCGTGGTCACGGATACGGATTTCAGCCACCGCCGCGACCTGCAGACTGATGTCCACCGAGGTTTGCGGCGCGGTGTGCAGCAAGGCATTGCGGATAATATTTTCAAACGCTGACAGCAGCAGGCGCGGGTCACCCTGCAACGTTACGGCGCCGGCCGGCAGCTGCAGCTGCAAGGGTGAATCCGGCCGTTCAAAACGGGCATCAGCCACCACTTGCTGCAACAGCTCTGCGCAGTCAAAGCGTTGCCAGTGCTGGCGGTCCTGCACCGTTTCCAGCCGTGCCATGTGCAATAGATCTTCAATCAGCTCGTTCAGCCGGCCGGTTTCCAGTTCGATACGGTCGAGGTATTCCTGCTGTTCCGGCACCGCATCCAGCCGTGCCAGCTCCAGCGCCACTGCACTGCGCGCCAGCGGCGACCGTAATTCGTGGGAGACATCGCGCAGCAGCTGGCGCTGATCGGAAATCAGCCGCTGCAGGCGGCTGGCCATCTGGCTGAATTCACGCCCCAGCTCACCGATTTCATCCGGCCGCGCCAGTACCCGCGGGGCAATACGCACCGGCCACTGACCATCGGCAAAGGCGCGCACGCTGCGCCGCAATGACAGTAACGGCCGGGTCAGATAACGCGACAGCACATAGCTCCATAAGGCGAACAGCAGCAATGAAGCCACCAGCCCGAGCGCCAGATAGATGGGCAGATTAAACACCGCCAACGGGTGCAGGAATTCCACCACCAACAGGTACACCCGCCCATCCAGGCTGTGCAGCGGTGCCTTCACCAGAATTTCGGTCTGCCCCAGCGGGTTAACCCGGGCCTGATAGGAATCGGCCGCAAAGGCGTAACTGAGCACATCCACGGGCACGGCCGGGGTCAGACTGACGCCCTGATCATCAAACACATAGGCATTGACGCTGGGATGGCGCTCGAAGGTCAGCAGCCATTCCAGCAACAGCGGCTCGCCACCGCGCTGCAGCATCAGTTCGGCGGCGGAAATATAACCGCCGGTGGGGGCAATAAGGTTAACGGAGTCGTTTGACCACTGACGGTAATACATGGCCAGCAGTACGGTCACCAGCGTGGCCACCAGACTGGTGACCAGAAAGGCCAGATAAATGCGGATAAAAATGCCGCGCATCAGGTGTTGGCCGTCACCGTTTCCGGCGCGTACCAGTAACCGATACCGCGCACGGTGCGGATGCGGGCTTCGCCCTGCCGGTTGGGGCCGAGTTTTTTGCGCAGATTGCTCAGGTGCATATCAAGGCTGCGGTCGAATAACGTCAGTGAGCGTTGCAACGATTGCTCGGCCAGACGGTTTTTTTCCACCACATTGCCGGCTTCGCGGGCCAGCACACTGAGAATATTGAATTCGGTGACCGTCAGCTCAACCGGCTGACCGTCGCGCAGAACGCGGTGCTGGTCGAGGTCAATGGTCAGTTCGTCCACCTGCAGCAGCGCATCGGCAATCTGGCCGGAACGGCCACGGCGTAAGACAGAACGCAGGCGGGCAGCCAGTTCACGCGGGTTGCAGGGTTTGGGCAGGTAATCATCGGCGCCGATTTCCAGCCCTTCAATACGGTCGGTTTCATCGCCTTTGGCGGTCAGCATCAGCACCGGCAGATCGCTGCGCTGGCGGATATTGCGCAGAATATCCAGCCCGTCACCGCCCGGCAGCATCACATCCAGAATAACGGCCTGGTATTTACCCGACAGCGCTTCGCTGAGCCCGGTGGTGGCTTCATGCACGGCAGTTACCTTAAACAGCTCGCGTTCAAGGTAACGCTTCAACAGTGCACAGAGTTCCTGATCGTCGTCGACTAACAGTACATTCATACCTGATCCTCATCCTTAGTGGCTCAGAGTTCAGGAAAAATGTATTTATTTCAAGCTGTTGGCCCGTTTCTTTACATTTTGTAAAGACGCCCGGTTACATTCAGTCACGGCGATGATGCTGCGCCACAAAGGCCAGCGCATCGGTTACGGCATTTTCCACCGCTTTCTGGGTCTGCACATATTCATCGGCCGACATATAAAACGCCATGTCCACCTCAAAGCGGATATAACGGGGCGGTAGACGGTTCAGCGCCACACAGGCCACATCGGCCATGTAATCCAGTGTTGCCGGTGGTTCGGCATCGTGCAGGCGGCGGCGGACTTCTTCGGCGACCAGCTGTTCGTAGTAGTTGCGGATATGGTTACTGATGCTCATGATGACTCTCCAAAGTGCTGACGTGAGGATAGCACTTTGATGATTTCCTGCTTTACTGACACTCAACCTTTTTAAGCTGAAATTGACACAGGAAGCGTTATGAAACTGGTCAGCGATCTGATGATCCGCAATGTCCTTACCCACCAGGCCGATGACACCCTGCAGGATGTCGAACAAACCATGGCCACCCATTCTATCCGCCATATTCCGGTACTGGATGAAAGCGGCATTGTGGTTGGGCTGTTAAGCCAGAAAGAGTTTCTGGCCGAAGCCTTCCGCATTACCGATAAATTCGGTGCTCATAATCTGCGCAATTATCTGGCCAAAACCAGCGTACGCCAGTGTATGAAAAACGATATTCAGACCGTACGCCCGGATCTGGACCTGGCCGAAGCCGGCCGCTTATTACGCAGTAAGCGCCACGGTTGCCTGCTGGTCGCCGATGAACAGGAACGCTTGCTGGGTATTGTCAGCTCGCAGGATTTTGTCCGCCTGGCCATTGAACTGCTGGAGCAGCGCCCGGCCGGCTGATGCACATCAAGGCTGCAGGCCAGCCAATGGGTTAGCCTGCAGACAGATTATAAACAGGAAGACATTATGAATCTGGATAAAGTCCGCGAACAATTATTACAGCGTCAGCAGATGCTGGAAGCCCGTGCCGACAAAACCGCCCGCGATGCCAGCCATCGTGATGAGGCCGTGTCGGCGGATTTTGCTGAACAGGCCAGCGAGCGGGAAAACGATGATGTATTACGCACCATCAGTGTCGAAGCCCGCTATGAAATTCAGCAGATTGGTCAGGCTTTGCAGCGCATTGAAGATGGCAATTACGGTGAATGCAGTGGCTGTGGTGCCGATATTGGCACCGAACGCCTGCAGGCGGTGCCTTACGCAACGCTTTGCATTAAATGTGCAGCTGCGCAGGAATAATTCCGCTTATAAAAAACCCGCTGCAGTATTTTACAGCGGGTTTTTTATGCGCCGATATTTTGATTACAGCTGAACATCTGCTGCATTTTTTCCAGTTTGCCATCCGGCACCAGATTCAGTTCCGCAAAGCGTTGTGGTTCAAATAACGCAAAATCCCCTTCCGCTTTTGCCGCCAGCTGGCCCTTGCTGTTATAAAGTTCAGCCACCAATAAGGCGCGCCTGTCGTTTTTGCATTCGGCGACATAGCCAATAACACTGACGCTTTCACCAATAAAGACCGGCAGCCGGAAACGCACTTTAATATCGCGGGTAAGCACAAATTTATTCAGAAAATAAATACCGGCCCAGCCCATCATTTCATCCAGAATGGTGGTGGTAATACCGCCATGCACCAGATTACTCCAGCCGCGCAGATGCTCGGGAATCACCAGCTCGGAACGTAACTGTTCGCCATTGGTGGCGAAGGTCATTTTCAGACCCTGATGATTATGCTGACCGCAGCCAAAACAGTCGTGATCAATATTGGTTAACGGACGCCATTCGTGCTGTGTCATAACAATCTTCTGCTGCAGAAAAAAACCGACCTTAATCACTGTGCCGGGCCAGATCAACCCAGCCACAGCGACAAAGCTGTGCGACAGCGGCAATAATGCCGCCGTGCACGGCGACAACACCTGTCAGCGCTTCAGCACCACCCGGTAACGCGGGCTGCCATTTTCCAGCCGGTCAATCGCGGCATTTACGTCCGCCATCGGGAACACTTCCACCTTGGGTTCAATACGATGACGGGCGGCAAATTCCAGCATTTGCGCAATAACCGCCGGACTGCCGACCGGTGACGACGACACGGAGCGCTGACCACCCATCAGGGCCATCACGCTGATTTTCATCGGTTCCAGCACCGCGCCGACCAGATGCAAACGGCCTTTAGGACGCAGCGTACTGATATAACCACCCCAATCCAGTTCGACGTTGACGGTGGAAATAATCAGATCGAAATAACCGGCCGAGGCTTTTAAGGCATCCTTATCGCGGGAATCCAGGGTGCGGTGCGCGCCCAGTTCCAGTGCTTCGGTACGCTTGGCTTCCGACGAGGTAAAGGCCGTGACTTCACAACCCCATTTATTCAGAAATTGCACCGCCATATGGCCGAGACCACCGATGCCAATCACGCCGACACGGGCAGTGGGTTTCAGATCGAACTGCACAATGGGATTGAATACGGTAATACCGCCGCAGAATAACGGCCCGGCACTTTCGCTGCTTAAGGTGTCCGGCAGTTTCACCACACTGGCGGCCTGTGCCCGTACTTTATCGGCAAAGCCACCGTGACGACCAACAATGGTGCCCTGCGCATCGCGGCACAGGTTATGGTCGCCTTCCATACAGGTGTTGCATTCGTTGCAGTAGCTGGAATGCCAGCCTAAACCGACGCGGTCGCCGATGCTGAATTTATTCACATGTTTACCCACGGCGCTGATACGGCCCGCCACTTCATGGCCGGGTACAAAAGGATACTGGGTAATACCCCATTCGTTATTCAGCATGCTGAGGTCGCTGTGACAGATACCGCAGTAATCCACCTCGATTTCCACATCATGATCACCCAGCGGGCCTGGATCGTACTCAAAGGATTTTAATTCACCACCCGGTTCAAATGCGGCGTAGGCTTTAATCATGACAAGGCTCCTGTGGATACACAAAAATCGCCGATCATTAAGACGCAAGGCCGTCAGAGCCGCAAGCCAGCCTTGGGCTGATCAGAGGAACAGTGCTTTTCAGGCGGAGCGGGCTTGCGCAGTCGTTGGTAACGCCAGAGAAATCACCAACGTCAGCAACAGCAGCATAGCCGATACCCACAGGCAAGCCTGCAACCCGCTGCTGCCCTGCCCGGCCAACTGGAATAACCAGCCTGACAACAGGGTGCCCAGCAAACGGCCCATGGCGTTGGCCATGTAATAAAAGCCGACGTCCAGCGACACACCATCGCGGCCGGCGTAGCTGACGATTAAATAGCTGTGCAGCGACGAGTTCACTGCAAACACGGCGCCAAAGGCCAGCAAGCCAATAATGATGGTGAAGGCCGGATCAAACCCCACGTAAAGCCCTGCTGCAATCAGCGCCGGTAACAGCATTAATGGTGCAGCCCAAAGAACAGCGCTGCGGCCATCCGGCACGGTGCCAGCGCGCTTGCCGGTGAGCCTCGGCGCCTGCGTTTGTACCGCGCCATAGCCAATGACCCATAAGGCCAGAAAGCCGCCGGTCTGCCAGTGATCCCAGCCCAGCGTCTGCGCCAGAAATACCGGCAAGGCGACCACAAACCACACATCACGCGCGCCGAATAACAGCATCCGCGCCGCCGATAAAATATTAATGGCGCGGCTTTTGGAGACAATATCGCGGAATTTCGGTTTGTTTTTGGCTTTGCCTAAATCCCGCTTCAAAAGCACCAGACTGAGCAGCCACACCAGCAACAAGCCCAGCAGCATCGCCAATATGGCGCCGCTGAAACCCAGCGTCATTAACAGCACACCACCGAGAAAAAATCCGGCGCCTTTCATGGCATTTTTGGAGCCGGTGAGAATGGCGACCCATTTATATAAAGCGCCTTCGGCATCTTCCGGTAGCAATAATTTAATCGAGCTTTTGGCGCTCATTTTATTCAGGTCTTTGGCGATACCCGACAGCGCCTGTGCTGCCATCACCCACACCACCGTTAACATGGATGCCGGCACCAGCAGCATGGCCAATGCCACCAACTGCAGAAATAAGCCTATGTTCATGGTGCGGTTCAGTCCCAGCCGTGCTCCCAGCCAGCCACCGACTAAATTAGTAATAACGCCGAAAATCTCATAAAACAAAAACAGCAGTGCAATGTTCAGCGGGCTGTACCCCAGCGCATGAAAATGCAGCACCACCAGCATGCGCAAGGCACCGTCTGTAAGGGTAAAGGCCCAGTAATTACCGGTCACCACCAGATACTGGCGCAGATCGGCGGAGAGATGAGTCAGCATAATTATTTTTTCGTTAAGGGTTGAGGGTTCGGTGTTTTGCGTGCTCCGCAGCAAAAGCCAGTACCTGATGTCTTGTGCGAGTAAAAGGTTAAGGGTTGAGCGTTGGGCGAGCTCTGCAGCAAAAGCGAGCACCGGATACCTTTGCCAGTAAAGGGTTAGGCGTGCTCGGCAGCAAAGTTCACTACTTAATGTCTTGCGCTGATAGAGGGTTAATGGTTCAGCGAGGGTGGCATTAAAAACAAAAGCTCGCGGAACCCTAAACGCCTAACGCTTAACGATACCGCCCGCCGAACCCTGAACGCCCAACGCCCAACACTTAACGGTAGCGCGCCACTTTTAAGGCCAGTTCCGCGGTGCGGTTGGCGTAGCCCCATTCGTTGTCGTACCAGGCGTAAATTTTCACCTGCGTGTTATTAATCACCATGGTGGAAAGCGCATCAATAATGCTGGAGCGCGGATCGGTTTTGTAATCAATCGACACCAGTGGGCGCTCTTCGTAACCAAGAATTCCCTTAAGCTCATTAGCCGCGGCTGCTTTTAATAACGCATTCACTTCTTCGGCCGTGGTTTCGCGTGCCACTTCAAAGACACAGTCGGTAATGGAAGCATTAGCCAGCGGTACGCGGATAGCATGACCGTTCAGGCGGCCTTTTAATTCCGGGAAAATATGTGTAATGGCGGTGGCCGAACCGGTGGTGGTCGGAATTAAACTCATGCCACAGGCACGGGCGCGACGCAGGTCTTTGTGCGGCGCATCCAGAATGGTCTGGGTATTGGTTAAATCATGAATGGTGGTAATAGAGCCGTGCTCAATGCCCAGGTTTTCGTGAATCACCTTAACCACCGGCGCCAGGCAGTTGGTGGTGCAGGAGGCAGCGGTCACAATAGGATGCAACGCCGGATCGTACAGATGGTCGTTAACGCCCATCACCACGTTCAGCACGCCCTCTTCTTTTACCGGCGCCGTTACCACCACGCGCTTAACACCCTGATCCAGATAGGCCTGCAACACTGCTTTGGTTTTCATTTTGCCGGAGGCTTCAATCACTACATCGCAGCCCGACCAGTCGGTGTCGGCAATGGTTTTATTGTGCGTCACCAGCACTGGCTGGCCGTTAATCAGCATATTATCGCCATCCACCCCGGCTTCCCGGCTCCAGCGGCCATGCACGGAATCAAAATTCATTAAATGCGCCAGCGTGGCGGCATCGCCGGCCGGATCATTCACGTTAATAATCTGCACATCGCTGTGCTCAGCCAACACACGGGCCGATAACCGCCCCATACGACCAAAGCCATTAATGCCGATTTTAATACTCATAATGGAATCCTCTGTTAATCAATTCTGTACAAACCAGTGCTGGGTTTTATTAGCGAAGTACACCAGCGACAACATCACCGGCACTTCCACCAGAACCCCCACCACGGTCGCCAGTGCAGCACCGGAATGCAGGCCGAATAATGAAATCGCTACGGCCACCGCCAGTTCAAAAAAGTTAGACGTGCCGATCATGCAAGCCGGAGCCGCAATACGATAGGGAAGTTTCAGCCAATACGCCGCCGCATAGGCAATGGCAAAAATGCCGTAGGTTTGCAGCAATAACGGAATGGCAATTAAGCCAATGGTGTGCGGCTGGGCAATGATGGTTTCCGCCTGAAATCCAAACAGCAGAATCACCGTCGCTAACAAGCCTAATACCGACCAAGGTTTTAAACGTTGCAACAACTCCTGCACGTCCATACCGTCAGACGCAGACGATGAATGCCGCTCCAGCAAATGCCGGGTCAGAATGCCGGCCAGCAGCGGCAGTAACACATACAGCACCACCGATAACAGCAGAGTTTTCCAGGGTACCTGAATATCGGTCACCCCCAGCAAAAAAGCCGTTAACGGGGCGAAGGCAAAAATCATAACGACGTCGTTCACCGACACCTGCACCAGCGTGTAATTCGGGTCGCCTTTGGTCAACTGACTCCAGACAAACACCATCGCCGTGCAAGGCGCCACACCGAGCAGAATCATGCCGGCGATGTATTCACCGGCACTGTGCGGATCAACCCAATCGGCAAATAAAACACGGAAAAATACCCAGCCGATTAACGCCATGCTGAACGGTTTGATCAGCCAGTTAATCACCAGCGTCAGCAGCAAGCCTTTGGGTTGGCGGCCCACTTCTTTAATGGCGGAAAAATCAATCTGCACCATCATCGGGTAAATCATGATCCAGATAAACACCGCCACCACCAGATTCACATGGGCGTATTCCAACGTGGCGATCAGTGCAAATGCCTGCGGTACCAGATTGCCAAGCAATACACCGGCAGCGATACAGAGCGCCACCCACAGGGTTAAATAGCGTTCAAAAATTCCCATTTATGCCGCTCCTGTGCTGCAGCCTTGCGCCGCTGTTACACGTTGAGTGGGCAGCTGCAGCAGCGGCGTATTATTCAGCCGGGTGGTGTGCAGCACCTCACGCATCCAGGGCTCCAGCAACGGATGCAGGGAGTAATGCACCCACTGCCCCTGACGGCGATCCTGCAGAATACCGCTTTTGCGCAGCTGGGCTAAATGGCGGGAAATTTTCGGCTGTGACTCATCCAGTGCGGTGACTAAATCGCACACGCAAAGCTCGCCGTGCTGTTCTATCAGCAGCAATGACAACAACCGGGTTTCATCAGCCAGCGCTTTATAAAACTCCACAGCGCTCAGCGGCTTGGTTTGCTCGCTGACCTGCTTACTGTTCACCAGCACAAACAGGCGCAGGCGTTCGCTGATTTCCTGCAGGGTGCGGGCGAAAGCCAGCGGATCTTTGCTGGCCTTGGGGTCGGGAAAATCCCACGCCATGATCACACCCGCACCGGGCCAGTGTTTGCACTCCTGATGGGCTTTATCGCAGAGGGAAATCACGTAATCGAAATGCTGGTCGCTGAATTGTGCTGCTGCTTTTGACGCCAGCCCGGCGGTATCAATACCGGCTTTTTCCAACACCTGCAGCGTACGCGGATCAACGCCTTCCGGCTGAGTACCAGCGCTGGCCGCGTCGAATTGCTCAGGCGCCAGCTGGCGCAACACCGCTTCAGCCATCTGTGAGCGGGCCGAATTGCCGCTGCACAGGAACAGAACACTCTTCTTCATAGGCAGACCTCAAATATCTGCCTGCCTTTATATTCGGTTTTCCATATATATGCAATTAGCTGGACGCTGGACGCTTTTTGGCGTCTCCCGTCTCCCGTCAAGCGTTTTTTGCTTCAAGCCTCAAGCCTCAAGCTTCCAGCTCAACCCCTACCGCCGCAAATACCTCAGCCACTGCCAGACATTCAGCAAGCTGAACAGCGAACCCGCAACGTAAGTGAGTGCCGCGGCCAGCAAAATCCGGCGGGCATCCTGCATATCCTGCTCGTTCAGATACCCGCCATCCTGCAACAACGGCAACGCCTTACCGAAGCTGGCATCCCATTCCACCGGCAAGGTAGCCAGATGCACCAGCGTGCCGATCAGCATGGCCCCCACCGCAATAATCAGCGCCAACCGCGAGGCCGACGGGGTATAGAAGGCCAGAAAAGGGGTAATCAGCAGCGCAGCGGGTGCCAGCCGCTGCATCCAGATGGCCAGATACGCCAGCGCCGTGCGGCTGTGAAACAGCGGTTCGCCGCGGGCATGCTGCACGGCGTGGCCGACCTCATGCGCCGCCACCACCACGGCAGTCAGGCTTTTGCCGTCCAGTTTATCCGGCGTCAGGCGCACGCTGCGGCTGCGCGGGTCGTAATGATCGCCGGCATCACTGCTGACCACCGTTACGTCATCCAGCCCCAGTTTGCCCAGCAGGTGACGCGCCATATCACCGCCCGTGCCGGGATAATCCGGCCGTTCTCCGGCGTGCCGGCGCAACACCCGTTTTACCCACCAGCCCGGCAGTACCAGCAAGGCCAGCACCCCCACACCCAGCATAATCCACAGCATCGCTATGCCCCGTTAATTACTAATAAACCGATTCTACTGCAGTGCAACAGTCTGTGCAGGTGAGGGGGCGGATACATATTAGGCAGTCCCCGCCTTCGCTGTTAGAATACGCGCCCCGTTTGCCCCCGGAGTGCGTCCCTTGAGCATTACCTATGTAGCTTCCTCCCGCTTACCGACCCCGTTCGGCGTGTTTACTATGCACGGTTTTGAAGACAGCGCGACAGGTAAAGAACACATAGCACTGAGCATGGGCGATGTCGGCAATGGTGAGCCGGTGCTGGCGCGGGCGCATTCAGAATGCCTGACCGGTGATGCCCTGTTCAGCATGCGCTGCGATTGTGGTTATCAGCTGGAAGCAGCATTGCGAGCGGTGGCAGAAGCCGGCCACGGCGTAGTGCTGTATCTGCGTCAGGAAGGCCGGGGCATCGGCCTGCTGAATAAAATCCGCGCATACCATTTGCAGGATCAGGGTGCCGATACCGTTGAAGCGAACGAGCAACTGGGGTTCGGTGCCGACATGCGCGATTACAGCATGTGCCAGCCAATGCTGGAGCATCTGGGTATTAAAGCCATTCGCTTAATGACCAATAATCCGCGCAAGGTAAAAGCATTAAGCGCTGCCGGCGTACAGGTAGTGGAACGGGTACCGCTGGAAGTCGGCCGGAATCCGCATAACGATGGCTACCTGAATACCAAAGCCAGTAAGCTGGGACATTATCTGCCGCAGCCACCGCAGGCACCGGCTATTACTCATCAGGACGACGACCCGGCCTCCTGAGGTTCCGGGCGGCGTACATGCAGCATAATTTCATGGCCTTCAAACTGCCCCATCATGGAGTGCAGTTTGGCAACATGCTGAGCGGTAACCACCGTACCTTCCGACAGTAAAATCATCCCGGCCGGGCTGACCAGATTGGCCGCCAATACCAGACCCGCGCGGATTTCGTGCAGATCAATACGCTCAAAATTCGATACCACCCCTTCTTCAAAATCATCCAGTGCGGTAAAGAAAATATCCACCAGCTCGCGGTCATAACGCTGGCCGGCCATTTTCAGCAAATATTCCCGCACCTGCTCTTCATCCAGCGCCGTACCAAGAAAATTATGCTCATGCTGCAGGTCGACATAATCACTGACGATACGCAGCATGCGGGATTCTTTCGGAATGGCATTGGCTGCCAGCCGGTCAGGGAAGCCCTTACCGTTATACAGCTCCATATGGTTACGGATAACCGCCGCCACATGCTGCAATGGCCCCAGCATCATCAGGGCGTTATGTCCATGCAGAGGAAAACGCGCATAAGCTTGTTTTTCGGCCGCCGACAGCAAACCAATGCTTTTATTCAGCACCGCATCCGGTAATAAAACCTTACCGATATTGCGCAATAAGGCGGCGTAATAAATATCCTGAATCTGCTCGCCCTGCATACCGGCAAATTCGGCAAACAATTTTGCCAGCCGGGCCAGTTTTTCACTGCTGCCCGATTCTTCACCATTGCGGGTTTCAACAATACTGACCAGCAAATGCACCATGCCGTTAAATTCCTGCCGCAGGGTACGGTAGGCTTCGCGTAATTGCTCTTCAGCACTGCCAGCCTGTTCGGCTTTTTGCTGGTATTTAATTTTTAATTCCAGATTCAGCCGTTCCAGTTCAGCATTCTGCGCCGCCACATGGGCGTTCAGACGCTGGTTGGCGTAGCGCAGATCACGCAGGTCAATGGCTTCAGCCACCATGCCGCGCAACTGGTCGTTGTCCCAGGGTTTGGCAATATAACGGTAAATATTCCCTTCATTAACCGCTTTAATCGCCGACTGCAAATCAGCGTAACCGGTGAGTAAAAATCGGATCATATCCGGATATTTTTCATTGCACTGTTTCAGCAATTCCGCCCCGTTCATGCCCGGCATGCGCATATCAGAAATGATCAGATCAGCGCTGTGTTGCTGCAGATAATTCAGGGCTTCTTCTCCGCCGGAACACAGCACGACATCGTACTGGCGGCAAAACAAACGGTTCAGCGCCTGCAGAACGGCCTGATCGTCATCAACAATAATCAGCCGCGCGTGTTTTTCCTGCAGGGCTTCCGCCATCTCACTCAACATGTTCAGTACCTCCGTTTACCGGCAGAATCAGGTCAAACCGGGCGCCCTCACCGGGACCTGTGGTTAATTCAATACGTCCGGCATGTGCCTGCATTAATTTATAGCACAAGGCCAGCCCCAGGCCGGTACCACTTCCTTGCAGCTTGGTGGTAAAGAACGGTTCAAAGACCCGGCTGGCGGTTTGCTCATCCATACCCGGCCCATCATCCTGAATGCTGATCTTCAGCTCGTTACCGGTAAAGACTTCGTGTAACTGAATCTGGCCGTGGCGGCCTTCCAGTGCCTGTATCGCATTGACCAGAATATTCATCACCACCTGAGCGATCTGCGACGGGTTGCAGTAAATATCGGGCAGCTGGATCAGTTCAGCCTCCAGGCTGACGCCCGCCGGCAGACGCGAACGGGCAATATTGATGGCGCTGCGGATGTCTTCATTAACCTGGCACCAGTGCTTGTCAAAACCGCTGCGGCTGAGATTACGCATATCACTGACAATGCGCGCCACCCGCTCCACACCCGTTTGGCTGTCCGCCAGCCGGGCCGGCGCCTCTTTCAGCACCGCGGCAATGCGCAAACGCTGATACGCTTTCAGCAGGCGCTGAAATACCGGCGAATGCAGGTCCAGCTCATCACTGGCCTTATCCAGCGTATCGATAAATTCTGCCAGCGCAGCAAAGTCTTCGGCCAGCGTCTGCAAATTACTGCGCACATAGGCCACCGGATTATTGATTTCGTGAGCGATGCCGGCCGACAACTCGCCCAGCCCGGCCAGACGTTCCGATAATTCCATGCGCTGGCGGGCATTCTGCAGATGCTGATTAAGGCCTTCCAGTTCCAGCGTATGGTGCTGCAATTTCAGTCGCTGACGTGCATTGCTGCGCATTTGTTCGCGCAGACTGGTTTCAGCATCCTGCAGCGCCAGACTCAGGTGCTGGCGCTGATACCATTGCTGCAGAATCAGCCACACCGCCACCAGTACCAGCAGTGCCGCCAGCACGGCGCTCAGTAACGGGGTATAACCACGCAGCAGATGTTGCTGCAGGGGGGCGGCATCCAGAATGAGGGTCAATTCAGTAAACAAAAAATCCGGAAACCGCTGCGGGCTGCGGATTCCGGCAGCGCCATCGCCAAAAGACTGTTGCTGAAACTCCACCGCCACCGGCAGTGCCGCATAACCCAGATCGCTGGTTAATTGCTCCAGCCAGCCCAGTACATCGAGCCGTAGCTGCAGAGGCTCGGTCCAACCCTCGCTGTGGATCTGCATGGCAAAACGGGAGGCTTCGGATAACGGCTGCGCAGGCAACAGAATACGGGCATCCAGCTCCTGCAGGCTGAATTGCAGCTGCCAGTCGCCGGCCTGAGCCGGGCCGGTATCCAGATAGAGGGATAACAAAGTACGGGACAGGGCCGGGCCGTCCTCACGGACGACACTCAGCCATTGATAATATTCACGCAGGGCGCGGATATACACCTGCTGCAACAGCTGCTGACTCATGCCGGCGGCCTGACGCTGCTGCTGATTACTGACAACGGAAAACACAATCAGGGCCGCAGCGAAAGCCAGCAACAAGGCCAGCAGGCTTTCTCTGAGTCTCATGCCTGACACTCCTGAAGCACTCTAAGAAACAAAGACGTGCAGACAGTAAAGCATCATCTGCGGCAGATTACGATGCGCCAGTGCGGCTCCGGTAGCCAGCCACAGCGGCCAGAATACCAGCCACGTCCAGACCGATGTCCTGCTGTTGCTGCGCCGGTGAGGCGTGTTCGATGTAGCGGTCGGGAATGCCCAGCGTTAACACCGGTACCGACAGGCCAGCCGCCGCCAGCGACTCCAGCACGGCACTGCCGGCACCACCCTGAACAGCGTTGTCTTCCAGCGTTACCAGCAAATCGTGACGGCCTGCCAGTTCGGCCACCAGCTCATGATCCAGCGGTTTCACAAAACGCATATCCGCCACGGTTGCATCCAGTGCTTCCGCCGCTTGCAGCGCCTGCGCCAGTGGCGCCCCAAAAGCCAGCAAAGCCACCCGCTGCCCGGCTACGGGGTTGCCCTGACGACGGATAATGCCTTTACCCAGCGCCAGCGCCTGCATCTCGGCATCCGGAACCACGCCAGTGCCACTGCCACGCGGATAACGCACGGCGGCCGGGCCCTCGTGGATATAACCGGTGTAGAGCATCTGCCGGCATTCGTTTTCATCGGACGGCGTCATGATCACCATGCCGGGAATGCAGCGCAGGTAACTTAAATCGTAAGCACCATGATGGGTAGGGCCGTCTTCACCAACCAGACCGGCACGGTCAATGGCAAACAGTACATCCAGATTCTGCAGCGCCACATCGTGAATCAGCTGATCATAAGCGCGCTGTAAAAAGGTGGAATAGATAGCGACCACCGGCTTCGCGCCTTCACAGGCCAGGCCCGCCGCCAGCGTTACCGCGTGCTGCTCGGCAATGGCGACATCGATATAACGATCCGGATATTCCTGCGAAAAGCGGATCAGATCAGAACCTTCGCGCATGGCCGGAGTAATGCCGATTAAGCGCTCATCGGCGGCGGCCATATCGCACAGCCACTGGCCGAACACATTGGAATAGGTCGGTTTTTTTACCCCGGCCGGCGCACGGGCACTTTTCAGGGCGTGATAACCAATCGGGTCCTGCTCGGCCGGCTCAAAGCCTTTGCCCTTGCGGGTAACCACGTGCAGAAAACGCGGGCCTTTCAGCTTTTTCAGGTTGTTCAGGGTGAGCACCAGCTCATCCAGATCGTGGCCGTCGATGGGGCCGTAGTAGTTGAAGCCCAGCTCTTCAAACAGCGTGCCGGGAGCCACCATGCCTTTCATGTGTTCTTCGGTACGGCGGGCAAATTCCCAGGCCGCCGGGATTTTTTCCAGCACCCGCTTGCTGCCTTCACGCAAGGCTGAATAGGTACGGCTGGACCAGATACGGGTGAAATATTTATTCAGCGCGCCGACGTTGTTGGAGATCGACATATCGTTGTCGTTCAGGATCACCAGCATATCGGCCTTTTCGTGGCCGGCGTGATTCAGGGCTTCAAAGGACAGCCCGGCGGTCATGGCGCCGTCACCAATAATGGCCACCGTCTGGCGCTCTTCGCCACGGGCGCGCAAGGCCATCGCCATGCCCAGCGCGGCACTGATGGAGGTACTGGAGTGGCCCACGCCAAAGGTGTCGTATTCACTTTCACTGCGCAGCGGGAAAGCCGCCGGGCCTTCCTGGCTGCGGATGATGTGCATCTGTTCGCGGCGGCCGGTCAGCACTTTGTGCGGATACGCCTGGTGCCCCACGTCCCATACCAGCCGGTCAGCCGGCGTATTGAAGACAAAATGCAGCGCCACTGTGAGTTCGACCACGCCGAGTCCCGCCGCAAAATGACCGCCCGACTGGCTGACACTCCAGAGCAGAAACTCGCGCAGTTCGGTACAGAGTTGCGGCAGCTGTGCTTCGTCCAGCGTGCGCAGCTGTTCCGGGGTATCCAGACTGTCGAGCAGCGGCGTCAGTGGACGGGTATGTGGGATTTCAGTAAGTGTCATCGGCCTGCAGTCAGCACATCAACGGGGCCGGCGCAGCCGGCACAAAAGGGCTGCTATTCTAACGGCTGTTGGCGGCAATGAGTAGCGGCAATCATGACCGCCGCGCCGGTCAATGGTCGCGGTTAATCACATAGCGGGCCAGCCCGGCCAGCAGGCTGGTATCGCCCGGCACCTGCAGTAACGCCTGCTGCGCCCGGTCAATCAGTTCTGTGGCCTTGCTGCGCGCCCCCTCCAGCCCCAGCAGCGACGGGTAGGTAGGTTTGTTGTGGGCCAGATCCGAACCCTGCTGTTTACCCAGCACGGCGGTGTCGCCTTCCACATCCAGAATGTCATCCCACACCTGAAAGGCCAGCCCCACGGCATCGGCATAGTCCGTCAGTGCCTGCAAGGTTGCCGCCGCCGGTGCCAGCGGCGCACAGGCAGCGCCCATCAGGACCGCGGCGCGGATCAGCGCGCCGGTTTTATAACGGTGCATGGTTTCCAGCTGGGCCAGCGTCATCGGCTTGCCAACATGGCCAAGATCGATATTCTGCCCGGCCACCATACCGGCGGCACCGGCGGCCTGTGCCAGCAGGCGAATCAGCTGCAGGCGCTGAGTATCGGTCTGGGCCGGCGCGTCAGCCAATACCGCAAACGCCGCCGTTAACAGGCCATCGCCGGCCAGAATGGCGGTGGCTTCATCAAAGGCAATATGGCAGGTGGGTTTGCCGCGGCGCAGATCATCGTCATCCATCGCCGGCAGATCGTCATGAACCAGACTGTAGCTGTGCACCATTTCCATGGCCACGGCGGCGGCATCAGCCGCTTCGGTGGTACCTCCCAGCGCTTCGCAGGTGGCATAAATCAGAAACGGCCGCAGACGTTTACCACCGTTCAGAACGCCGTATTGCATGGCTTCAGCCAGACGCGGGTCAGCCGGTTGCAGTGCCTGTAAATGCTGCTGCAACTGCCCGGCAATGCGCTGTTGCACCATCTGCAAACGGCTGGCCAGCATCATTGTTCTCCCTGGAACGGCTGGGCTACCGATTGGCCATTTTGTTCCAGCAGCAGCTGTACACGCTGCTCGGCACTGCTGAGCGCCTGCTGACACTGACGGGTCAGTTTGACGCCTTGTTCAAAGGACTGCAGCGATTCTTCCAACGACAACTCGCCGCTTTCCATGCGCTGTACCAGTTGCTCCAGTTCAGCGAGGGCGGTTTCAAAGGTAAAGACGGGGGTTTTGGTGCTCATAATCAGGGCTCTTGCACAGAGCCGGCAACACTAACGCCAAGCCCGGGGGCGGTCAACCGCAGCCAGCTTGCCCAGGATCAACAACAATTTTGTCAAGGCGGGGCATTTCTACGGCAGATTAGCTAAACTTGGGCGCAGTTAACGCTTAATCAAGGAGCATCCGTGGATCTCGCATCGCTTATCGGGATAGTAGGCGCCCTCGCCATTGTGATCATGGCCATGATCCTGGGCGGCGACATCAGTATGTTCGTCAACGTACCGTCCATTCTTATTGTGATTGTCGGCAGTATGTTTGCCGTGATGGTGAAGTTCGAACTGGGGCAGTTTCTGGGTGCCGTAAAAGTGGCCGCCAAAGCTTTCTCCTTCAAGCTCAGCAAGCCGGAAAAAATCATCGAAGAAGTGGTGGAAATGGCCGGCATGGCGCGTAAAGGTGGGCTGCTGTCGCTGGAAGGCCGCGAAGTCAGTGATGAATTTCTTGGCAAAGGCATTCAGCTGCTGGTGGACGGCCACGACCCGGACGTGGTCCGCACGCTGATGAACAAAGATATGAAACAAACCGTCGAGCGCCACGCCATCGGCATTAACATTTTTAAGGCCATTGGCGATGTGGCTCCGGCCATGGGCATGATCGGTACCCTGATTGGTCTGGTGGCGATGCTGGCGAATATGGATGACCCGAAATCCATCGGCCCGGCCATGGCGGTGGCGCTGCTGACCACTCTCTATGGCGCCATGATGGCGACCATGATCGCGCTGCCGATTGCCGACAAGCTGACGTTGCGCAAAGAGGAAGAGGCGCGCCTGAAAAACATGATTATTGACGCCCTGCTGGCCATTCAGAGCGGCCAGAATCCGCGCGTCATTGAATCCATGCTGCAGACCTATATCCAGAAGAGCAAACGCAATACCGGAGAGCAGTAATGGCGCCGGAAGAAGAACTCGAATGTCCGGAATGTCCGAAAATGGCGGCCTGGATCATGACCTTCGCCGACCTGATGTCGCTGCTGATGTGCTTCTTCGTGCTGCTGCTGTCGTTTTCCGAAATTGATGCCCTGAAATTCAAACGTCTGGCCGGTGAGCTGCGCGAGGCCTTTGGTGTGCAGACGGTTATCAACGTTGATGACCCACCGAAAGGCACCAGCGTGATTGCGCGTCATTTCAGCCCCTCTATTCCGGAGCCGACGCCCATTAATGAAGTGCGGCAGAAAACCAACGATATCACCCGCAGTTCACTGGAAGTGCTGTGCCAGGACGAAACCCAGCAACAGATCGAACGCCAGGGCGATCGCGGCATGCAAACCCGCGAAGTGGTGGTGCCTTCATCGTCTGAGCAGGCCGAAATCCAAAAGAGTGAAGAAATGGCGCTGGATATCGCCACCCGGCTGGAAAGTGAAATTGCCCAGGGTCAGGTGGAAATTGAGACCGTCGGTAAAAAAATTATTATCCGTATTCCGCAGCAAGGCGCCTTCCGCTCCGGCTCGGATTATATCGAGGATAAATTTTTGCCGGTGGTCGATAAAATCCGCGAGGTGCTGGTCACCATTCCGGGCAAAATTTCCGTGGAAGGCCATACCGATGATATTCCTATCCGCGGCGGTCGCTTCCGTTCTAACTGGACATTGTCTTCAGCCCGGGCGGCGGCGTTTGCCGAAGAGTTGTTTATCGCCCCGGAAATGGACGCCAGCCGCTTTCAGATTGTTGGTCACGCCGACACCATGCCGCTGGTGCCGAATCTGGATGCGGAAACCCGTGAGCGCAACCGGCGGGTAGAAATTATTATTTTGCGTTCGCAGGAAGATGACGACGACGATCAACCGATTATTCAGCCGCAAACGACCCCGGCAGTTGAAGATGCCTTCAACGCCCGCCCGGAAGATTTTGAGCTGTCGCCCAACGAAATTTTCTGAACAGGATAATAATAACAATGCAGGAAAGACGCCGTTTCTTCCGCCTCGATGACGAAGTCATTATGGAATTCCGCCCCCTCAGTGCGGATGAATTTGAGCAGTGGCGCAGCGAGCATCAACTGCAGACTTCCGAACTGAAACAACTGGAGCAGGAGCTAGGCTTACTGCTGCATCAGGTGCGGGCCAGCCACCCGCAACTGGGGCAGGTGCTGGAGCTGTTTAACCGCAAAATCAATCTGCTGCACAACACCCACGATCACCCGGGTGACACGCCAGAGCTGCATAATGGCAGCAACGAAGCGCGCATGCAGGTTAATCTGAGCGCTTGCGGCATTGCCTTTTATACTGATGAACCGCTGCAGGCTGAACGCTTTATGTTGCTGAATATGCAGCTGAAACCGTCCAATGCCAGCCTGTCACTGGCCGGTGATATTGTTTCGGTAAAAGAAGTGAATCATGATCGCGGCCGTTATCAGGTACGGGTTAATTTTGACGGCCTGAAAGAAGCAGAACAGGAAATGCTGATTCAGCATTTATTCCAGCTGCAAAGCCGCACCCTGCGCCAGCAGCGGGCCGGCGACTGAACCACGGCACCACAACCACAGGTATCCCATGAGCTCCGCCCCGCGAATTTATTTGCCTCAGGCCAGCGCAGCCGGCACCCAGCTGCCACTGGACGACAACAACGCCACTCATCTGCTGCGCGTCCTGCGGATGACAGAACAGGATGCGGTACTGGTATTTAATGGCCGCGGCAGTGAATTTGCTGCCCGCCTGTGCGACGTGCAGAAAAAATCAGCCGCAGTCGAATTGCAGCAATGTCTGCGTCAGGAACCGCCACTGCGCTTAGCACTGCACCTGGGCCAGGTCGTTTCAAAAGGTGACCGGATGGATTTCACCATTCAGAAAGCCACCGAGCTGGGTATCAGCGACATTACACCGCTGTGGAGCGAACGCTGTGAGGTGCGCTTAAAGGGTGAGCGACTGGATAAAAAAATGGAGCACTGGCGTAACGTGGCCGTCGCGGCCTGTGAGCAAAGTGGCCGCACCTGGGTGCCGGAAATCCACCAGCCGGTGCATTTTCTCGACTGGACAAGCGCCCGCCAGGAAGATGTCCGGTTATTGCTGCATCCGCACCAGCAAAAGCCACTGCGCGATTATGCGCAACCAGACGCCATTGCATTACTGGTGGGGCCGGAAGGCGGTTTCAGTGATACCGAGGTAGAGCAGGCGCTGCAGGCCGGTTTTGCCGGCCTGACCTTAGGCCCGCGGATTTTGCGTACTGAAACCGCAGCCCTCGCGGCCCTCAGCGTACTGCAGTTTCAGTGGGGCGACTTCAGCGCCTGAAGCCATCAGCCACGCAGAATCTGCAACAGATTCTGTACGTGCTCGGCGGCATCATGCCCGAGCGTGGTCAGATAGCCGCCATCCGGCTGATCAATCAGCCCTTTCTGATGCAGGCGCTGTGCCGCCGCAATCATCTCTGGCCCGGCATCGGAGTGCACTTTAATACCCTTTTGCATGCTGTGCAGATCGTAATGCGCCAGCAGATTCATTTCGTGCAGAAGATCAACGGGAATGGCCATGCAATGTTTCCTTATAAATGAAGCGCCTTAACGGCGCTTAGTCAGCATAGGCGTTTTGGCTGGCCGGCGCACCTGACGCCGGTCAGGAAATCAGCGATCTTCGCTGACCAGACGCACACGCTTCCAGTCCCAGTAGGACGACAGGAAATACATGCCGACAAACAGAGTTCCCCACCACTCAATAATCCGGCTTTTATTGCTCATATTGACGGTAATTGCAGCGCCTTCAACCAGTATCGACATCACCGTCAAGGCAATCAGAATAATGGATTTAAGGCGGAATGACGGCACCTCAAAGCCATTTTTCCGGGCTTTATAAATCAGCACGTAGCTGATCAGAATGGCAATAATTGTGCCCTGGAAAAACAGGTTGGCCCCTTTCACATGTACTTTAAACGGGCTTTCGGCTTTTTCCGGCAGCAATACGGCGGTACCCACAATCAAACCAATGGCACCAATAACGCCCAGGATCGTCATCGCATTCAGTGCGATGCGGTTACTGCGCCCCTGCAGCCAGGTGTGCATAACCACCCACCAGACCATAAAAAATGCGCAGGCCGTTACCAGACCACCACGGAAAATAAAGCCGGCCGCACCTTTCATACCGGTATGCGTAATATCGGTGCACCCCACAATAAAGGGGTTACAGAGTAAGGCGGTACCCTGTGTTGTACCAACGTAATACGTTACCGCAATGGTCCCCATCGACAGGACAAAACTGATTAACGCAATAAACTGACCAAATGACATAACGGCTCCCAGACTAGCCTGCTGTTAAAAAATACCGGCAGCCAGTGACTGCCGGAACACAAGGGTTTAACGTGCGGCGGCCAGCGCCTGCTCAACATCGGCGATGATATCATCCACATGCTCGATACCAATCGACAGGCGGACCAGATCACGGCTGACACCGGCCTTGGCCAGCTCTTCCTCGTTCAGCTGGCGATGCGTCGTGGTGGCCGGATGACAGGCCAGTGATTTGGCATCACCAATATTCACCAGACGTTTGATCATCTGCAGCGCATCAATGAATTTGGCCCCGGCTTCGGCACCTCCTTTAATGCCGAAACTTAAAATCGCCGAGGGTTTACCACCGACCATACGCTGCGCCACGGCGTGGTAATTATTGGTCGGCAAACCGGCATAATTTACCCACAGCACCTGTTCATGGGCCGCCAGATATTCCGCCACTTTCTGGGCGTTTTCCACATGGCGGTCCATCCGCAGCGCCAGGGTTTCCAGGCCCTGCAGCAACAGGAAAGCACTCAGCGGTGCCAGCGCCGCCCCCATATTACGCAGCGGCACCACGCGGGCCCGGCCGATAAAGGCGGCCGGACCAAAGGCCTCGGCGTAAACCACACCGTGATACGAAGGGTCTGGCTGGTTAAAGTGCGGGAAACGCGGGTTATCTTTCCACGGGAACTTACCGGAATCGACAATCGCACCGCCCACGGTGGTGCCATGCCCACCAATGTATTTGGTTAACGAATGCACCACGATGTCGGCACCAAATTCAAACGGCCGGCACAGATACGGGGTAGCGACAGTGTTGTCGACAATCACCGGCACGCCATGTTTGTGCGCCATATCAGCCAGCGCCTGCAGATCAACCACGTTGCCGGCCGGGTTACCGATGGACTCACAGAACAGCGCTTTGGTGTTGTCGTCGATCAGTGCTTCCAGAGCAATCAGATCGTCTCCGCGCGCCATCCGCACCTCAATACCCTGCTGCGGAAAGGTGTGCGCGAACAGATTGTAAGTACCGCCGTACAGCTGGCTGACGCTGACGATGTTATCGCCGGCGCGGGCCAGGGTCTGAATGCTGGCGGTAATGGCCGACATACCGGAGGCCATACAGAGCGCGCCGATACCACCTTCCATCGCCGCCAGGCGCTGCTCCAGCACATCGTTGGTGGGGTTCATAATGCGGGTGTAAATATTGCCCGGTTCTTTCAGGTCGAACAGGTCGGCACCGTGCTGAGTATCGCGGAAGCTGTAGGACGTGGTCTGATAAATCGGCACCGCGACCGCGCGGGTGGTCGGGTCATCATTAAAGCCGGCGTGAATAGCCTGAGTCTCAATTTTCATCGGGCATTATCCTTATTGGGTGACGGAAAGTCCCGAGTGTAGCAAGTTGCACCGCCCTGCCATAGCCATCTGCAGTGCCTGACGGAATCCTCTGAATGCCGTACACTCGGCGCTTTCACGTCGCCGTCACCAGCTCCGGATAGTGTTTATTATGGCCAAGAAAAAAACCGCATATGTCTGCACCGATTGCGGCTCGGATCACAGCAAATGGCAGGGCCAGTGCAGCGATTGTGGTGCCTGGAATACCTTGCAGGAATTTGTCGTCTCGGCGGCCAAAACCCCGGCCCGCGACGCCAGCCTCGGCGGCTATGCCGGGGCGGCCGGCACGCAGGGCATTCAGCGCCTGGCCGATGTGGATCTGGCGGAAGTGCCGCGCATCAGCAGTGGCATGCAGGAATTCGACCGCGTGCTCGGCGGCGGTCTGGTGCCAGGCTCCGCCATCCTCATCGGCGGCCATCCGGGCGCCGGTAAATCCACCTTACTGCTGCAGACCATGTGTGCGCTGGCCGCCACCCTGCCGGCGCTGTACGTCACCGGTGAAGAAAGCCTGCAGCAGGTAGCGATGCGCGCGCGCCGCTTAAACCTGCCCACCGACCAGCTGAATATGCTCAGCGAAACCAGTGTCGACCGGCTGCTGCAATTACTGCAGCAACACCAGCCCAAAGTGGTGGTCATCGACTCCATTCAGGTGATGCACGTGGAAGGCGTGGAATCCGCCCCCGGCAGCGTGTCGCAGGTGCGCGAAAGTGCCGCCGCCCTCACCCGCTACGCCAAACAGACCGGCACCATTCTGCTGCTGGTCGGCCACGTCACCAAAGACGGCACCCTGGCCGGCCCGAAAGTGCTGGAGCATATGATCGACTGTTCGATCATGCTGGAAGGCGACGGTGACAGCCGCTTCCGCACGCTGCGCGGCATCAAAAACCGTTTCGGCGCCATCAACGAGCTGGGCGTGTTTGCCATGCTGGAAAGCGGCCTGAAAGAAGTGAAAAACCCCAGTTCCATTTTTTTAAGCCGCAGTGAAGAACCCGCCGCCGGCAGCGTGGTGATGGTGATCTGGGAAGGAACGCGGCCATTGCTGGTGGAAATTCAGGCGCTGGTCGACGACAGCCATTTTGGTCACCCCAAACGGGTGGCGGTGGGGCTGGATCAGAACCGCATGAATTTATTACTGGCCGCCCTGCACCGCCATGGTGGCGTCATGCTGGGCGATCAGGATGTGTACATTAATGTGGTGGGGGGTGTGAAGGTGAATGAGACCGCCGCCGATCTGGCACTGCTGCTGGCGGCGTTATCGAGCTTCCGCAATCAGGCCTTACCGCAGGATTTAATCGTATTCGGGGAAGTAGGGTTATCCGGCGAAATCCGGCCGGTGCCGTCTGGGCAGGAACGCATCCGCGAGGCCGCCAAGCACGGCTTTACCCGCGCCATCGTTCCCAAAGCCAATGCCCCGCGGCAGCCGCTGCCGGGCATGACCGTCATTGCCGTCGAAACCCTGCAACAGGCGCTGGCGCAGCTGTAATCAGGGCTGTTCCGGTGTTTTATCCACCGCCGGATGATTGCTTTGCTGCACAATATCGTCGGCCAGGTGGCTGTTCAGAGTGCCGTCCTGCAAACCGGTACGGCGGTGAAACGCCGCTTTGGCAATCATATAGGCCGACACCGGCGCGGTAATAAACAGAAACAGGCTGATCACCAGCTCCTGAATACTGAAACCGTCACCGCGCAACGCATGCAGCCCCATCGATGCCACCAGAATACAGCCAATCCCCAGCGTGGTGGCCTTGGTCGGTGCGTGCAGGCGGGTATAAAAATCCGGCAGTTTCACCATGCCCAGTGCGCCGATCACAATAAACACACCGCCCACCAGCAATAACACCGATGCAATCAATTCAAGCCAGAACATCGTCAGCCTCCGTCTTATTCAATGATGTCGCCACGCAACAGATATTTGGCCAGCGCCGCGGTACTGACAAAGCCCAGCATGGCAATCAGCAGGGCCGCTTCAAAATACATATCCGTAGCAAAATACAGCCCCAGTAACACAATCAGGGCAATGCTGTTGATGTACATGGTATCCAGCGCCAGAATGCGGTCGACGGTGGACGGTCCCATCAGCAACCGCACGCCATTCAGCACCAGTGCAATTCCCACCAGCAGCGATACCGCCGGCAATACGACATTCAGCATCCGAAAATCTCCCGCAGCGGCGCTTCATAACGCGTTTTAATGGTATCGATCAGCGCCTGTTCGTCATCGATATGCAGGGCATGGATATACAGCCATTGCAGATCATCCGAGAAATCCACACTCACGGTACCCGGGGTTAAGGAAATGGTGCTGGCCAGAATGGCGAGCGGAAAATCACCGCGCAGATCCAGTGGTAAGGCAATCAGCCCCGGCCGCAGATGTTTATTGGAACGCAGCACCCGGTAGGCCACCTCGAAGTTCGAGATCACGATATCCCACAAGACTTTCAGCAGGTACAGAAAGGCCAGCCCGGGCCGCTGTACACGCGGATGGGGATCACTCAGACGGGCCGCCAGCCAGGGAATCATCAGGCCCAACAGTAAACCCAGCACCAGATGGCCGGCGGTAAAGTCGTTCAGCAGCAGCCACACCCCGGTCAGAATCAGGGTGTGCAGCGGCATCGGCAGCAGTTTATTCAGCATGATAACCTCCCGCCGGCAGCAGCAGTTGTTGCAGATCCAGACCATTCAGCATATCCAGCGCCGCCTGCTGCATAAAACTGGTCAGCCAGCCGGCCCAGATCACCAGTGCCACCAGCGCCAATACCAGTATCCACACCGCCAGCTGCTGGGCCGGCTGCACCCGTACCGGTTCGTCGTTGTCGCCACGCACGCGCCAGAACAGCGTACTGCCGGCCCGTGACAGCATCAGCAACGCTGCCAGACTGCCCAGCAATATCGGCGGCCAGATCCAGCCGGCTGAATCCGGTAAAGCTGCTTTCAGCATCAGCGCTTTACCAATAAAACCAGACAGTGGTGGCATGCCGATCAGCGCCAGAGACGCAATGAAAAACAAGCCTCCCAGCAACACCGGCTGGGTGACCGGGCGGGCCTGCACAAAGCGGTCTTCGGCCTTGCCGCGCTGGGCAATGATCAGCCCGGCCAGCAAAAACATCAGGGCGGCGGCGATGGTGCTGTGCACCAGGTAATACAGGCCCGCCGCCGTGGCGTCGGCACCGTTAATCGCCACCATCAGCAGCAAACTGCCGACCGAGACGATAATCAGGTTAGCGGTCAGCGTCCGCAATGTCTGACTGGCCAGCACCGCCACAATCCCCACCACGACGGTCAGCCAGGCCAATGGCCACAACCAGGGCTGAGCAATATTGGCCAGCTCTCCGGCACCTTCACCGAAAATGCTGTTATGCACCCGCCACAGACTGTAGATGCCCACCTTGGTCATAATGGCAAACAAAGCCGCCACCGGTGCTGGTGCCGCCTCATAGGCGCGTGGCAACCAGAAATGCAGCGGCAACATGGCAGATTTCATCCCGAATACCACCAGCAGTAACATCGCCCCGGCCTTCGCCAGTTGCACATCGGTGGCGGGCAGATGTGCGGCTTTTTGCTGCAGGTCGGCCATGTTCAGCGTGCCGAAGGTGCCGTAAATAATGCCCAGCGCAAACAGAAACAACGCCGAACCGGCCAGGTTCAGAATGACATAATGCACATTGGCCTGGGTTTTCTGCTTACCACCACCATGAATTAACAGCGCATAAGACGCGATCAGCAAGATCTCAAAGAATACGAACAGGTTAAAAATATCACCGGTCAGGAACGAGCCCTGAATGCCCAGCGCCTGAAACATCAGCAAGGGGTGTAAAAAACGCCCTTTCTGATCTTCACCGGCACTGCTGAATACCTGCACGCTCAACAGCAATAAGGACGTCAGCACCAGCAACAACGCGGCCATACGGTCCGCCACCAGTACAATACCGAACGGGGGATGCCATTCGCCCACGGCATAGACCAGCGTGCCCCGGGCATCAACCTGCCACAGCAACAACAGCGCCGCCGCCAGTGCCGCCAGGGCAATGGCACTGCCCGCCCAGCGCTGCGCACGGTCAGAATCAGCCAGCGGTGGCAGTAACAATAAAATACCGCCCAACAGAGGTATCAGCAGCGGCAATACCGGTAAATGCTGCAGAATCATTTCGGCTCCTTGCGGGGTTTGGTATCACGCAATTCAGTACGGGTGGCACTTTTGCGGCTGGTTTTTCGTTCTTTGCCATTTTCCTCAGCACCGGTTTCCCGGGCCTGCGGCATGGTGCGGCCATCCACATGGTCATTGCCCAGATCCGAACGGGCACGCATGGCCAGAATCAGCACAAAGGCGGTCATGGCAAAACCGATCACAATAGCGGTCAGCACCAGCGCCTGCGGCAAGGGATCGGTATAGACCTCACTCTGGCCAACAATCGCCGCGCCGTTGACGGTAAGACGACCACTGGCAAACAGAAACAGGTTAACCGCATACGACAGCAGCGTCAGGCCAACAATGACCGGGAACGTCTGGCCCCGCAGCATCAGATAAATACCAGCGGTGGTGAGCACACCCACCCCGAGGGCAAAGGTAAATTCCATTATTCATCTCCTGCGCGCAGGCGCTCGGTGGTGGTGAGCTTACCCAGATTCGCCAGAATCAGCAGGGTGGCACCGATGACAGTCAGGTACACGCCGAAGTCAAACACCATGGCACTGGCCAGCTCAAACTCGCCGACCACCGGCAGGTGGAAGTAATCAAACCAGGTGGTGAGGAAATTACGGCCGAACAGCCAGCTGCCCAGGCCCGACAGGGTGGCGATCAGTAAGCCGCTGCCGATCAGGCCCTGATAATTAATCGGCATCCGCTCTTTCATCCACACCACCCCGTGTGCAACATATTGCTGAATTAACGCAATGGCGGTAATCAGACCGGCGATAAAACCACCACCGGGCATATTGTGGCCGCGCAGGAAAATAAACGCCGACACCAGCAACGCCAGCGGCAATAAACTTTGCGATACCAGCGCCAGCAACAGCGGATGACGATCTTTGGCCCACTTACGGCCCTTGCTGTCGCTGTGCGGCATATACACCCGCATCCGTGATAACAACTTAAAGATACCCAGCGCGGCAATCCCCAGTACGGTAATTTCGCCCAGGGTATCGAAGCCGCGGAAATCGACCAGAATCACGTTCACCACGTTGGTACCACCGCCGCCGGTCTTACTGTTGTCCAGGAAATAACCGGAAATGCTGTCCAGCGGCCGGATCAGCAGGGCATAACAGATGGTGCCGATCACACTGCCAAACAACGCCGCAATGCTGAAATCACGCACAATCACAGTAAAGGAACTGTCGATCACCGGGCTTTTCTGCGGCAGGAAAAACAGCGCCAGCAGGAACAGCAGAATGGTGACCACTTCCACCGACAACTGGGTTAACGCCAGATCCGGCGCGGAGAAATAGGCAAAGGCGATGGAGACAATCAGACCCACCACCGATAAGGCGATCAGAGCCACCAGCCGGCGATGGCTCCACCACAGCGTCACGAAGGTGGCGGCTATCATCAGCGCGGCACAGAAGCCCACCACCCAGTTCACCGGCAGTTGCGGATGCGTACCGACGGTATCCATTAAATGGAATAAGGGAGCCGCACTGACCGCCAGCGCCAGTAAAATAAGCAGCAGCATATAGCGCTGCAGCGAGCCGTTATCGAGCGCATTGTTCAGCACCCCGGCCCAGCCCTGCACTCGCTGTACCGCCCCTTCAAATACCAGCTTGGCATCACGTTCAACAAACTGGCTCTGGAAATAGAACAGATGCCGGCGGTTCGCATACAGGGCCAGACCACCCGCCACTGCCAGGCCACTCATCAGCAACGGCAGGTTAAAACCATGCCAGATCGCCAGGCTGTAATAGGGCAGCTCGGTCTGCAGTACGGCCGACGATGCGGCTGCCAGTATATCGCCCACCATAAATTGCGGGAAAATACCGACCAGCAGACAGAGCACCACCAGCACCTCCACCGGCACCCGCATATAGCGGGGGGGTTCGTGCGGGGTTTTCGGCAGATCAATGGGTTCGCCGTTAAAGAACACATCGTGCATAAAGCGCAGCGAGTACGCCACCGCCAGCGCACCACCGGCAGTCGCCAGTAAAGGAATCCACCAGGACAGCGCCCCCAGGGTTTCCTGATGCAGGGTTTCGGCGAATAGCATTTCTTTCGACAGGAAGCCGTTCAGCAACGGCACCCCCGCCATCGAAGCCGCCGCCGTCATTGCCAGCGTGGCGGTATAGGGCATGTATTTCCACAGGCCATTCAGCTTGCGCATATCGCGGGTGCCGGATTCGTGGTCGATGATACCGGCCGCCATAAACAGTGACGCTTTGAACACCGCATGGTTAATAATGTGAAACACCGCCGCCACCGCTGCCAGCGGTGAACCCAGCCCCAGCAGCAGGGTAATCAGGCCCAGATGCGATACCGTGGAATAAGCCAATAGACCTTTTAAATCATGCTTGAACAGCGCCGTATAGGCGCCCAGCAACATGGTCGCCATACCGGTCAGGGACACCGCCACAAACCAGGCTTCGGTACCCGACAGGGCCGGATGGAAACGCGCCAGCAGGAACACCCCGGCTTTCACCATGGTGGCCGAGTGCAGATAGGCCGATACCGGCGTGGGTGCCGCCATCGCGTGCGGCAACCAGAACTGGAACGGGAACTGCGCCGACTTGGTAAAAGCCCCCAGCAAAAACAGCGTCAGAATGGCCGGGTAATAGTCACTGGCACGCAGCACGTCACCCATGCCCAGCACTTCGCGCAATTCATAGGTACCGGTAACCTGCGCGATCAGCAATAAGGCACCCAGCAACGCCAGACCGCCGGCACCGGTTACCACCAGCGCCATACGCGCGCCTTTACGGGCTTCACTTTTGTGCGACCAGAAACTGATCAGCAGGAAGGAGCTGATGCTGGTTAATTCCCAGAATAACCACAGCTGCAATAAATTGGACGACAGCACCACACCCAGCATGGCCGACATGAAGAACAGCAAATAGGCGTAAAACACCGCCATATTATCCTGCGCCGACAGGTAATAACGGGCGTACAGAATAATTAACAGACCAATACCCAGAATCAGCAGGCTGAATAAAAACGCCAAACCATCCAGATGCAAAGAAATATTCAGCCCCAGTAATGGCACCCACTGAGCGGTGTATACCGGCACTTCACCGCTGAACACCTGCGGCGCCGCCTGCAACAACAGCCCCAGCGCCACCGCCGGCAACAGTGCCGTGCTCCAGGCAATGGTTGTGCGCCCGCTGCGCCCGGCCAATAACGGCAGCAGAATACCCAGCATGGGCAGCAACAAAATCCATAACACAGTCATACCGACGGGTGCCCCTTGATGATCAGAATTAATTATATGGACGGCAGAAAAGATAGCATGAAAGCATAAAACAGCGGCAGATTATGACTAATCAGGCCGCAAAGAAATGTAAGAGGATGCTTGGACGGGAGAAGATCTGGTTGAGGGTTGAGGGTTTGGTGCGCCCCGTGAATAGCCACCGGGCACGCAGAACCCTCAACGCCGCCCCCGGAACCCGTTAACCCATTCGCGGCTCGACCACCACCTCACTCAGGCAGGAATTGGCAATAAAGCAGTGCTGATGGGCTTTTTCGTGCATGGCAGCAATGGCCGCCGCATCGGGCTGCTTATCGCCACTGAACACGGCCCTGGGTTGCAGGCGAATTACCGGCACCCAGAATTTACCATCGTCACGCTGGGCGATTTCGGCGCTGGCAATGTCTTCATAAGAAGCCACTACCAGACGTTTTTTCGCCGCCAGCGCCAGGAAGGTCTGCATATGACAGCTGGCCATGGCCGCCGCCAGCATCTGTTCCGGATCAGCACCAAAATCGTTACCGGCGCCACCGGCCGGCAGCGTGACGGTCGGCTGAAACTGCAGCTCATGACGGCGCTCAAAGCCCTCGTGGGAAAACTCGCCCTGCTGTTGCCAGCGGATATTTACAATGTGTTCAGACACCTGCATTACTCCAGTGTTTTACGCAACGTGAAAGCACCACGCAGATCGCCGGGGTTAAAGCCACGGGCCTGATCCTGCGGGTACAGCTCGGCCAGGCGCGCCTGCACCGGCGCACTCAGTTCGGTGCCATGACAGGCAATACAGGCGGCACCGGTGGGAATGGCTTTCATAAAGCGGAATTCGCCATTCTCAGTCGCACTGGCTTCCAGTGTCATAAGGTCTTCGCCGGCCTGTTTACGCTGTTCAAACTGCTGCAGCACTTCACGTTCCCAGGCATCCGGTTGGTTGTCCGGGTTGCGTACTTTCAGCGAGGTGCGGCCAACCTGCCAGCCATTCACACTGGTCTGTTCGGCAATCACCGGCGCTTCGGTATTGCACAGCTCAATCGCATGCACAGCACCCTCACTTTCCATCCCTTGCTTCAGCGTGCTTTGCAGCGCACCGGCAAAGGCTTTGATCTGCGTCCGGGCTTCCGCCTGCAGCGCACGGGTGTCTTCAGCCTGCACGGACACGGATGTCAGCGCTGCGGATACCAAAACAGTCAGTAATTTTTTCATCGTTAATCCTCAGCGATACATGCCCGGGTCCAGTTCCACTTTGTGCACCGAACCCGCCCAGCCATCAAAGCCACCCACCAGCATTTTTACCTGCTCAAAACCCATGCGCTTCAGGGTATGAGCGGCTAATGTGCTGCGGCCACCGTTTTTGCAATACAACAAAATATCCGCCTGCAGATCACATAAATCAGGGTGATCACCAACGCGGAATTCCAGCACCCCGCGCGGCACATTCACCGCCCCGGGCAGATGCCCCATATCAAACTCAGCCGGCTCACGCACATCCAGCACCACACAGCCCTGCGCCAGCATGGCTTCCGCCGCCGCCGCATCCACCGGCACCACAGCACTGCGCGCTTCGGCCAGTAAATCGTCTTTGTTTAAGGCCATTCGTTACCCCTTAAATATTCCGTCATACATTCCGCAATAGGCATACAGAAATAAGACTTCACTGCCAGCCCGACCAAGGCCGGACCGGTCACAAAGCAGGTTTTATTCGTGCTCGAAGCGGCCACTCACTTCCAGCCACAGGGCGTTAATGATGCCGAACGAGCAGGCCAGCAACACGCCAAGAATCCAGGCGAAATACCACATAACCAATCTCCTCAGTACGTGCTGTACTTGTTCTGTTCAATAAAATCGGTGGTCAGGCGACCGCGCATTTTGTAGTAACCCCAGGCGGTGTAGCTGAGCACGATGGGCACAAACACCATGGCCACCCAGAACATAATATTCAGGGTCAGCTCGCTCGAGACCACATCCCACACGGTCAGACTGTGCGACGGATTCAGGCTGGACGGCATAATGAACGGGAACAGACTGACGCCGGCCGTCATAATCACCCCCACCTGTGCCAGCGAACTGCCGACAAAGGCCAGCGCGCCGCGGTTCAGCAACGAAAACAGCGAGGCCAGCAACAAGCCAGCAAACCCCACGACGGGCGCCAATATGGCCAGCGGATACTGACTGTAATTCTGCATCCAGCCACCGGCCTGCAGCTCTGCGGTTTTCTGCAGCGGCGACATTGCCGCGCCCACATCAGCGCTGGCGGTCATAACATAGCCGTCCATACCCGCTACCCAGAATCCGGCCAAACCGAACAGCACCGCCACCAGCACGCCTAACAACACGCCGGTTTTGCGCGCCCGCTCATGCAGGGCTCCATCGGTCCGCATCTGCAGATAGGTGGCGCCGTGCAGGGTCAGCATGCCCAGACTGATCAGCCCGGCCAGCAGACCGAACGGATTCAGCAAGGCCCAGAACGAGCCGCTGTAGGTAGAGCGCATAAACTCATCCAGGGTGAACGGCACGCCCAGGAACAGATTGCCGAACGCCACACCGAACACCAGCGCCGGCACCGCACCGCCCACGGTCAGACCCCAGTCCCAGGCACTGCGCCAGCGGGCATCGGTCATTTTCGAACGGTATTCAAAGCCTACCGGGCGGAAAAACATGGCGAACAGCACCAGCAGCATGGCCCAGTAAAAACCGGAAAACGCCACCGCGTAGACCACCGGCCAGGCAGCAAACAAAGCCCCGCCGGCGGTGATAAACCACACCTGATTACCATCCCAGTGCGGGCCAACAGTATTCAGCATCACCCGCCGCTCGTTATCGGTTTTACCAATGATGCGCAGCAGCGCACCCACGCCCATATCAAAGCCATCGGTGACGGCAAAGCCGATCAGCAGCACACCGATTAATAACCACCAGACAATTTTTAAGGTTTCATAATCCATGTTCTGCTCCTCAGGCCGGATCTTGTACAGACTGCAGCGGCTGTGCCGGTAAGGCTCCACCCTGCTGTTCAAAGTGGTAACGACCGGTGTGCAGGCTGGACGGTCCCAGTTTGCAGAAATGGATCATCAGGTACATTTCCACCACCAGCAGCACGGTGTAGAAGGTGACGAAACCGGCAATGCTCAGCCACAGGTCTTCCACGCTGCGGGTCGACACCGACAGATAAGTGGGCAGCACTTCTCCGATGGACCAGGGCTGACGACCGAACTCGGCCACAAACCAGCCCATTTCACAGGCAATCCAGGGCGCCGGCAGCGCAATTAACAGGGCTTTCAGCAGCCAGGTTTTCTCTTCCGCCACACCACGGGCGCTGTAGTAGAACGACAGACCAATCAGCACCAGCATCAGGAAGCCCAGCCCCACCATAATGCGGAAGGTCCAGAACATCGGCGCCACGGCCGGAATGGTGTCACGCGCCGCCTGCTGAATCTGCTCTTCGGTGGCATCCACCACGTTATCGGTATAACGCTTCAGCAGCAGGCCGTAACCGAGGTCATCTTTCAGGGCATCAAAGGCCGCCAATACCGGCGCGGATTTATCGCCACTGCGGATTTTTTGCAGCAAAGCATAGGCTTCCATACCGCGACGGATGCGCAATTCATGCTGAGCAATCAGGTCTTTAATACCGGTCACTTCTTCCGTAACCGAGCGGGTGGCAATCAGCCCCAGCGCGTAAGGAATTTTAATCGCGTAGTCGGTGGTCATGCGGTCTTCATCGGGCAGACCGATCAGGGTAAAAGCCGCCGGCGCTTCATGGGTATCCCACTCGGCTTCAATGGCCGCCAGCTTGGTTTTCTGCACATCCCCCAGCTCATAACCGGATTCATCGCCGAGAATAATCACACTCAGAATGGCGGCAAAACCGAAGCTGGCAGCAATGGCAAAGGAACGGCGGGCAAAAGGCAGATCGCGTTTTTTCAGCATGTAGAAAGCGGAAATAGCCAGCACAAACATCGCTCCGGTCACGTAACCGGCCGAGACGGTATGGACGAATTTCACCTGCGCCACCGGGTTTAAAATCACCTCAGCAAAGCTGGTCATTTCCATGCGCATGGTGTCGTAATTAAACTCAGCGCCGATCGGGTTCTGCATCCAGCCATTGGCAATCAGAATCCACAGTGCCGACAGGTTGGAGCCGATGGCCACCAGCCAGGTCACCAGCAGATGCTGCACCTTGCTTAACCGCTCCCAACCAAAGAAAAACAGGCCGATAAAGGTGGATTCCAGAAAGAATGCCATCAGTCCTTCAATGGCCAGCGGCGCACCGAAAATATCACCCACATAGTGTGAGTAATACGCCCAGTTGGTACCGAACTGAAACTCCATGGTCAGGCCGGTGGTCACCCCCAGCGCAAAGTTAATACCAAACAGCTTGCCCCAGAATTTCACCATATCGCGGTAAATTTCTTTACCGGTCATCACGTACACCGACTCCATAATGGCCAGCAGAAATGACAGACCCAGGGTCAGGGGTACAAACAGAAAATGGTAAAACGCCGTAATGGCAAACTGCAGCCGCGATAGCTCGACGAGGCTTTCACTGATCATTGCTGATCCTCCGGTTACTCAGAACATTGGCACCGCCGGTTATTCCGGCGGCCGCCCCGCAAACACAGGGCATGCCAGTCAGGCATCGCATGGTCGGCCTGAATGTACTGGCTGACCATGCGGCGTGTTGTCACAGAGCTCCCTCAGCAACAAGCGGGCCAGCTGTGCTGTCAGCGCTGCCAGGCATAGAAAACACATGTTGGGCTTGCGCATCCTTACGCCAGCTGCCAGATTTGGCAGCACGCCACTGCCAAAGATGTCAGTCATGTTTTCCAATATCGACAGTCACGACCTGCCCGCCATCACCTCATTGCTGAATGCCATCAGCGATCCGGCGGTGCTGCTGAATCTGGATTACGAAATCTGCGCAGCCAATGATGCCTACCGGCGCACCTTCGCCAATGAAGAGGACATCCTGCAGCGCCATTGTTACGAGGTATCGCACGGCTACAGCGTCCCCTGCGATCAGGCTGGCGAACACTGCCCCTTACGCCAATGCCTGGACACCGGTCAGCGCCAGCGCATTCTGCATATTCACAACACCGCCCGTGGCCGCGAACACGTCAACGTGGAACTCAGCCCGATCTGCAACGACGCCGGCGACATCACCTTCTTCGTTGAAATCATGCAGCCGCTGCAACACCGCGACAGCCTGCCCGGCCAACCCATGCTGGGCTACAGCAGCGCCTACACCCGCATGCTGGAATTACTCAGCCGCGCCGCTCCCAGCGATATCAGCGTGCTGCTGCTGGGGGATTCCGGCACCGGCAAAGAACTGGCGGCGCAATATCTGCACAACCACAGCCAGCGCAGCAGCAAACCTTTTGTGACGGTGGAATGTTCCGGCCTGACCGAAAGCCTGTTTGAGAGCGAACTGTTCGGCTACGAAAAAGGCGCCTTTACCGGCGCCACCCAGAAGAAACCCGGTCTGATTGATGCCGCCCGTGGCGGCACTCTGTTTCTCGATGAAGTGGGGGATATTCCGCTGCCCATGCAGGTAAAACTGCTGCGCCTGATAGAAACCGGCGCTTACCGGCCGGTTGGCAGCATCACCCCCAAACAGGCCGACTTCCGGCTGATCTGTGCCACCCACCGGCAGCTGGAAGACATGGTCGCTGCCGGCACCTTCCGTCAGGACCTTTACTACCGTATCAGCCCCTTTCCGGTGCTGCTGCCGTCACTGCGCGAGCGGCCGGAAGATATTGTGCCGCTGGCCACACACCTGCTGCAGCAGCTCAGCCCGCAACGCCCCCTGCAACTGTCCGATGCCGCCTGCGAATGGCTGACCAGCCAGATTTTTCCCGGCAACATCCGTGAGCTGCGCAACCGCATCGAGCGCGCCATCCTGCTGTGTGACAGCAACCTGATTGAACCTCAGCATCTGCAGCTGCCGCAGCGTGACACTCCCGCGCTGCCTGCGACTGCGGCCCCTTTACCTGCCGGCTTGCCGCTGATGCCGCTGGATCAGCTGGAGCAGCATTACCTGCAACAACTGCAGCAACAGTACGAAGGTGATAACGCGTCACTGGCACAGGCTCTGGGCGTCAGCGAACGCACGCTGTACCGGAAATTGCGCAGTTTGCGCAGCCAGAAGATTGATAACCAACCGTTTTAACGCAAAAAAAACCGGACTTTACACACCCGGCTATTCCGGCAAGCGCGAAAACAGATAACAATATGCACAACAGGGAATAGAACAATATCGCTGGCAGCATTCCCCTGAAGCTGTTCTGCCAGCTGAGGAGAACCCGGCCCAGTGCCGGCTACGGGCTACTGGCCCGCATTATGGAATTGACAGCATGGCCGTTGAGCAACGCGAACACCCAAGATTCACCACCTACCTGAATGCCGCTCTGATCAGTACCGATGGGCAACAATACCCCTGTCAGGTACTGGATTATTCACAGACCGGCGTGCACCTGCTCTGGCCGCATGGCATTCCCACCAGCACTCAGAATCTGATGCTGCAACTGGCCTTTGACGATCACCCCGTCAAAGTCGCCGTCGACTGGGTCTTCAATAATGACCAGCACGCCGGCGTGCAATTCCGCCGCCCCGATAACAAACTCTTTCTGCGCCTGCAGGAATACAATCAGGCCACCCGTAATCAACGCCGTATCACGGACGAGCAAAAACAACGCTATCTGCAACTGCTGCAACAGGAAGCCGCGAACGTGCGTGACCGCCTGCTGCGCCAATGGCTGCCGGACTTTCTGGAAGCCACCTTTGAAAAAGCCAATATGGCCCGCAACACCGCCGAACAGCAGCAATGGCTGCGACTGGAGAAACAGGCCAAAAGCAATGCTGGCGCCATGCTGAAAGCTTTTCAGCAGCGCTTGCAGCAGCAGTTACAGCGCTGGCTGCAAGGTGAGCCGGAAATCTCGCGGGAGCAGCAGCCGGATCAGGCCGAGCTGCATTTATCGCTGGTGCAGCAAGCCGATTTTGAAGACTGGCTGCTGGCCAAAGTGACTTCATCACACCTGCAGTCCCGGCTGGCTAATATGAGTTTTGAGCTGCGCCAGCTGCTCGACACCCTGTCCTCCGCACGCATGGAAGACACCTTCAATCCCATCGGTCCGTCCACCGTGACAGAAGCCTTCCGTGACAGTCTGGATACTCTGCAGCTACCCCAGGAAGCGCGGGCACTGGCGTTTTCTGTGTATGAACAGGTGGCCCTGACCACCCTGCAAACCAGCTACCAGAATCTGATCCGCCAGATTGATATCCCGCTGACGTTCCGCTATCGCCGTGCCATTCCGGCGGTGCAACCAGCCGTGCCCACGGCATCTGCCACAACCGGTACCAACACCACCCAGGCAGCTACCGTTAAGGCGAACAGCGCAGCGAGTGTTACCAATCCGCCCCCCAGCAACAATCGCGGCCAGTCACTGCAAAGTTTCCAGCGCCACCAGGACGAAGCCAAACAGGCCTATGCCAATATTCAGAACCTGCTGAGCCTGCGCTATCAGCGCCTTGAGCAGGCCGAACTCAGCCCGGAAGAATCCCTGCCGGCGGCCGCACCCGAGCAGGTCAGCACCATCGTTACCCACCTGGCCCAGCAGCACAGCCTGGCCGAAGGCCATGTGCGGGAATCGGTAGAAAAAGCACTGGCCGCACAAGAAGTCAGCCTGCCGGCGGACTCCCGCGATGCCATTGATACGCTGGAACAGGTCACCCAGCACCTGCTCAGCAGTGAGCAGGTCGCCGACTTTATCAAACCCTTTATTGAGCGTCTGGGCTGGCCACTGCTGCAGCTGATGCTGAAAGACCCCAGCCTGCTGTTTAACCCGGAACACCCGGGCCGGCTGGTCCTGAACCAGCTGGCCAAACTGGGGCAACTGACCACCAGCGGCGAAACCCAGCTCAGCAACCGTCTGCAGGGGCTGATTGAGCCGGTCTTACAGAATCTCGACCGGGATGAACACGCTCTGGAAGAACTACTGGAAAGCCTGCAGAGTCTGGTGGGGGGGGCCGAGCGCAAAGCCCGTCAGAATGCCGAACGGGTGGCCCAGGCCGCCGAAGGTGAGCACAAGCTGCACAACGCCCGCCGCCGCATTGAGCAACTGATTGGTAAAGACATCGCCAACCGCACCCTGCCCAACAGCGTGGTGGAATGGCTGCAGCAGGGCTGGCAACCGCTGCTGAGCCTGCTGCTGCTACGCGAAGGCAAGGACAGCAAACGCTTTCAGGGAGCGATTAAGCTCTACCGGCAGGTGCTGGCTCTGTTCAGCGCCGCCAACAGCGGCCGTCAGGAGCTGCTGCCCAAATTCCGGCCCCTGCTGGATCTGGCCCGCACGGAACTGGATAAACTGCACGGCAACCTGCCGGCGCATGAGCTGTGGCACCAGGGCATACTGCAGGCGGCCACTGAGCATCTGCAATCCGGCACCATCCCCGAAGCCATTGATCTGCCGGCCTGGAGCGCCGAGCCGGCGGAAGTGATACCGGAAGGTCGTGGCACCCGCCGCGCCATGAACCTGCAGGTTGGCGACTGGCTGTTGCTGGTCGAACCGGATCAGGCCGTATCGGTGGTCTGGATTGCCCAGGATGCCTCCCGCTTTGCCTGTGTGAACCACAGCGGCATGAAAGTGGTCGATTTCACCCTGGCCGAACTGGCCACAGCCTTTGACAGCGGCCGGGTTAAACGCCTGTACGAGCAGGAAGAGTCGGCGGTGGATAAAGGCGTCGACAAGCTGGTGCAGCAGATTTACCGCGACCTGTCCGAGCAGGCCAATATCGACCCGCTCACCGGCCTGACCAACCGTCAGCACTTTTTGCGCCTGCTGCAGGAGCGCATTCTGATCAGCCTGCGCAGCGCCAGCCCCTGTACTCTGCTGATGGCTGACCTGGATCAGTTCAAACTGATCAATAAAAACTACGGTGTTGAAGGCGGTGATCTGTGTCTGCAACAGGTGGCCGGCATGCTGCGTGAGCATATGCCGGACGCCCTGTGCGCGCGCCTCGGCAGTAACGAATTTGCCCTGTTCTTCCCGCACACCGACACCGAGCAGGCCGAAGCCAGTGCCAAAATCCTGAAACGCCAGATTGAAACCACCCATATCGACAGTCCGGCCGGCACCTTCAGCGTCCACCTCAGCATCGGTCTGGCCACCACCAGTGCTGACAGCGCCGGCGCTGCTGAACTGATCGAACAAGCCGAGTCCGCCTGCCAGCTGGCCAAAGAAAAAGGCGGCAGCCGCATTGTTACCTATCAGACCGATGACACCAGTCGTCAGCGCCATGAAGAATTTATGGCCTGGGGCAACAAGCTGAATCAGGCGCTCAGCAACAACCAGCTGCAGGTACTGTGCGTACCGATCAAACCCATTCAGGAACGCCACCGCGACAGCCGGCAGTATGAAATCCTGATCAGCATCCGTGATGAGCGCGGCGCGCAGATTCCCCCACAGGACTACCTGCAGGCGGCGGAAAACTACAACCGAATGTACCTGCTGGATCGCTGGACGCTGGAACAACTGGTGCAATGGCTGCACGACCATCCGCAGCAGGCGGCCGGTATTAACCGCTTTGTGCTGCGGCTATCCGGCCATGCTATTAATGACGAAAGCCTGCTGGCGTATATTTTTGAGCAGGCACGGGAAAAAGACGTTCCGGTGAGGAAACTCTGTTTTGAGCTGAATGAAACATCGGCCATCCGCAACCTGGAAGACGCCGCCGACTTTATGCACGAAATGCGCAGCCTGGGCTGCCAGTTTGTGTTGTCGGATTTCGGTACCGGCCAGTCGTCATTTGAATACCTGAAAGCCCTGCCGGTCGACTACGTCAAAATTGATCACAGCTTTATTGACGGGCTGCACGCCAGTGCTGCCGACTACGCGCTGGTAAAATCGATTCAGGAAATCGCCCACTTTATGGCCAAGAAAACCATTGCCGAGTACAGCCCGAACAATAATGCCTGGGAAATTCTGCGCACCATCGGCATCGATTTTGTCGCCGGTGCCCCTAACGAATATCAGCCACTGGAGCAACTTGGCTGATCCGGCCACGGCCAGTGGGCAGTCCGGTTAATGCCCGGGCTGCCCAACCGGTGTACAATCCGCGCTCCCTTTTTAAGCAAGCGCGGTTGTATTCGCATGAAAGTACTCGTCGGCCTGGCTTTGCTGGCCCTGCTCAGCGGCTGCTCAGTCGCCAACCTGCCCGGTAACCTGTCGCGGGCCATGATGAATCAGGATGACCCGGCCATCGTCGAGGCCGGCGCGCCGGCTTACCTGCTGTTGCTGGATGCCCTGATCCTGACCTATCCCGATAACGAAGACTTCCTGCTTGCGGGCTCGCGCCTGTACGGTGCGTATGCCGGTGTCTTCGCCCGCGATAAAGAGCAGGCCAGACGCATGGCCGACAAAGCCATGACCTACTCCCGCCGGGCGCTGTGTGAATACGACAGCGATGCCTGCGCATTGGTTGACGGCCCGCAGGATCAACTGCTGGCCGGGCTGCAGCTGAACTATGACGAAGACGATATCGCCGTCTTTTATGCCAAAGCCGCCGCCTGGGCTGGCTGGATTCAGGCCAACAGCGATAACTGGCATGCCATTGCCCAGCTGGGCAAAGTGAAAACCCTGATGCAATGGGTCGCCAGCCATGATCCGGCTTTCGATAACGCCACCGTACAGGTGTATCTGGGGGTGCTGGAAAGCCAGCTGCCCCCGTCCCTGGGCGGCAAACCCGACCTGGCACGGGAATATTTTGAGCGCGCCATTGTGATGACCGAAGGCCGCAACCTGATGGCACACGTACTGTTTGCCAAACAGTACGCCCGCCTGATGTTTGAACAGGAACTGCACGACCGTTTATTAAAAGAAGCTCTGGCGGCCGACCCGCACCAGGAAGGGCTCACCCTGATCAACCGCCTGGCTCAACGTCAGGCGGCCGAATTGTTAGCCGAATCCTCTGATTACTTCGAGTGAGAACCATGAAACTGATCTCCACCATTGCCCTGCTGCTGGGCGTTATGATTGCCCCCGTGCAGGCCGCGACCACCCTGAAAATCGCCACTGTAGCGCCGGACGGGACCAGCTGGATGCGTCTGATGCGTCAGGCCGCCGATGACATTGAAAGCGCCACCGAAGGCCGTGTTAAAGTGCGCTACTTCCCCGGCGGCGTGCAGGGCACCGACAAAGCCGTACTGCGTAAAATGCAGATCCGCCAGCTGCAGGGCGGCGCCGTGGCCAGCGGTGCGCTGGCGCACATTACCAATATGACGCAGCTGTACAGCCTGCCCTTTACCTTCCGCAATCTGGACGAAATCCGTGCCGTACGTGCCGAGTACGATCAGCGCATTGCGGCCGCACTGGAAGAACAGGGCTATATTCTGCTGGGCCTGTCAGAAGGCGGTTTTGCCTACCTGATGTCCAACAGCCCGCTGCGCACCTCCGATGACGTGCGCAGCAAAAAAGTATGGATGCCGGAAGGTGACATGATCAGCGAAACCATCTTCACCAATGGCAAAGTACAACCCATTGCCCTGCCGATTTCCGATGTTTACACCAGCCTGCAGACCGGCCTGATTGACACTCTGGCGGTGAATGCCTCGTCCGCCATTGCGCTGCAATGGCACACCAAGCTGAACTACGCCACCGATTATCCGCTGGTGTTCCTGTTTGGCATGCTGGTGGTCGATGCCCGTGCGTTTAAAGGCATCAGTGCCGCCGATCAACAGGTGGTGCGTACCGCCATGGCGGCCGCGTTCAAAGCAATGGACGGCCAGAACGAAACGGATGAACAGGGCGCCCGCGAAGCATTACAGCAGAACGGCCTGGAATTCGTCGCCCTCAGCGAAGCGGATAAAGAAGCCTGGCGTCAGCTGGCCGCCGACAGCATTGCTTCGCTGCGTGAGCGCAAGGTGTATCCGGTCGAGACCTACAATCAATTGCTGCAGACGCTGACCACCCTGCGTAACAGTACCAGCAACTGATATGACGGCCTTCTTCCGTATTCTGCACCGGGCCGAAGACGGCCTGTTAGTGCTGCTGCTGCTGGCCATGATCGTACTGGCCGGTGCCGACATTCTGGCCCGCAGCCTGTTTGGTGGCGGTCTGGTGTGGATTCCGCCGTTGCTGCGCGTGATGGTGCTGTGGCTGGGCTTACTGGGCGCCTTGCTGGCGACCCGCACCCGCGAGCATATTGCCATCGACCTGGCCAGCCGGCTGGCCGGGCCCGGCTTGCGCCGACTGCTGGCACTGATCAGCTCGGTGTTTGCCGCAATGGTTTGTTTGCTGCTGGCCTGGCATTCACAGAACTTCGTCCGCTTTGCCTGGGAGTTTGGTGATGTGGCCTTTGGCCGGGTGCCAGCCTGGCCGCTGCAGATCATTATTCCGCTCAGTTTTGCCCTGATGGGACTGCGCTTTATGCTGCAGGGCGTGCAGGATTTACTGGCCAAAACCGAGGGAGAAGCCCGGTGAGCATTCTGGTTCCACTGATCCTATTACTGCTGGCACTGGCCGGTGCACCGCTGTTTGCGGTCATTGCCGCCAGCGCCATGTGGGGCTTCTGGCAAGCCGATATCGATCTGATGACCATGGCCATTAACATTTACCAGGTGGCGGAAATGCCGGTACTGGTGGCCATTCCGCTGTTTACCTTCGCCGGTTATCTGCTGGGTGAAAGCAAGGCGCCCCAACGGCTGGTACGCATTACCGATGCGTTACTGGGCTGGATGCCTGGCGGACTGGCGATTGTGGCACTGGCAGCCTGTGCCATGTTCACTGCCTTTACCGGCGCCTCCGGTGTCACCATCGTCGCACTGGGCGCCCTGCTGGTGCCGGCCCTGCACAAGGCCGGCTATAAAGAGTCGTTCAATCTGGGCCTGGTCACCACTTCCGGCAGTCTGGGCTTACTGTTTGCACCATCGTTGCCACTGATCCTGTACGGTGTGGTCGCGCAACAAATGGCTCTGGAAACCCCGGTCAGTATTGATGACCTGTTCCTCGCCGGCCTGCTGCCTGGCCTGCTGATGCTGTTTGCCTTATCGGCCTACAGCATGTGGCAGTCGCGCGGTATGCAGCGCGATCAACATCCGTTTGATAAAGCCGAAACCTGGGCTGCCATTAAGGACAGTGCCTGGGAAATCCCGTTACCCGTGGTGGTATTGGGCGGTATTTACAGTGGCTTCTTTGCCGTCTCGGAAGCGGCCGCTTTAACCGCATTTTATGTACTGATCGTCAGTGTGGTTATCCGGCGGGAAATCAGCCTGGCAAAGCTGCCGGTGGTGATGCGTGATTCAATGAAGCTGGTCGGTGCCATCCTGCTGATTCTGGCTGTCTCTATGGCGTCCACCAATTACATGATTGATGCCGGTATTCCGGAAAAAATCTTCAGCTTTATCCAGCAACACGTCAGTGACCCGCTAACGTTTCTGCTGCTGTTAACCTTATTCCTGCTGGTACTGGGCATGATGCTGGATATCTTTTCCGCCATCGTCATTATGATCCCGATTATTCTGCCCATTGCCATTGAGTACGGCATCCACCCTATCCATCTGGGTATTCTGTTCCTGGCCAATATGCAGTTGGGTTACTTCACACCGCCGGTAGGCATGAACCTGTTTATTGCCAGCTTCCGCTTTAATAAACCGGTTATGACCCTGTATAAGGCCACCCTGCCGTTCTTCTTTATTTTGCTGACGACAGTACTGATTATTACCTTCTGGCCGGGTCTGAGCCTGGCCCTGCTGTAACAGCCGCAGCTGAAGTTGGTAAGGCAGTACACTTCTTTACCAGCCTTTGCCCTGACTGACAGGGACAAGGGTTAGAGTACAACCATGGTGAAAGCCATTCATGATTGGACTCAGGAAGAGTATTTTAAGCGGGCACTGCCCGCTTTTTTTTGCCTGCATTCCGGCGCTGCGCTCACAGCTATGCAGCCCAACCGCAGCCAGACCAGTGCAGGCCGACTGGCATAACCACCGGAACAGCGCCCAACAAAAAAGCCCGTTACCTTGCGGTAACGGGCTTTTCCGTGTCTTTACAACAGCTGAAATTACTCAGCGCTGTCCTCGACGATGTCTTCAGCAGCAGTTGCTACCGGACGATCGACCAGTTCCACATAAGCCATGGGAGCGTTATCGCCAGCACGGAAACCACATTTCATAATGCGAATGTAGCCACCCGGACGGGTTTGGTAACGCGGGCCCAGTTCAGTGAACAGCTTGCCTACTGCTTCTTTGCTACGGGTACGAGCAAAGGCCAGACGACGATTAGCAACTGAATCCTCTTTTGCCAGAGTAATCAGCGGCTCAGCTACGCGACGCAGCTCTTTCGCCTTTGGCAGAGTAGTCTTGATAATTTCATGCTCGAACAGGCTCACCGCCATGTTTTTAAACATGGCTTGACGGTGTGCGCTGGTACGATTGAAGTGACGACCACTTTTACGATGACGCATGGTTTAATTCCTTAACTAACTGAACGTTCCGCTCAGGCTAATACTTTATCGTCGTTGCGGAGACTGGCTGGAGGCCAGTTTTCCAGGTGCATACCCAACGACAGTCCGCGTGAGGCCAGAACGTCTTTGATTTCAGTCAGAGACTTCTTACCCAGGTTAGGTGTCTTCAACAGCTCAACTTCTGTACGCTGAATCAGGTCACCGATGTAGTAAATATTTTCTGCTTTCAGGCAGTTGGCAGAGCGGACAGTCAGCTCCAGATCGTCCACCGGACGCAGGAGAATCGGGTCAATCTCTTCTTCTTCACGAACCTGTTCAACGACTTCGTCGTTTTCCAGGTTAACGAAGATAGCCAGCTGCTGCTGCAGGATAGTCGCGGAACGACGAATAGCTTCTTCCGGATCGATGGTACCGTTGGTTTCAAGATCGATAACCAACTTGTCCAGGTCAGTACGCTGTTCCACACGTGCAGCATCTACACTGTAAGAAACGCGTTTAACCGGGCTGTAAGTAGCATCGAGTTGCAGTTTGCCAATCGCCTTGGTCTCTTCATCGTTCTGATTACGGGACTCAACCGTCTCGTAGCCACGACCGGAAGCGACTTTCAGGGTCATTTTCAGCTCAGCGCCTTCACCCAGATGGGCAATGACGTGGTCCGGATTAGCAATATCTACACCGTGATCCAGTTGAATATCGGCAGCGGTCACAGTGGCCGGGCCGGTTTTGGCCAGGCTCAGAGTGGCTTCGTCGCGTTCATGCAATTTAACGGCGACGCCCTTCAGGTTCAGCAGGATTTCAATAACGTCTTCCTGCACACCTTCGATCGCGCTGTACTCATGCAGAACGCCATCAATTTCGCATTCAACGATCGCGGCACCCGGCATAGAGGACAGCAGGATACGACGCAATGCGTTGCCCAAAGTGTGACCGAAGCCACGCTCAAGCGGCTCCAGAGTGACTTTGGCATGGGTTTTGGTTACTTCGTCAACCTGAATGTGACGAGGTGTCAAAAATTCATTAACTGCACGCTGCATAGCTGCCCCTTAGTTCCTCTATTACTTAGAGTAAAGTTCCACGATCAGGTTTTCGTTGATCTCCGCAGGGAGATCCGCGCGCTCAGGAGCGGACTTGAACGTGCCTTCCATTGAAGCTGCATTTACGTCAATCCAGGCACAGTCAGCACGCTGACCAGCCAGTTGCATTGCAGTCTTGATACGGTCCTGATTCTTCGCTTTTTCGCGAATAGTAACCACATCACCAGCTTTGATGCTGAAAGAAGGAATATTCACGGTTTTACCGTTAACAGCGACTGCCTTGTGAGACACCAGCTGACGCGCTTCAGCGCGGGTAGAACCAAAGCCCATGCGGTAAACAACGTTATCCAGACGGGATTCAAGCAGTTGCAGCAGGTTCTCACCGGTAGCGCCTTTACGACGTGCGGCTTCTTTGTAGTAACTGCGGAATTGTTTTTCCAGGATACCGTACAGACGACGTACCTTCTGCTTTTCACGCAGCTGCAGACCATAGTCTGACAGACGACCGCGACCAGCACCGTGTACACCCGGTTTGGTTTCCATTTTGCATTTAGTGTCCAGTGCGCGTACACCACTCTTCAGGAACAGATCAGTTCCTTCACGACGGGACAGCTTGCACTTAGGACCAATATAACGTGCCATTTCTCAGCCTCCTTATACGCGACGCTTCTTAGGTGGACGACAGCCGTTATGTGGGATCGGGGTAACATCAGTGATGTTAGCGATCTTATAACCACATGCGTTCAGAGCGCGGACTGCGGACTCACGACCCGGACCAGGACCTTTAACTTCCACGTCCAGGTTTTTCAGACCGTACTCTTTTGCGGCTTCACCGGCACGCTCTGCAGCGACCTGAGCGGCGAAAGGAGTGCTCTTACGTGAACCACGAAAACCAGAACCACCGGCAGTTGCCCATGACAGAGCATTACCCTGACGGTCGGTGATGGTCACAATGGTGTTGTTAAAAGAGGCATGGATGTGGGCGATGCCGTCCACTACCTGCTTTTTAACCTTCTTCTTGGTTGATCTTTGTGGCTTAGCCATTTTTAAATCCTGCTTTTAATATCAACACTGCAACAAGTCGAATGCAGCTACACTAAAAGACCGACCGTAATTACTTACGGATCGGTTTGCGCGGACCTTTACGGGTACGGGCATTCGTTTTAGTACGCTGACCACGAAGCGGCAGGCTGCGACGGTGGCGGATGCCACGATAGCAAGCCATATCCATCAGACGCTTGATGTTCATCTGCACTTCGCGGCGCAGATCACCTTCAACCGTGTACTTAGCTACTTCGTTACGAACAACATCCAGCAGTTCTTCGCTCAGCTCACCAATTTTGGTGGTCTCAGCGATGCCAGTAGCGGCACAGATCTGTTGGGCAGTAGTACGACCAATGCCATAGACATAGGTCAGAGAAATCACTGCATGCTTGTTGTCAGGAATATTGACACCGGCAATACGGGCCATGTCTAACTCCGTTACTCTTACTTAATGAAAGGGCGCAAAATAATACAGGTGGCTTAACGTTAAAGCAAGCCACCTGGTAAAACTTACGCCCGACCCTGTGTCCGGGGATTAACCCTGACGTTGCTTGTGCTTGGGATCTGAACAGATCACGCGCACACTACCGTTACGGCGAATAATTTTGCATTCACGGCAGATTTTTTTAACAGACGCACGTACTTTCATGACAGTCTCCTAAATCCGGCTCAGCGAGCTGAGCCAAAATTCTTCAGATTTGCTTTCTTCATCAGCGATTCGTACTGGTGAGACATCAGGTGTGATTGCACCTGGGCCATGAAATCCATTACGACCACCACCACGATCAGCAGAGAGGTACCACCGAAGTAGAACGGGATGCCGAAACCTACGATCAGAAACTCCGGCATCAGGCATACAGCGGTGATGTACAGAGAACCAAACAGCGTCAGACGACCCAGCACACCATCAATATAATTGGCGGTCTGAATGCCTGGACGGATACCCGGAATAAATGCTCCGGATTTCTTCAGGTTTTCGGCCACGTCTCTCGGGTTAAACATCAACGCCGTGTAGAAGTAGCAGAAGAAAATGATACCGGCAGCAAACAGGACAATGTACAACGGCTGACTGGGAGCCAGAGCCATACTGATATCCTGCAACCAGGCCATTTCCTCGCCCTGACCAAACCACTGACCCAGAGATGCCGGGAACAACAGTAAGCTGGACGCGAAAATAGCAGGAATAACGCCGGCCATATTCAGTTTAAGGGGCAGATGACTGGTCTGGGCTGCGAACATCTGACGGCCCTGCTGGCGCTTGGCGTAGTTGATGGTGATGCGGCGTTGACCGCGCTCCACAAACACGACAAAAGCCACTACAGCGGTCGCCAGTACAGCAATACCCAGCAGCACCAGAATATTCAGGTCACCCTGACGCGCGGATTCAAAAGCCTGACCGACTGCACTCGGCAACCCGGCAACAATACCAGCAAAGATCAGAATGGAGATGCCGTTACCGATACCACGCTCGGTAACCTGCTCACCCAACCACATCATAAACACGGCACCGGCCACGAAGGACGGTACAGCGGTGATGTAAAAATCTGCACTGGCGGAGAAAGTAACGCCCTGACTGGCCAGGCCAGCCGAGACGCCGAACGCCTGTAAAGTCGCCAACAGTACGGTACCGTAACGGGTGTACTGGGTGATTTTACGGCGACCGGCTTCGCCTTCTTTCTTCAGCTGCTCGAGCTGAGGACTTACCGCAGTCAGCAATTGCATGATAATGGATGCAGAGATGTAGGGCATGATCCCCAGCGCAAGAATACTCATGCGCTCCAGTGCACCACCGGAGAACATGTTAAACATTTCCAGGATTGTGCCCTGGTTCTGTTCAAACAAACGCGCCAATGCATCCGGATTAATTCCCGGCACCGGAATATGGGTGCCGATCCGATATACCACAATTGCCAGCAGCACGAAGCGGATACGAGCCCACAGCTCACCTAATCCACTTTGCATGCCCTGCGGAAGTCCTTGCCTAGCCATTAGTCTTCGACCTTTCCACCAGCCGCTTCAATAGCAGCTTTTGCGCCCTGGGTAACTTTCAGACCTTTTACGGTCACAGCCTTGGTTACTTCACCGGACAGAATTACGCGAGCTTCACGAATCTTCTCGCCAATAACGTCTGCCGCTTTCAGAGCAGCCAGGTCAACCACATCGCCTTCTACCAGAGCCAGTTCGCCCAGACGGATTTCCGCAACATACGGAGCCTTACGGGAAACGAAACCAAACTTCGGCAGACGACGGTGCATAGGCATCTGACCGCCTTCAAAACCCGGTGCTACAGAGCCGCCTGAACGTGATTTCTGACCTTTGTGACCACGACCACCAGTCTTACCCAGACCAGAGCCGATACCACGGCCAACACGCTTACCGGCAGGCTTGGAACCAGGGGCCGGGCTCAATTCATTGAGACGCATATTACTCCCCTTCTACCTTAACCATGTAAGAAACTTGGTTGATCATGCCGCGCACGGAAGGAGTATCTTCCAGCTCAACACAATGACCAATGCGACGCAGACCCAGGCCTTTAACGGTTTCGCGGTGCTTCGGCAGTTTGCCGATAGTGCTGCGAACCAGGGTCACTTTTACGGTTTTCTTAGCCATAACGTATTACCCCAGGATCTCGTCAACGGATTTGCCACGTTTGGCAGCAACCTGTTCCGGAGATTTCATGTGAGCCAGCGCATCAAAAGTTGCACGAACCACGTTCACCGGGTTGGTTGAGCCATAACATTTGGCCAGTACGTTTTTAACACCCACCATCTCCAGTACGGCACGCATTGCACCGCCGGCGATGATACCGGTACCTTCAGAGGCCGGCTGCATGTAGATCTGGGCGCCAGAGTGACGACCACGGATCGGATACTGCAGAGTGTTGCCATCCAGCTGCACGGCTACCATGTTGCGTTTGGCTTGTTCCATTGCTTTTTGAATTGCAAGCGGAACTTCACGGGATTTACCGCGACCGAAACCCACACGACCGTTGCCATCGCCAACCACAGTCAGAGCGGTAAAGGCGAAAATACGACCACCTTTAACCACTTTTGCAACCCGGTTCACCTGAACCAGCTTTTCCTGCAGTTCGCTTTCGTTACGTTCTACGCGTTCATTATTTGCCATGATCTTTACCCTTAGAATTCCAGGCCGTTTTCACGAGCCGCGTCAGCCAGGGCTTTAACACGACCATGGTATTTAAAACCGGAGCGATCAAATGCAACTTTAGTGACGCCAGCGGCTTTCGCACGCTCGGCAATCAGCTGACCAACTTTGGTGGCTGCATTAACGTTACCGGTCGCTTCAGTGCGCAGATCAGCTTCAACAGTGGAAGCAGTCGCCAAGACGGTAGCGCCATTGGCAGAGATGATCTGAGCATAAATGTGTCTGGGCGTGCGATGAACGCACAGACGCACCGTGGCTTTTTCACGAATATTTACGCGAGTTTTGGCAGCACGGCGCAAACGAGCTTTTTTCTTCTCATTCATGGCCTAGACCTTACTTTTTCTTGGCTTCTTTACGACGCACGTTTTCATCAGCATAGCGAACACCCTTGCCTTTATACGGCTCAGGCGGACGATAGCCACGGATCTCTGCAGCAACCTGACCAACGATCTGCTTATCAATACCTTTGATAACAATCTCGGTCTGGCTCGGCGTCTCGACTGAAACGCCTTCCGGCAGTTCGTAGTCGACAGGGTGAGAGAAGCCCAGGGACAGATTCAGGGTTTTGCCGGCAGCTTTGGCACGATAACCAACGCCCTGCAGAACCAGTTTCTTTTCAAAGCCAGCGGTCACACCGGTAACCATATTGTTTACCAGGGCACGGAAAGTGCCGGCCAGAGCGTTGGCTTGTTTTTCACCAGTACGGGGAGCAAAGGTCAGTACATTCTCTTCCTGTTTGATTTCAACATCAGAGTGTACATCCAGCTCGAGCTGGCCTTGCTTGCCTTTGATGGCGATTTTGCCGGCGGCGATTTTAACTTCTACGCCAGCCGGAATTGTTACGGGAGCCTTAGCAACGCGGGACATCGTATTTCTCCTTAGAATACAGTCGCTATAACTTCACCGCCCACACCCGCAGCACGGGCAGCACGATCAGTCATAACGCCTTTGGAGGTGGATACGATAGCCACGCCCAGACCTGCTTCAACTTTCGGCAGTTCTGTGGCGCCACGGTACTGACGCAGACCAGGGCGACTTACGCGCTGGATGCGTTCAATAACAGGCTTGCCTTCGTAGTATTTCAGGTCGATGGTCATGGTTTGTTTAACATCACCAGCGACGGAGAAACCGCCAATGTAGCCTTCAGCTTCGAGCAGCTGAGCTACAGACTTCTTAATTTTTGAAGACGGCATGGAGACATTCGCATGACCAGCTTGCTGGGCATTACGAATGCGGGTGAACATGTCCGCCAACGTATCTTGCATACTCATTTAATAATTACCTCTGTTGTACAGCGCCCCGGTACAGCAAAAAAGCACCCGGAGACCGGGTACTTTTCCGCCACACTCTGGGAATTGCTTACCAACTAGCTTTTTTCAGGCCCGGCACATTACCCTTCATTCCCTCTTCACGCAACTTAATCCGTGAAAGTTTGAACTTGCGGTAAACACCGTGTGGACGGCCAGTCATTTGACAACGACGCTGCAGACGGCTTGAGGAAGAATCCCGCGGCAGTTTTTGCAGTGCTTGTTGTGCATTCCAACGATCTTCTTCAGAAGAGTTCACGTTGCTGATAATCGCTTTTAATTCAGCGCGCTTGGCGGCGAATTTAGCAACCAGCTGTTCACGCTTCAGTTCACGATTCTTCATGCTAATTTTAGCCATGACGTACTCCTTAGTTACGGAACGGGAACTGCAGCGCCTTCAGCAGAGCGCGGCCTTCTTCGTTGGTTTGAGCGGTGGTGGTGATAGTCACATCCATACCGCGGACCTTGTCTACTTTATCGTATTCAATTTCCGGGAAAATGATCTGCTCTTTCACACCCATGCTGTAGTTACCACGGCCGTCAAAAGACTTGCCGTTAATACCACGGAAGTCACGAACACGCGGCAGAGCTACGTCGATCAGACGGTCCATGAATTCCCACATACGATCACGACGCAGGGTAACTTTACAGCCAATCGGCCAGCCTTCACGAACCTTGAAGCTCGCTACTGACTTACGTGCCTTGGTAATAACAACTTTCTGACCTGCGATGGCTTCCATTTCGGCCACGGCATTGTCCAGAATTTTCTTATCACCCAGCGCTTCACCCACACCCATGTTCAGGGTGATTTTGGTGATACGCGGCACTTCCATTACATTTTTGTAACCAAACTCTTCTTGCAGCTTGGCTACTACTTCATTTTTGTACAGGTCTTTTAAACGTGACATAGTAGTACCCAGCCCCTATCAGGCGTCAACTTGATCGCCAGTGGATTTGAAGATACGTACCTTGCTGTCGCCGTCTACCTTAAAGCCAACACGGTCGGCTTTGCTGGTTTTCGGATTCCAGATAGCAACATTGGAAGCCTGGATACCAGTTTCTTTCTCAATGATGCCGCCCGGCTGTTGCAGGTACGGATTTGGTTTTTGGTGTTTTTTCACCATGTTAATGCCGGACACCAGCAGACGACCATCGGCCAGAACTTTCTGAACCTTGCCGCGCTTACCTTTATCTTTACCAGCAATAACTACTACTTCGTCGTTCTTACGAATCTTTAACATATCGTCCCCTCCCTTACAGCACTTCAGGTGCCAGGGAAATGATTTTCATGAACTGCTCAGAGCGCAGCTCACGAGTCACAGGGCCAAAGATACGGGTACCGATCGGCGCCAGTGATGCGTTCAGTAGAACAGCGGAGTTTACATCAAAACGGATCACGGATCCGTCCGGACGACGTACGCCTTTTTTGGTGCGTACGACCACTGCATTCATTACCTGACCTTTTTTCACTTTACCGCGCGGAATAGCTTCCTTGACGGATACTTTAATCAGATCACCGATGCCGGCATAGCGACGATGTGAACCGCCCAGTACTTTAATGCACTGTACGCGTTTCGCGCCGCTGTTGTCGGCAACGTCAAGCATTGATTGAGTTTGAATCATGCCTATCGCTCCTAACTAACTGCGCCCGGTATTAAACCTTGGCGGCGCGCTCGTCGATTGATACCAACGCCCATGTCTTGTTTTTAGACAGCGGACGTGACTCTTTAACGGTTACCAGATCACCGATCTGGCATTCGTTGTTCTCATCGTGTGCCATCACCTTGGAAGAGCTTTTCACGAACTTTTTATAGATCGGATGCTTAACAAAGCGCTCAACCAGCACAGTGACGGACTTGTCCATCTTGTTGCTTACAACGCGACCGGACAGAGTGCGAACAGTTTTTGTGTTCTCAGTCATAATTACTCACCTGCCTTTTGAGCCAGCACGGTTTTAACGCGGGCGATATCGCGACGGGCCTGGCTGATCAGATGGTTCTGACCCAGCTGACCGGTTGCCTTCTGCATACGCAGTTTAAATTGATCGCCCAACAGTTCTTCCAGCTGAGATTGCAGCTCAGCCACTGACTTGTTCTTCAGTTCACTTGCTTTCATCACAGCACCGTCCGTTTAACAAAGGTGGTTTCGAATGGCAGCTTGGCAGCAGCCAGAGCAAATGCTTCACGCGCCAGCTCTTCCGGTACACCTTCGATTTCGTACAGAACACGACCCGGCTGAATCTGGCATACCCAGTATTCAACGTTACCCTTACCTTTACCCATCCGCACTTCAAGAGGCTTTTCGGTAATCGGCTTGTCCGGGAACACGCGGATCCAGATTTTACCACCACGCTTCACTTTACGGGTCAGAGCACGACGTGCTGACTCGATCTGACGTGAAGTCAGGCGACCACGTCCAGTAGCCTTCAGAGCGTACTCACCGAAGCTCACTTTGGAGCCCCGGATCGCCAAACCGCGGTTGCGGCCGGTCTGAACTTTACGGAACTTTGTACGTTTTGGTAACAACATAACTAATTCCCCTTATGAACGACCGGTTTTCTTTTTGCCCTGGTTCTTGGCGCGGTCACGTACCTCTTGGATACCACCGAGGATCTCGCCTTTGAAGATCCATACTTTTACGCCAATAACACCATAGGTAGTGTGTGCTTCGTAAGTCGCGTAGTCGATGTCTGCACGCAGAGTGTGCAGCGGTACGCGGCCTTCGCGGTACCATTCGGTACGAGCGATTTCAGCACCACCTAAACGGCCGCTCACCTGGATTTTGATACCTTCAGCACCACCACGCATGGCGTTCTGTACCGCGCGCTTCATAGCACGACGGAACATCACACGGCGCTCGAGCTGGCTGGCAACGCTTTGTGCTACCAGTTTGGCATCCAGATCCGGTTTACGAACTTCTTCGATATTGATGTGTACCGGGATACCCATCAGATCGCTGATATCTTTACGCAGAACTTCTACGTCTTCGCCTTTTTTACCGATCACGATACCCGGACGGGCAGTGTGAATAGTGACTTTGGCGTTTTGTGCCGGGCGCTCGATAACGATCTTGCTGACAGAGGCTTTTTCCAGGCGCTTTTCGATCAGAGAACGAACAGCGATGTCAGCCAGCAGGTTGTCGGCGTATTTATCCTTACCGGCATACCAGACCGAATTATGGTCTTTGGTAATACCTAAGCGGATCCCGGTTGGATGAACTTTCTGACCCATCTGACCAACTCCTATTGTTCTGAAACTTTCACAGTGATGTGACAAGTGCGCTTCATAATGCGATCGGCACGGCCTTTCGCACGCGGCAGAATGCGCTTCATAGTCATGCCTTCGTTTACGAACACGGTAGAAACCTTCAGTTCGTCCACATCGGCACCATCATTGTGCTCAGCATTGGCGATGGCAGATTCCAGCACTTTCTTGATGATGTCTGCGCCTTTCTTGTTGCTGAAAGACAGGATATTCAGAGCTTCACCAACATTCTTGCCACGGATGCTATCCGCAACCAGACGTGCTTTCTGAGCAGATAAGCGAGCACCACGTAATACAGCGGCTACTTCAGACATGTTTCACCTCTTATTAACGTTTGGCTTTCTTATCCGCTACGTGACCTTTATAAGTACGGGTCAGAGCGAATTCGCCGAGTTTATGTCCAACCATGTCTTCAGTTACGAAAACAGGCATGTGTGTTTTGCCGTTATGTACGGCAAGTGTCAGCCCCACGAAATCCGGGAAGATTGTGGAGCGGCGGGACCAGGTCTTGATCGGACGTTTGTCGTTCTTCTCAAGAGCGGCCTCTACCTTCTTCATCAAGTGATGGTCGATAAACGGACCTTTTTTCAATGAACGTGGCACAGTTCTATCCTCTCTAATTATTTCGCAGAACGACGACGTACGATGAGATTATCGGTACGCTTATTCTTACGAGTCTTGTAACCCTTGGTAGCAACGCCCCACGGAGTAACCGGGTGCTTACCACAGGTACGGCCTTCACCACCACCATGCGGGTGATCAACCGGGTTCATGGCAGTACCACGAACGGTCGGACGGACGCCACGCCAGCGTGATGCACCCGCTTTACCCAGTACACGCAGAGCGTGTTCAGAGTTACCTACTTCACCGATGGTTGCGCGGCAGTCGGACAGCACTTTACGCATCTCGCCAGAACGCAGACGCAGGGTGCAGTACATACCTTCACGAGCTACAACCTGAGCGGAAGCACCGGCTGAACGTGCCATCTGGCCGCCTTTACCTGGCTTCAGTTCAACGTTGTGAACAACAGAACCCACCGGTACGTTGCGCAGTGACATGGCGCTACCGGCTTTGATCGGTGCATCTTCACCAGAAACGACTGAGTCGCCGGCAGAGATACCTTTCGGGGCCAGAATGTAGCGACGCTCACCGTCAGCGTACTTCAGCAGAGCAATGTTAGCGCTGCGGTTCGGATCGTATTCCAGACGTTCAACCACTGCCGGCACGCCATCTTTGTCGCGCTTGAAGTCGACCAGACGGTAATGCTGCTTGTGGCCACCACCTTTATGACGGGTAGTGATATGACCGTTGTTGTTACGACCACCGTGCTTGTTTTTCTTTTCCAGCAATGCAGCAAAAGGCTGACCTTTGTGCAGTTCCTGGTTAACGACTTTCACCACATGACGACGTCCGGGAGAAGTCGGTTTAGTTTTCACCAATGCCATGACTTAATTCCCCTTATTCCGCGTCTGCGAAGTCGATGTCCTGACCGGCTGCCAAACGAACGTATGCTTTACGCACATCGTTACGCTTGCCTACACCACGGGCAGTACGCTTGGTTTTACCTTTGATGTTGACAGTCTGTACGGAGTCAACTTTCACTTCGAACAGCGCTTCAACAGCCTTTTTGATTTCAGGCTTGGTGGCATCCGGAGCAACACGGAAAACATACTGACCGTGTTTCTCTGCAACCAGAGTTGCTTTTTCAGAGATGTGCGGAGCTACCAGCACTTTGTAGATACGCTCACGGTTCATGCGTAAGCCTCCTCAAGTCTCTTCAGGGCGGGCACAGTCACCAGTACCTTTTCGAAAGCAATCAGGCTGACAGGATCAATAGCCGAAGCTTCGGTAATACCAACGTGCGGAACATTACGCGCCGCCAGGTACAGTTTTTCGTCGATCTCATCGGCAACGATCAATACGTTGCGCAGATCCATTTCTTTCAGCTTGGCAACAAATTCTTTGGTCTTGTGGGATTCCACAGCGAAAGAATCGGCAACAACCAGGCGCTCCTGACGGACCAGCTCAGACAAGATGGACTGCATCGCCGCGCGATACATTTTCTTGTTTACTTTCTGTTCAAAGCTGCGTGGCTTGGCAGCGAATGTAACGCCACCTGAACGCCAGATCGGGGAGTTGGAGGTACCTGAACGGGCACGACCGGTTCCCTTCTGACGCCATGGCTTGATACCACCACCGCTTACTTCAGAACGGGTTTTTTGTGCTTTGGTACCCTGACGTCCACCAGCCATATAGGCGGTAACAATCTGGTGAACCAGGGCTTCATTGAATTCGCGACCAAATGCAGCGTCAGAAACAGCTACAGCGGCGCCAGTGTTAGTTTTCAGTTCCATTGCTTACCCCTTAGCCTTTACAGCTGGTTTAACAATCACATCGGAACCAGTCGCACCTGGCACAGCACCCTTGATCAGCAGCAGATTGTTTTCTGCATCCACGCGTACAATTTCCAGAGACTGGGTAGTCACCTGTTCTGCACCCATGTGTCCTGCCATCTTCTTGCCCTTCCACACGCGGCCAGGAGTTTGGCACTGACCGATAGAACCAGGAGCACGATGGGACAGGGAGTTACCGTGGGTCATATCCTGAGTACGGAAATTCCAGCGCTTAACACCGCCCTGGAAGCCTTTACCCTTGGAAGAACCAGTCACGTCAACTTTCTGACCTGCTTCGAATTGCGCAACGGTCAGCTCATCACCAATGCTCAGAGCTTCTTCAGTGCGGAATTCCATAACGCCACGACCGGCTTCAACGTTTGCTTTCGCAAAGTGGCCAGCTTCAGCTTTTGTCAGACGGGAAGCTTTCTTCTCGCCGTATGTAATCTGCAGAGCGCTGTAGCCGTCAGTGGTAACGTTCTTAACCTGAGAAACACGGTTAGGAGTTACATGAACAACAGTCACTGCGACAGATTGACCTTCCTCGGTAAATACACGGGTCATACCCGCTTTCTTACCGACAATACCAATTGCCATTTTTATTTACCTCACGTGTATGGGGCTTTTTACCCGCTATGGCCGCCCTTTCAGGCGTTACACAGAGCCTTAAGGTTAACGAATTAACCCAGGCTGATCTGAACTTCCACGCCGGCAGCCAGATCCAGTTTCATCAGCGCATCTACCGTCTTTTCAGTCGGCTCAACGATGTCGAGCATGCGCTTATGGGTACGGATTTCGTACTGATCGCGCGCGTCTTTGTTGACGTGCGGAGAGATCAGAACGGTATAACGCTCTTTACGAGTCGGCAGCGGGATCGGACCGCGTACCTGAGCGCCCGTACGCTTGGCAGTATCAACAATCTCCTGAGTCGATGTATCGATCAGTCGATGGTCGAACGCCTTCAGACGGATACGGATTCGTTGGTTTTGCATTACCAAACTCCAAGTTTTATGTGCAAGAGCTCATTTCCCCCGGAAATAAGGGGACGCGAATTGTATGCGGCTGTACAAAAAGTGTCAACCACAATACTGAATGGGTAAAAAGACGGGTGACGGGTGACGGGTGACGGGTGACGGGTGACGGGTGACGGGTGACGGGAGACGGGAGACGGGAGACGGGAGACGGGAGACGGGAGACGGGAGACGGGAGACGGGAGACGGGAGACGCTGGAAGCTGGAAGCTGGAAGCATTTTATTCCTCTCATAAAAAAAGCCCCACCATTACTGGCAGGGCTTTTTGTCGCTTTCGGCTTTTCGCTTGTAGCGTCTAGCGTCTAGCGTCTAGCGTCTGGCAAAAATCATCATTGCTGCGGGCTTCCTGCCCTCGCCCTATCGGGCCAGCCTCCGGCTGTCATAATTCGCTCCGGGCGAATTATTCAATGATCTTAGCCACAACACCGGCGCCTACAGTACGGCCGCCTTCACGGATCGCAAAGCGCAGACCGTCGTCCATCGCGATCGGGTGAATCAGGGTAACAACCAGTTTCACGTTGTCGCCCGGCATTACCATCTCTACGCCTTCCGGCAGTTCTACTGAACCGGTTACGTCAGTGGTACGGAAGTAGAACTGCGGACGGTAGCCTTTGAAGAACGGAGTGTGACGGCCGCCTTCGTCTTTGCCCAGTACGTAGACTTCGGATTCAAACTTGGTGTGCGGGGTGATGGAGCCCGGCTTGGCCAGTACCTGACCACGCTCTACGTCATCACGCTTGGTACCACGCAGCAGTACACCAACGTTTTCACCAGCACGGCCTTCGTCCAGGATCTTGCGGAACATTTCCACACCGGTACAGGTGGTCTTGGTGGTTTCACGAATACCAACGATGGCCAGTTCTTCACCCGTACGAACGATACCACGCTCTACACGACCGGTTACTACGGTACCACGACCCTGAATGGAGAATACGTCTTCGATCGGCATCAGGAAGGCGCCGTCGATGGCACGCTCAGGTTCCGGAATGTAAGCATCCAGAGTTTCTACCAGTTTCTTAACGGCAGAAGTACCCATGCCGTTCTCATCCTGGCCGTTCAGGGCCATCAGCGCAGAACCTGGGATAATCGGAGTGTCGTCACCCGGGAAGTCGTATTCAGACAGCAGGTCACGCAGTTCCATTTCTACCAGCTCCAGCATCTCGGCGTATTCGTCAGAATCCGCGCCGCCGCAGTCTTCAGCCAGCAGGTCAGCTTTGTTCAGGAACACAACAATGTAAGGTACGCCTACCTGACGGGACAGCAGGATGTGCTCACGGGTCTGCGGCATCGGGCCGTCAGTTGAACCACACACCAGGATCGCGCCGTCCATCTGGGCAGCACCGGTAATCATGTTTTTAACGTAGTCGGCGTGGCCCGGGCAATCTACGTGTGCGTAGTGGCGGGTCGGTGACTCGTATTCAACGTGAGAAGTAGAAATGGTGATACCACGCTCACGCTCTTCCGGTGCCTTGTCGATACCGTCGAACGCTACTGCTTTACCGCCCCATACTTCTGAACATACGCGGGTCAGTGCCGCGGTCAGAGTGGTTTTACCGTGGTCAACGTGACCGATAGTGCCCACGTTTACGTGGGGTTTGGAACGTTCAAACGTTTCCTTTGCCACAGCCGTATCCTCATAGAAAGCTGAATGTTAGCCATGCGGAAACATTTCCGGCATGCCCTGTGGCGGGCAATAATACCCGTCACCACCTCACTGTCAACAGGCCGCAACGCGCGCCTGCAGCCATTCGCACCCCGCCAGCCCGGGCTTTTTTCTGGTTTGACGCACAAATTCCGGCACAAAAAGTGCAAAAACGCGAGAAAACGGAAAAAAAAACGGGTAAAGTAGCGCGCGAATTTTCTCTCTTCCAACCGAGAATAGTTATGACAGACCTCTCCCTATACAGAAACATTGGTATTTTCGCCCACGTAGACGCGGGCAAAACCACCACCACCGAACGTATCCTGAAGCTGACCGGCCGTATTCACCGCGCTGGTGACACCCATGATGGTTCAGCAACCACCGACTTCATGGAACAGGAATCTGAGCGTGGTATTACCATTCAGTCAGCGGCCGTAACCTGTTTCTGGAAAGGTCACCGCTTTAACGTAATCGACACCCCCGGACACGTTGACTTCACCGTCGAAGTGTATCGCTCCCTGAAAGTTCTGGATGGCGGTATCGGTGTATTCTGCGGTTCCGGCGGTGTAGAGCCGCAGTCAGAAACCAACTGGCGCTATGCGAACGACTCTGAAGTATCCCGTATTATCTTTGTTAACAAACTGGACCGTATGGGTGCAGATTTCTTCCGCGTTACCGATCAGGTTAAAAACGTTCTGGCGGCCAACCCGCTGATCATGGTGCTGCCGATCGGTCGTGAAGACGAATTTACCGGTGTTGTTGATCTGCTGACCCGCAAAGCGTATGTGTGGGACGCATCCGGCGATCCGGAAGCCTATACCGTTGGTGATGTTCCGGCCGATATGGTTGACGACGTTGAGATGTACCGCGAACAGCTGGTTGAAACTGCGGTAGAAATGGACGACGACCTGATGATGGCGTACATGGAAGGTGAAGAGCCGTCCATTGAAGACATCAAGCGCTGTGTCCGTCTTGGCACCCGCGATCTGAAATTCTTCCCGACCTACTGCGGTTCTGCCTTCAAAAACAAAGGCATGCAGCTGGTTCTGGACGCCGTTGTTGATTACCTGCCGGCCCCGACCGAAGTTGAGCCACAGGATCTGACCGACGAAGAAGGTAACCCGACTGGCCAGAAAGCCATCGTTGATCCGAAAGAGCCGCTGCGCGCCCTGGCATTCAAGATCATGGACGACCGATTCGGCGCCCTGACCTTCGTACGTATTTACTCAGGCGAACTGCGTAAAGGCGACACCGTTCTGAACAGCTTCACCGGTAAGACTGAACGTATCGGTCGTATGTGTGAAATGCACGCTGACCAGCGTACTGAACTGGATTTTGCTCAGGCGGGTGACATCATCGCCGTTGTGGGCATGAAGAACGTACAGACCGGTCACACCCTGTGCGATCCGAAACACCCCTGTACTCTGGAAGCCATGGTGTTCCCGGAGCCGGTAATCTCCATCGCCGTGCAGCCGAAAGACAAGAGCATGGTCGACAAGATGGGTATCGCCATCGGTAAGATGGTGGCTGAAGATCCGACCTTCCAGGTTGAAACCGATGAAGATTCTGGTGAGACCATCCTGAAAGGCATGGGCGAACTGCACCTGGATATTAAAGTCGACATTCTGAAGCGTACTTACGGTGTGGAACTGATCGTTGGTCAGCCGCAGGTGGCTTACCGCGAAACCATTACCAAAGCCATCGAAGACAGCTACACCCACAAGAAGCAGTCTGGTGGTTCTGGTCAGTACGGTAAGATCGACTACCGCATCCGTCCGGCCGAGCCAGGCACTGGCTTTGCGTTCAAGTCCACCGTTGTGGGCGGTAACGTGCCGAAAGAATTCTGGCCTGCCGTTGAAAAAGGCTTCCGCCTGATGATGAACGAAGGTCCGTTGGCTGGCTTCCCGGTACTGGACGTAGAAGTAGAACTGTTTGACGGTTCTTACCACGCGGTTGACTCCTCAGCCATCGCGTTCGAAATCGCTGCCAAGGGTGCATTCCGTCAATCCATGCCGAAAGCCGGCGCCCAGCTGCTGGAACCGGTCATGAAAGTGGACGTGTTCACTCCGGAAGATAACGTCGGTGACGTGATCGGCGACCTGAACCGTCGTCGCGGCATGATCAAAGACCAGGAAGCCGGTGCTACGGGTGTACGCGTTAAAGCCGATGTTCCGCTGTCCGAAATGTTCGGCTACATCGGTCACCTGCGTACCATCACCTCTGGCCGTGGCCAGTTCTCGATGGAATTCTCTCACTACATGCCGTGCCCGGCGAACGTGTCAGAGAAAGTAATCGCTGAGACCAAAGCCCGTAAGGAAGCCGCGAAGTAATCGCTGCTGACTGAACAAAAACCCCGCCGGTGCAAGCCTGCGGGGTTTTTTATTGGCTGGTGAAAAGGGAGACGGGAGACGGGAGACGGGAGACGCTGGAAGCTGGAAGCTGGAAGCTGGAAGCTGGAAGCTGGAAGCTGGAAGCATTTTATTCCTCTCATAAAAAAAGCCCCACCATTACTGGCAGGGCTTTTTGTCGCTTTCGGCTTTTCGCTTGTAGCGTCTAGCGTCTGGCAAAAATCATCATTGCTGCGGGCTTCCTGCCCTCGCCCTATCGGGCCAGCCTCCGGCTGTCATAATTCGCTCCGGGCGAATTATTCAATGATCTTAGCCACAACACCGGCGCCTACAGTACGGCCGCCTTCACGGATCGCAAAGCGCAGACCGTCGTCCATCGCGATCGGGTGAATCAGGGTAACAACCAGTTTCACGTTGTCGCCCGGCATTACCATCTCTACGCCTTCCGGCAGTTCTACTGAACCGGTTACGTCAGTGGTACGGAAGTAGAACTGCGGACGGTAGCCTTTGAAGAACGGAGTGTGACGGCCGCCTTCGTCTTTGCCCAGTACGTAGACTTCGGATTCAAACTTGGTGTGCGGGGTGATGGAGCCCGGCTTGGCCAGTACCTGACCACGCTCTACGTCATCACGCTTGGTACCACGCAGCAGTACACCAACGTTTTCACCAGCACGGCCTTCGTCCAGGATCTTGCGGAACATTTCCACACCGGTACAGGTGGTCTTGGTGGTTTCACGAATACCAACGATGGCCAGTTCTTCACCCGTACGAACGATACCACGCTCTACACGACCGGTTACTACGGTACCACGACCCTGAATGGAGAATACGTCTTCGATCGGCATCAGGAAGGCGCCGTCGATGGCACGCTCAGGTTCCGGAATGTAAGCATCCAGAGTTTCTACCAGTTTCTTAACGGCAGAAGTACCCATGCCGTTCTCATCCTGGCCGTTCAGGGCCATCAGCGCAGAACCTGGGATAATCGGAGTGTCGTCACCCGGGAAGTCGTATTCAGACAGCAGGTCACGCAGTTCCATTTCTACCAGCTCCAGCATCTCGGCGTATTCGTCAGAATCCGCGCCGCCGCAGTCTTCAGCCAGCAGGTCAGCTTTGTTCAGGAACACAACAATGTAAGGTACGCCTACCTGACGGGACAGCAGGATGTGCTCACGGGTCTGCGGCATCGGGCCGTCAGTTGAACCACACACCAGGATCGCGCCGTCCATCTGGGCAGCACCGGTAATCATGTTTTTAACGTAGTCGGCGTGGCCCGGGCAATCTACGTGTGCGTAGTGGCGGGTCGGTGACTCGTATTCAACGTGAGAAGTAGAAATGGTGATACCACGCTCACGCTCTTCCGGTGCCTTGTCGATACCGTCGAACGCTACTGCTTTACCACCCCATACTTCTGAACATACGCGGGTCAGCGCCGCTGTCAGAGTGGTTTTACCGTGGTCAACGTGACCGATAGTGCCCACGTTTACGTGGGGTTTGGAACGTTCAAACGTTTCCTTAGCCATAGAACACCTCGTTCAGAGTTTGAGTAATTTAAGCTCGTTTAATGATGCGATCGGTCACACTGGCAGGTGCTTCCGAGTAGTTTTCAAATTCCATGGAGTAGGTCGCACGGCCCTGAGAGGCGGAACGCAGGTCAGTGGCGTAACCGAACATTTCGGCCAACGGTACACTGGCGTTAATTACCTTACCGGCCAGACCTTCATCCATACCGGAAATCAGACCGCGGCGGCGGTTAAGATCGCCCACCACATCACCCATGTAATCTTCCGGCGTTACCACTTCTACCTTCATCACCGGCTCAAGCAGCACCGCATTGCCTTTTTCAGACAGCTGCCGGGTGGCCATTGATGCCGCGATGCGGAACGCCATTTCGTTGGAATCCACGTCATGATAGGAGCCGTCAAGCAACGTGGCCTTCAGGCCAAGCAGCGGATAACCCGCCAGAACACCGTTCTTCATTTGCTGAGCGATGCCTTTTTCAACGGCCGGGATGTACTCCTTCGGAATGACACCACCAACGATTTCGTTAACAAATTCGAGGCCTTCTACATCGCTGGGCTCGAACCTGATAACCACGTGACCATACTGGCCACGACCACCGGACTGTTTCACGAACTTGTTGTCGATCTCGACAGTCGATGTGATCTTTTCACGGTAGGCCACCTGCGGCTTACCGACGTTTGCGTCAACGCTGAATTCACGACGCATACGGTCGACAATAATGTCGAGATGCAGCTCACCCATGCCGGAAATAATGGTCTGGCCGGTTTCCTCATCGGTTTCAACGCGGAAGGACGGATCTTCCATCGCCAACTTGCTCAGCGCGATGCCCATCTTTTCCTGGTCAGCCTGGGTTTTCGGCTCTACCGCCACCGAAATAACCGGCTCCGGGAAGTCCATTTTTTCCAGCGTGATGACGTTATTCATGTCACACAGTGTGTCACCGGTGGTGACATCTTTCATACCGATCAGGGCGGCAATATCGCCGGCCCGGACTTCTTTGATTTCTTCGCGGTTGTTGGCGTGCATCTGCACCATACGGCCAACGCGTTCGCGCTTGCCTTTCACCGCGTTATACACGGCGTCACCGGAATTCAGCACACCGGAATACACCCGGATAAAGGTCAGGGTGCCGACAAAAGGATCGGTGGCAATTTTGAAGGCCAGCGCGGCAAAAGGCTCAGCATCCGATGAATGACGCTCTGCCGGCGTTTCGTTGGCGTCGTTCAGTACGCCCTCGATGGCCTTTACTTCGGTCGGTGATGGCAGGTAATCCACCACCGCATCCAGTACCGCTGGCACGCCTTTATTTTTGAAGGCGGAACCACAGGCGACCGGAACAATTTCGTTGGCCAGCGTGCGTTTACGCAAACCGGCTTTAATGTCAGCCTCGCTCAGCTCTTCGCCTTCGAGGTATTTGTCCATCAGCTCATCGCTGGCTTCGGCAGCAGCTTCAACCATGTTGTCTCGCCACTTCTGCGCGACGGGCAGTAAGTCGGCAGGAATTTCGCCCAGCTCAAAGGTCATGCCCTGGTCAGCGTCATTCCAGATGATGGTTTTCATAAGCAACAGATCGACCACGCCGCGGAACTGATCTTCGCTGCCGAGGTTAATCTGAATCGGTACCGCATTGGCTTTCAGACGATCTTTAAGCTGCTGTACGACTTTAAAGAAATCAGCACCGGTACGGTCCATCTTGTTGACGAATACCATACGCGGAACTTCATATTTGTTGGCCTGACGCCAGACGGTTTCGGTCTGCGGCTGCACACCGGAAGAACCGCACAGCACCACCACTGCACCATCCAATACACGCAGAGAGCGTTCAACTTCAATGGTGAAGTCGACGTGCCCCGGGGTATCGATGATGTTAACGCGGTGTTCGTCATACTGCCTGGACATGCCGGACCAGAAGCAGGTGGTGGCTGCAGAGGTAATGGTAATCCCCCGCTCCTGCTCCTGTTCCATCCAGTCCATGGTCGCGGCACCGTCATGTACTTCACCCATTTTATGGGACTTGCCTGTGTAAAACAGGACGCGCTCTGTGGTGGTGGTTTTACCCGCATCCACATGCGCACAAATACCAATATTACGATAACGTTCGATGGGCGTTGTACGTGCCACGGTGCCGGCCTCGGTCTAATTAAAAGCGATAGTGAGAGAAAGCCTTGTTCGCTTCTGCCATGCGGTGTACGTCTTCACGCTTCTTAACCGCAGAGCCTTTGCCTTCGCTGGCTTCCAGCATCTCATTCGCCAGACGCTGCGCCATGGATTTTTCACCACGCTTACGGGCAGCATCAACCAGCCAGCGCATGGCCAGTGCCTGACGGCGGGCCGGACGCACTTCAACCGGTACCTGGTAGGTAGCACCACCCACACGGCGGGATTTTACTTCCACCATCGGCTGGATAGATTCCAGGGCTTTTTCGAACAGTTCCAGAGCGTCACCGCCCTGTTTTTTCGCCATGATATCCATAGCGCCGTAAACGATTTTTTCGGCGATGGATTTTTTACCACTGATCATCACGTGGTTCATGAATTTGGCCAGAGTGATATTTCCGAACTTCGGATCCGGCAGGATTTCGCGCTTCGCAGCGACGCGTCTTCTTGGCATGATAAGCCCTCTTAGGTCTTCAGGTCAGCCTGAGCATCTGAGTCAACAAATAAGCCCAGCCTTACTCTTATCTATATGTCGTTAAGAAATTATTTCTTAGGACGTTTTGCACCGTACTTAGAACGGGCTTGTTTACGGTTCGCAACGCCGGAAGTATCCAGGGTACCGCGAACAGTGTGGTAACGAACACCTGGCAAGTCTTTTACACGACCACCACGGATCAGAACAACACTGTGCTCCTGCAGGTTGTGGCCTTCACCACCGATGTAGGAAGCAACTTCGAAACCATTCGTCAAACGCACACGGCATACTTTACGCAGGGCCGAGTTAGGCTTTTTCGGAGTGGTGGTATATACACGGGTACATACGCCACGACGCTGAGGACAAGCCTGCAGAGCAGGTACGTCACTCTTAGCCACTTTGCGCTTACGAGGCTGACGAACCAACTGGTTGATTGTAGCCATTTAGCAAACTCCAACTTATTTAACACAACGTCAGAAAATTCTGACGCAATAAAAGGGGCCGGAAGGATAATCCTCCCGCCCCCGATCGTCAAGCCGTTGATTGTTTAACAACCAACGGACACTGAGCCTTACTTATCGCTGAACGCTTCGCTCAGTTTGGCTTCCATCTCATCAGCAGAGACATTGAGGCCAGCTGGCATCGTTTTCATACGATCGTTATCACGGGTCTGACGCTTACGCTTACGTTCAGCGTGGTAAGCCAGACCAGTACCGGCCGGGATCAGACGACCCACAACCACGTTTTCTTTCAGACCACGCAGGTGATCGACCTTACCGGTAACCGCACCTTCGGTGAGTACACGGGTGGTTTCCTGGAACGAAGCCGCAGAAATAAACGACTCGGTGGCCAGAGAAGCCTTGGTGATACCCAGCAGTACGCGCTCGCCTTTGGCTGTGATCTTGGCGCCGTTCTCCAGTTTCTCGTTTTCGCTGAGGAACGCAGAGTACTCAACCTGATCGCCCGGGATAAAGGTGCTGTCGCCGTTTTCGGTGATCATCACTTTACGCAGCATCTGACGCACAATGACTTCGATGTGCTTATCGTCAATGCTTACGCCCTGTAAGCGGTAAACTTCCTGCACTTCGTTGGTGATGTACATCGCCAGATCACCCACGCCTTTCAGACGCAGAATGTCGTGCGGGTTCATCGGGCCGTCGGAAATAACCTCGCCCTTCTCCACGTTTTCACCTTCGAACACGTTCAGGTGACGCCACTTGTGGATCAGCTCTTCATACGGCTCACCGCCATTGGTCGGAGTGATCACCAGACGCTTCTTACCTTTGGTCTCTTTACCGAAGCTCACCACACCGGAAATTTCCGCCAGAATAGCCGGCTCTTTCGGTTTACGTGCTTCGAACAGGTCCGCTACGCGCGGCAGACCACCGGTAATATCCTTGTTACCTGAGGTTTCCTGCGGAATACGGGCGATGATGTCGCCCACCGACACTTCGGTACCATTCTCATGGCTGACCAGAGCGTTGGCCGGCAGCAGGTACTGAGCCGGGGCATTCGAGCCTGGCAGTACCACATCGTTACCAGCAGCATCGACCAGTTTAACCATCGGACGGATATCTTTACCCGCGGCCGGACGGTCTTTCGGATCGATTACTTCAATGTTGGACAGACCAGTCAACTCGTCAGTCTGACGGTTGATGGTAATACCTTCTTCCATACCCACGAATTCGATACGGCCTTTCACTTCAGCCACGATCGGGTGGGTGTGCGGGTCCCAGCTGGCCACTTTCTGACCGGCCTGAACCTTGGCACCATCCTGCACGCTGATCACCGCACCGTAAGGCAGCTTGTACAGCTCGCGCTCACGACCGTGTTCATCGGCAATGGCAATGGCACCGGAACGGGATACCGCGACCAGATTGCCGTTATCACGGGTCACGGTCTTCATGTTCTGCAGACGCACGGTACCATTGTTTTTCACCTGTACGCTGTCAGCAGCAGAAGCACGCGAAGCCGCACCACCGATGTGGAACGTCCGCATGGTCAGCTGAGTACCCGGCTCACCAATGGACTGAGCAGCGATAACACCCACGGCCTCACCCACGTTCACCTGGTGACCGCGGCCGAGGTCACGACCGTAACAGGACGAACAGATACCGACACGGCTTTCACAGGTAATGGCAGAGCGCACCAGAATTTCGTCGACACCTTCGGCTTCGATCCTGGCTACCCAGGCTTCGTCGATCAGAGTACCGGCCGGTACCACGATATCGCCTTCAGAACCCGGCTTGTGTACATCGGTTGCCACCACACGACCCAGAATACGGTCACCAAGGGCTACCACCACGTCACCGCCTTCGATCAGCGGAGTCATGACCAGACCTTCTTCCGTGCCGCAATCGTGCTCGGTCACTACCAGATCCTGTGCCACGTCAACCAGACGACGGGTCAGGTAACCGGAGTTCGCAGTCTTCAGAGCGGTATCCGCCAGACCCTTACGCGCACCGTGGGTGGAGGTGAAGTACTGCAGTACGTTCAGACCTTCACGGAAGTTCGCGGTAATCGGCGTCTCAATAATAGAACCGTCCGGCTTGGCCATCAGACCACGCATACCCGCCAGCTGACGGATCTGGGCCGGTGAGCCCCGCGCGCCGGAGTCAGCCATCATGTAAACCGAGTTGAAAGACTCCTGATCCACTTCGTTACCGTCGCGGTCGATCACTTTCTCTTTACCCAGGTTGTCCATCATCGCCTTGGCTACCAGTTCGTTGGCGCGGGACCAGATGTCGATAACCTTGTTGTACTTCTCGCCGTGGGTCACCAGACCGGACGCAAACTGGCTTTCAATTTCTTTTACTTCGGCATCCGCGTCAGCAATGATTTTTGCCTTGGCATCCGGAATCACGAAGTCGTTCACACCGATGGAAGAACCAGAGCGGGTGGCGTAACGGAAACCGGTGTACATCACCTGGTCGGCGAAGATAACGGTGTCCTTCAGACCCACACGGCGGTATGCGGTGTTGATCATGTTGGAAATCGCCTTCTTCTTCATCGGGCGGTTTACCAGCTCAAACGGCAGACCACGCGGTACGATGCGGAACAGCAGCGCCCGGCCAACAGTGGTATCCACCACTTTGGTTTCAGTGGTTTCGTTGCCCTGCTCATCCACCAGAGTTTCGGTGATGCGCACTTTGACACGGGCCTGCAGGTGTGCAGAACCGGTCTGGTAAGCACGTTCCACTTCGTCCAGGTCGGCAAACAGCATGCCTTCGCCCTTGGCGTTGATACGCTCACGGGTCATCCAATACAGACCCAGTACCACGTCCTGCGACGGTACGATGATCGGATCACCGTTGGCCGGAGACAGTACGTTGTTGGTTGCCATCATCAGCGCGCGGGCTTCCAGCTGCGCTTCAATGGTCAGCGGTACGTGGACCGCCATCTGGTCACCGTCGAAGTCGGCGTTATAGGCCGCACACACCAACGGGTGCAGCTGAATCGCTTTACCTTCAATCAGCTGCGGTTCAAACGCCTGGATACCCAGACGGTGCAGCGTCGGTGCCCGGTTCAGCATCACCGGGTGTTCGCGGATCACTTCGGCGAGGATATCCCACACCTCAGCGGTTTCACGCTCAACCATTTTCTTGGCGGCTTTAATGGTGGTCGCCAGGCCACGGTGTTCCAGCTTGGAGAAGATGAACGGCTTGAACAGTTCCAGAGCCATTTTCTTCGGCAGACCACACTGGTGCAGACGCAGCTGCGGACCCACGGTAATAACGGAACGACCGGAGTAGTCCACGCGCTTACCCAGCAGGTTCTGACGGAAACGACCCTGCTTACCTTTGATCATGTCAGCCAGCGACTTCAGCGGACGCTTGTTGGAACCGGTGATCGCACGACCGCGACGACCGTTATCCAGCAGGGCGTCGACCGCTTCCTGCAGCATACGCTTTTCGTTGCGCACAATGATGTCCGGCGCGTTCAGCTCGAGCAGACGCTTCAGACGGTTGTTACGGTTGATCACGCGACGGTACAGATCGTTCAGATCGGAGGTGGCGAAACGGCCACCGTCCAGCGGTACCAGCGGACGCAGATCCGGCGGCAGCACTGGCAGCACGGACATGATCATCCACTTCGGATCGTTACCGGAGTGATGGAAGGCTTCCAGCAGCTTCAGACGCTTGGACAGTTTCTTGATCTTGGTTTCGGAAGTGGTCTGCGGAATCTCTTCACGCAAGCGCTGTACTTCTTCACCCAGTTCAATCTGGCCCAGCAATGCCTGAATGGCTTCAGCACCCATGCGCGCTTCGAACTCGTCACCGAATTCTTCAATCGCTTCATAATATTGTTCATCGGTCAGCAGCTGGCCGACTTCGAGCGTGGTCATACCAGGCTCAGTCACTACGAATGACTCGTAGTACAGAATGCGTTCGATATCCCGCAGCGTCATATCCAGCATCAGACCGATACGGGACGGCAGGGACTTCAGGAACCAGATGTGGGCAACCGGGGACGCCAGTTCAATATGGCCCATGCGCTCGCGACGCACTTTGGCCTGGGTGACTTCAACGCCACACTTCTCGCAGATCACACCGCGGTGCTTCAGACGCTTGTACTTACCGCACAGGCACTCATAGTCCTTGATCGGACCAAAGATGCGCGCGCAGAACAGACCGTCACGCTCCGGCTTGAAGGTACGGTAGTTGATGGTCTCCGGCTTTTTGACTTCACCGAACGACCAGGAACGGATCATTTCTGGCGAGGCGAGGCCGATGCGGATGGCGTCAAACTCGTCAGCGTTGTTCTGGTTACGCAGAAAATTGACTAAGTCTTTCATATTTTGCTCCGTGTGGAGTCAGGGTACTGCCGGTGCTTGCACCGGCAGCCGCACTGCTCGTCCGCTTATTCGTTTTCCAGTTCGATGTCGATACCCAGTGAGCGGATCTCTTTAACCAATACGTTAAAGGATTCCGGCATACCGGCTTCCATGCGGTGGTCGCCATCCACGATGTTTTTGTACATCTTGGTACGACCGGCCACGTCGTCGGATTTCACGGTCAGCATCTCCTGCAGGGTATAGGCGGCACCATAGGCTTCCAGCGCCCACACTTCCATCTCCCCGAAACGCTGACCACCGAACTGGGCTTTACCGCCAAGCGGCTGCTGGGTAACCAGACTGTACGAACCGGTAGAACGGGCGTGCATCTTGTCATCAACCAGGTGGTTCAGTTTCAGCATGTACATGTAACCAACGGTTACCTGACGATCGAACGCTTCACCGGTACGGCCGTCAAACAGCGTCATCTGACCGGAATCCGGCATATCCGCCAGGCGCAGCATGCGCTTGATTTCGACTTCTTCCGCACCATCGAACGCTGGTGTAGCCATCGGCACACCACCGCGCAGGTTGTCGGCCAGCTCCAGAATCTCGGCATCGCTCATGCTGTCGAAATCTTCTTTGCGGCCTTCGCCACCGTTGTAGATTTCATCCAGCAGTTTGCGCAGCTTGGCGATTTCCTGCTGTTCACGCAGCATCCGCTCAATTTTTTCGCCCAGACCTTTGGCGGCCAGACCCAGGTGGATCTCCATGATCTGACCGACGTTCATCCGCGACGGTACGCCCAGCGGGTTCAGTACGATATCCACCGGTACGCCGTTTTCGTCGTAAGGCATATCTTCGATCGGCTTGATCGCGGAGATAACACCTTTGTTACCGTGACGACCGGCCATCTTGTCGCCCGGCTGGATCTTCCGTTTGATGGCCAGATACACCTTAACAATCTTCAGCACGCCCGGCGCCAGGTCATCGCCCTGCTGCAGTTTGCGTTTCTTGTCTTCGAACTTGTCGTCCAGCTGCTTACGACGCTCGTCGAGAGACTTCTCGGCCAACTCCAGGGTTTCGGCCAAGGTTTCGTCCTGCGGCAGAATCTTGAACCACTTGTCGGCTTCCAGTGACTGCAGGTATTCCTCGGTCAGGGTATCCCCTTTCTTCAGACCCGGAGCTGCGTTCACTTTCTGGCCAACCAGCGCACGCTGCAGACGCTCATAGGTAGCGCCCTTCACAATCCGCATTTCTTCGTTCAGATCTTTACGGATCTCGGCCAGCTGCATTTCTTCGATCTGCTTGGCACGTTCGTCTTTTTCGACGCCGTCACGGGTAAACACCTGTACGTCAATAACGGTACCGGTGGTACCGGTCTTAACGCGCAGTGAGGTGTCTTTCACGTCGGAGGCTTTTTCACCGAAGATGGCACGCAGCAGTTTTTCTTCCGGCGTCAGCTGGGTTTCACCTTTCGGCGTTACCTTGCCCACCAGAATGTCGCCCGGCTTCACTTCCGCACCGATGTACACAATGCCAGATTCATCCAGCTTGTTCAGAGCAGATTCGCCCACGTTCGGAATATCGGAGGTGATTTCTTCCGCACCCAGCTTGGTGTCACGCGCCACACAGGTCAGTTCCTGAATGTGGATGGTGGTCAGGCGGTCTTCCTGAGACACCCGCTCAGACAGCAGGATGGAGTCTTCGTAGTTGTAACCGTTCCACGGCATGAAGGCGATGCGGAAGTTCTGACCCAGGGCCAGCTCACCCATATCCACCGACGGACCATCGGCCATGATGTCGCCACGCTCAATCTGATCACCGGCTTTCACCAGCGGACGCTGGTTAATACAGGTGTTCTGGTTAGAACGGGTGTATTTGGTCAGGTTGTAGATGTCCACACCGGCTTCACCCGCCAGCGTTTCATCATCGTTTACCTTCACCACAATACGGGAAGCATCGACTGAATCGATCACACCACCACGCTTGGCCACCACGCAGACACCCGAGTCGGCAGCGACCGAGCGCTCCATACCGGTACCCACCAGAGGCTTCTCAGACTTCAGCGTCGGGACGGCCTGACGCTGCATGTTGGAACCCATCAGGGCGCGGTTGGCGTCGTCGTGCTCAAGGAACGGAATCAGTGACGCGGCGATGGAAACCACCTGCTGCGGTGATACGTCCATCAGCGTGACGTTGTCCGGTGACATCACGGTAAATTCGTTCTGGTGACGCACGGAAATCAGGTCGCCCTGCAGACGGCCCTTGGCGTCGGTCGGCACGGATGCCTGAGCGATTACGTAGTCAGATTCTTCAATGGCAGACACATAAATAATGTCGTCAGTGACCACACCATCCACCACCCGGCGATACGGTGTTTCGAGGAAACCGTATTCGTTGGTGCGGGCATAAGAAGACAGCGAGTTGATCAGACCAATGTTCGGACCTTCCGGCGTTTCAATCGGGCACACACGGCCGTAGTGAGTGGCGTGTACGTCACGCACTTCGAAGCCGGCACGTTCACGGGTCAGACCGCCCGGACCGAGTGCTGAAATACGACGCTTGTGCGTCACTTCAGACAGCGGGTTGTTCTGGTCCATAAACTGCGACAGCTGAGAAGAGCCGAAGAACTCTTTCACAGCAGCAGCCACTGGCTTGGCGTTGATCAGATCCTGCGGCATCAGGCCTTCGGATTCGGCCATCGACAGACGTTCACGGACCGCACGCTCAACCCGCACCAGACCCACTCGGAACTGGTTTTCAGCCATTTCACCCACGGAACGGATACGACGGTTACCCAGGTGGTCGATATCATCCACCACGCCTTTACCGTTACGGATCTCGATCAGGGTTTTCATCACGGCGATGATGTCGCTCTTTTCCAGCGTACCCAGACCTGTGATTTCATCACGGCCGATACGACGGTTGAACTTCATCCGGCCCACCGCAGACAGGTCGTAACGTTCGTCACTGAAGAACAGGTTTTCGAACAGTGACTCGGCGCTTTCTTTTGTCGGCGGCTCGCCAGGACGCATCATGCGGTAGATTTCGACCAGTGCTTCCAGCGGGCTGCCAGTCGGGTCGGCACGCAATGTGTCCGACATAAAGGCGCCGCAATCCAGCTCGTTGGTGTAGATGGTTTCGAACTCTTTAATACCGGCTTCAGTCAGCTTACCCAGCAGTTCAGCAGTCAGTTCGGTGTTGGCAGTGGCCAGCACTTCACCGGTCTTGGTATTAACAATATCTTTCGCCAGCGATTCACCCAGCATGTATTCAACCGGTACCGCCAGTTCTTCAACCTTGGCTTTTTCCAGTTGTTTAATATGGCGGGCAGTAATACGACGGGTCGCTTCAACGATGATATTGCCTTCGTTGTCTTTGATATCGAAGGCAGCGGTTTCACCACGCAGACGTGACGGAATCAGCTTCAGCATCGCACCGTCAGCGGTCAGGCGGTAGCTGTCGTTCTCAAAGAAGGTCGCCAGAATTTCCTGGGTATCGTAGCCCAGGGCGCGCAGCAGAATGGAAGCCGGCAACTTACGACGACGGTCAATACGGACGAACAGCAGATCTTTCGGATCGAATTCAAAATCCAGCCAGGAGCCGCGGTACGGAATAATACGGGCGTTATACAGCAGCTTGCCGGAAGAGTGCGTTTTGCCTTTGTCGTGATCAAAGAACACACCCGGTGAACGGTGCAGCTGAGACACGATAACGCGCTCAGTACCGTTAACAATAAAAGTACCGTTGTCAGTCATGAGCGGCATTTCGCCCATGTACACTTCCTGCTCTTTAATATCTTTGATGGCTTTGGTGGCTGATTCTTTATCGTAGATAATCAGGCGCACTTTTACGCGCAGCGGAGCAGCATAAGTAACGCCACGCAGCATACATTCTTTTTCATCAAAACCTGGGGTACCGAGGCGGTAGCTCACGTACTCCAGTGCAGCATTCCCGGAATAGCTGACGATCGGGAAAACAGACTTAAATGCCGCATGCAGACCGATGTCGATGCGTTCTTCAGCGGTTGCCCCTTCTTGGAGGAACTTGCGATAGGAGTCGATTTGAATGGCCAGCAGGTAAGGCACATCCATCACACTCGGTAATTTACCGAAATCCTTACGGATACGTTTTTTCTCAGTATATGAGTAAGCCATCAGTTATCCCCGGACTGTATCCTCGATTGGGTAATTTACCCGTGGCTCAAGGACTTGCTTGCGTTTGAACCCGGCACTATGCCAGCGTGCTCACGATTTCCATAACGTGAAAAAGGCCGACGGGTAATTACCCGTCAGCCAGTTGTCGCGCCAATCTGGCGCGACAGAAGCAAGTTTGCAACGATGTGCAAATTACTTGATTTCAACAGTCGCGCCAGCTTCTTCCAGAGTTTTCTTAGAAGCTTCAGCAACGTCTTTAGAAACGTTTTCCTGAACAGTGCCCGGAGCGCCGTCAACCAGACCTTTGGCTTCTTTCAGACCCAGACCAGTCAGTTCACGTACGGCTTTGATCACGTTCACTTTCTTGTCGCCGGCAGAAGCCAGGACTACGGTAAATTCGGTCTGTTCTTCAGCAGCTTCAGCAGCTGCAGCCGGACCAGCAGCTACTGCAGCAGCAGCAGACACGCCGAATTTTTCTTCCATCGCAGAAACCAGTTCTACAACGTCCATTACAGACATTTCGGCGATAGCGTCGATGATTTGTTCTTTAGTCAGAGACATGAGACTTTCCTGAATTAATGGAGCATTACGCTCGTTAAATCGTTAAACCCACCTGAAATAATCAGGCAGCTTGTTCTTTTTGGTCGCGAACAGCGGCAATGGTACGAACCAGTTTGCCGGCGGCAGCTTCTTTCATGACGCTCATCAGCTTGGCAAGTGCTTCGTTGTAAGTCGGCAGAGTTGCCAGCATATCAACAGAAACGATATTGCCATCGAACGCACCACCTTTCAGTTCAAACTCTTTGTTCTTTTTCGCGAACTCTTTAAAGATACGGGCAGCCGCACCTGGGTGTTCAGCGGAAAATGCAATCAGAGTAGGACCGGTGAATGTCTCTTTCAGACATTCGTACTGGGTGCCTTCAACAGCGCGACGGGCCAGAGTGTTACGGACAACTTTCATCCACACACCAGCTTCACGCGCTTCTTTACGCAGAGCGGTCATGGCGCCTACTGTTACGCCGCGGGAATCCGCAACAACAGCAGACAGAGCACCTTGTGCTGCTTCCTGGACTTCGGCGACGATCGCCTTCTTATCTTCGAGTCCTAAGGCCACGATTAACTCCTAACAAGTTAAGTAGAGCTCGTAAGAGCCAGTCTCGGTGTGACTATTCAGAATTCTGAAGGGGCCACACACCATCTACGCAGGAAATATTAAGTCAGGGCAACTCATGGAGCCGCCCCGGCTCCTGCGGTCTTTGACAGCTGCTGCTGCGTTCCGCAGAACCAGCAGCAACCCCAAAGAGCTTTGCTGATCAGACGTCCAGAGACGCGTGATCGATAACCAAACCAGGACCCATGGTGGTGCTCAGGGTCACTTTCTTCATATATACGCCTTTGGCGGAAGTCGGTTTGGCTTTACGCAGATCAGACAGCAGCGCCACCAGGTTGTCTTTCAGGGCTTCCGCACTGAAATCCACTTTACCGATGGTGGTGTGAATGATGCCGTTCTTGTCGTTACGGTAACGAACCTGACCTGCTTTGGCATTTTTAACCGCGGTAGCGACGTCCGGGGTAACAGTACCCACTTTCGGGTTCGGCATCAGACCACGCGGACCCAGCACCTGACCCAGAGCACCCACAACGCGCATTGCATCCGGGGAAGCAATAACCACGTCATAGTTCAGATCACCACCTTTGATTTTCTCGGCCAGATCTTCCATGCCCACTTCATCAGCACCAGCAGCCTTAGCGGCTTCAGCATTGGCACCCTGAGTGAACACAGCAACGCGCATGGTCTTACCGGTGCCGTGCGGCAGTACGGTAGCGCTGCGAACGCCCTGGTCGGATTTACGAGCGTCGATACCCAGATTAACGGCTACGTCGACAGACTCTTTGAATTTAACAACAGACAGTTCGCTCAGCAGGGCAGCGGCTTCTTCTACAGAGTAGATCTTGCCCGGAACCACTTTCTCGGCGATTGCTTTCTGGCGCTTGGTCAGCTTAGCCATTATTCAACTCCTTCCACGTTCAGACCCATAGAACGGGCAGAACCCGCGATGGAGCGTACGGCTGCATCCATGTCTGCAGCGGTCAGATCTTTCGCCTTCATAGTGGCGATCTCTTCCAGCTGAGCACGGGTAACAGTACCCACTTTATTGGTGTTCGGACGCGCTGAACCACTGCTGATACCAGCTGCTTTTTTCAGCAGGTAAGCCGCCGGCGGAGTTTTCAGTTCGAAGGTGAAAGAACGGTCGCTGTACGCAGTGATGATCACAGGTACCGGCATACCGGCTTCCATACCCTGAGTCTGAGCATTGAACGCTTTACAGAATTCCATGATGTTCAGACCTTTCTGACCCAGAGCCGGACCTACCGGTGGCGACGGGTTTGCTTTACCAGCTGCAACCTGCAGCTTGATGTAGCCTTCTACTTTCTTAGCCATATTTATGCTCCTGATGGGTATTAACGCTGCGGTTCAGCACCGCAGCTCCCCGACCGCCAGGCGGCCATTGATTATGTGTTACGCGGACTTCTCAACCTGAGTGAACTCAAGCTCAACCGGCGTAGCACGACCAAAAATTGTTACTGCAACCTGCAGGCGGGACTTGTCGTAGTCGACACCTTCCACCACACCATTGAAGTCAGCAAACGGACCATCGGTAACGCGCACCACTTCACCCGGCTCATAAATGGTTTTATGGGTCGGACGATCAGCGCCGTCACGCACACGCTGCAGAATGGCATCGGCTTCACGATCAGTGATCGGTGCCGGCTTATCAGCCGTACCGCCGATAAAGCCCATTACCCGCGGAGTTTGCTTAACCAGGTGCCAGCTCTCGTCGTTCATATCCATCTGTACCAGCACATAGCCGGGATAGAACTTACGCTCGCTCTTACGTTTTTTACCGTCACGCACTTCAACCACTTCTTCCGTGGGCACCAGCACGTCACCAAAATAATCCTGCATATTGTGCAGCTGAATACGCTCCAGCAGCGCACTCTGAACCCGCTTTTCGTAGCCCGAATAGGCGTGAACCACATACCAACGCATAGCCATATTCTGCTCCTCAGCCTACCAATAACCGGACCAGCCACCCGAACAGGGAATCCATACCCCACAAAACCAGCGCCATTACAAACACAACAACCACGACAATCAGCGTGGTCTGGGTGGTTTCCTGCCGGGTCGGCCACACTACTTTTCGTCGTTCGACATTGGCTTCTTTCAGCAGCTGCAGAAAGGCTTTCCCCTGCGTACTGCTCAGGGCAATACCGGCACTGACCAGCATCAGACCAACCACCGCCAGAACGCGATAAATCAGACCCAGGTCAGCATACAAATAGTTACCCACAACGGCCGCGCCAAACACGCCAACCGCCAGCAACCACTTGAACATATCCAACGGTGATTTTCTTGCTTTGCTTTCAGTACTCATCGCTATTCCCTGAAGCCAAAAATGGCAGCCGAAGCTGCCATTCTTAAATTTGGCAGGCCAGGAGGGACTCGAACCCCCAACACCCGGTTTTGGAGACCGGTGCTCTACCAATTGAACTACTGGCCTAAAGACACTCAATTAGGGCGCAGGAAGATACTGCAGCCCGGACGATTAATCAAGCCCTAACAACTTGATTAACCGATATTTTTTCTAAATTACCACACCGGGCATTACACCCGTCGAGCAAACGGAACGAATTCCGCTTTTAAAAGCCCCACCATTACTGGCAGGGCTTTTTGTCGCTTTCGGCTTTTCGCTTGTAGCGTCTAGCGTCTAGCGTCTGGCAAAAATCATCATTGCTGCGGGCTTCCTGCCCTCGCCCTATCGGGCCAGCCTCCGGCTGTCATAATTCGCTCCGGGCGAATTATTCAATGATCTTAGCCACAACACCGGCGCCTACAGTACGGCCGCCTTCACGGATCGCAAAGCGCAGACCGTCGTCCATCGCGATCGGGTGAATCAGGGTAACAACCAGTTTCACGTTGTCGCCCGGCATTACCATCTCTACGCCTTCCGGCAGTTCTACTGAACCGGTTACGTCAGTGGTACGGAAGTAGAACTGCGGACGGTAGCCTTTGAAGAACGGAGTGTGACGGCCGCCTTCGTCTTTGCCCAGTACGTAGACTTCGGATTCAAACTTGGTGTGCGGGGTGATGGAGCCCGGCTTGGCCAGTACCTGACCACGCTCTACGTCATCACGCTTGGTACCACGCAGCAGTACACCAACGTTTTCACCAGCACGGCCTTCGTCCAGGATCTTGCGGAACATTTCCACACCGGTACAGGTGGTCTTGGTGGTTTCACGAATACCAACGATGGCCAGTTCTTCACCCGTACGAACGATACCACGCTCTACACGACCGGTTACTACGGTACCACGACCCTGAATGGAGAATACGTCTTCGATCGGCATCAGGAAGGCGCCGTCGATGGCACGCTCAGGTTCCGGAATGTAAGCATCCAGAGTTTCTACCAGTTTCTTAACGGCAGAAGTACCCATGCCGTTCTCATCCTGGCCGTTCAGGGCCATCAGCGCAGAACCTGGGATAATCGGAGTGTCGTCACCCGGGAAGTCGTATTCAGACAGCAGGTCACGCAGTTCCATTTCTACCAGCTCCAGCATCTCGGCGTATTCGTCAGAATCCGCGCCGCCGCAGTCTTCAGCCAGCAGGTCAGCTTTGTTCAGGAACACAACAATGTAAGGTACGCCTACCTGACGGGACAGCAGGATGTGCTCACGGGTCTGCGGCATCGGGCCGTCAGTTGAACCACACACCAGGATCGCGCCGTCCATCTGGGCAGCACCGGTAATCATGTTTTTAACGTAGTCGGCGTGGCCCGGGCAATCTACGTGTGCGTAGTGGCGGGTCGGTGACTCGTATTCAACGTGAGAAGTAGAAATGGTGATACCACGCTCACGCTCTTCCGGTGCCTTGTCGATACCGTCGAACGCTACTGCTTTACCACCCCATACTTCTGAACATACGCGGGTCAGTGCCGCTGTCAGAGTGGTTTTACCGTGGTCAACGTGACCGATAGTGCCTACGTTTACGTGGGGTTTCGAGCGTTCAAACGTTTCCTTAGCCATGACCCTGTCTCTTTATCAGTGGAAGTTTTTCATACACAAAAAGGCAGACCAATGGCCTGCCTTTCCGCTTAAATATGGTGCTGATACCCAGAGTCGAACTGGGGACCTCATCCTTACCAAGGATGCGCTCTACCGACTGAGCTATATCAGCAATGTTGTTGGAGCGGGTAGCGGGAATCGAACCCGCATCATCAGCTTGGAAGGCTGAGGTTCTACCATTGAACTATACCCGCATACCGCAGTCAGCGCGTTCAACAGCAGCCCGTGCTTCCTGCTCACTCCGATAACAGACCCGGCTGCTATCTGAAAACTGGTGGTGGGGGCTGGATTCGAACCAGCGAAGCTTTCGCGTCAGATTTACAGTCTGATCCCTTTGGCCGCTCGGGAACCCCACCAAAGTGGCGCGTATTATCTTGATGCCCCCCAACCCTGTCAACCACTTTTTTCTTATTTATTATCAACTTAAGAAAAAAGCAGCGGCGCAACAGGATTCAGCGGCTTTTACATTCCACCAGCTCCCAGCTGATCCCGGTATCAGCCGCCCGGATGCGCTCGCGCATCCGGTCATTCAGCTGTGCCACTTCACGGATTTCCACCCAGTATTCACGACTGGCTTTATTCATTACCCGCACTTCGGCGGGAATATCGTAGCTTTCAATGGTTTTCTGCAGCCGGTACGCCGATTCTTTATTGCGGAATAAACCCAGCGACACCGCTTCGGCCAGATCGCCCTGAGTCACGATGTAACTGTCGTAAGAGCGCTGCTGCAATTCCCGCAATACCCGCATGGCCTCCGCCCGTGATGCCCGCGGCGGCACCAGCACCCAGTACTCAGCCGGCTCACCGGTGGCAATCTCTACGCTATTAATGCGCCCGCTGAGGCTCAGTGCTGCCGCCCGCGCCAACAGGTGACGAGCATCCAGCTCATCAGCATAAGGACCGGCCACATAGCACAGCGGCTGCCGCTCCCCGTTGGCCACTTTGCGCGGCGCTGCCGCCGGCAAGGGTTCGGCCAGCTCCTGAACCAATTGCAACTGACGGCTGTTGGCAGGAATATCCAGGGCCACGACCGGCGCCATTTCAGTTTTATTCTGCTGCTGCCAGAACAATGCCAGCAGCAATAAATTGCCAAACACCAGGGTCAGAAATATCCAGCGCATAAGGATTCCATACCTTCAAAAATCAGATGCGGAGAAGGTGGCACCGCCAGCCGTTGCGCCAGCCAGTGGCCATCCCCTCCGCTGATAAACAACCGGTAATCCGGGTAGTCCTGCACCACCGACATTACCAGCGCCTGTAATTGCCGCTGCACACCGGCACTGACACAGCTGAGCGTATCACGGCCGGGCACCAGTGCAGTCTGCACCTGCTCATCCACAAAAGGCCGCACCCGGGCGGTGTTGTTGAACAGCGCCTGCTGAGCAAGTTCCAGCCCCGGCACTATAAATCCGCCCTCATGCTGATTGGCAGCATTCATTAAATCAATGGTCAGGGCCGTACCGGCATCCACCACCAGCACATTGCCGCTGCCGTGCGTCCGCGCCCCCAGCATGGCCAGCCAGCGATCCACCCCCAGCCGCTGCGGCTGCGGGTAACAATGATGGAAATGCGGATAACCGGCCAGCGGTTCGCTCAGCCAATACAAGCGCTCGCCATAGCGCTGACGCAGGCGGTCCTGCAAATCCGGCTGCCCGGCCACACAGGCAACCACAACACGGTCAGCCTCTGGCCAATCGGCCGGCAGTGCCGCGTAGGCGGCACTGCCCTCTTCTAATATCTGACCGGCAGCGCGCAGCTGCCATTTGCAACGGGTATTACCCGCATCAATCAGCAGCACGGACACTGATTTCTCCGGCATTAATCACTTCCATGCCGCGCTCCGAGTGCAGCATTAATTCACCTTTACGGTTAACGCCTTTAACCACACCGCGCTTTTCGTTGCTGGCGGCGACAATACGGACTTCTTTATGCATAAAGATATCGCGCTCGGCCCAGTACTGCTGATACGGCGCAAAACCGTCGCGCTGAAATTCGTCCACCGCTTGCAGTAGTTCATCCAGTACCGCCGCCGCCACCTGATTGCGAGACAACCCGGGCTTCAGGCTGCGCAGCTCAGCCCAGGGTTGTTCAATGCGGGCGGCATCATGATCGCTGAGGGACAGATTGAGGCCGATACCAATAACCACCTGACAATGGCTGCTATATTCGCCGGTTACCTCCAGCAGAATACCGGCCAGTTTTTTGCCGTTGGCGTAGACATCGTTCGGCCACTTCAGCCCAATACCGTCAATACCCAGCTTCGCCAGCGCCCGCTCCACCGCAATGGCGGTCATCAGGCTTAAGCCTTCCAGCGCGGCCAGCCCGCCACTGAATGACACCAGCAGCGACAAATAAATATTTTTACCGAACGGACTGACCCAGTGCCGGCCGCGCCGGCCACGACCCGCCACCTGTTTTTCCGCCAGTACCGCATAGCGTTTACCCATGTGGTCGGCCGCACGCTGAAATAACCAGGTGTTAGTGGAATCCACATCCAGCAATACGTCCAGAATATCCAACCGCTGGGTCAGCTGGCGGCGGATAACATCCTGGTCGAGCAATTCAATGGCATCCTGCAAGCGGTAACCCTTACCCTTTACCGATGAACAAGGTATTTCCAGCTCTTCCAGTTTTTTTAATTGTTTCCACACCGCTGCCCGGCTGACGCCCAGGGCTTCACCCAGCTCTTCGCCGGAATGAAACTGGCCATCGGCCAGCAAGCGTAAAATGTTATTCAGCATGCTACCCACCTCTGCTGCGCACTATACCGGAAGGTTGTACAGCGCACAGCCGGTGCCGCTGCCTGCCGGTAAGTCAATTTCCGCCGCTGCCGACAATCGGCTAAACTCTGGCCAATTTTTTGCGGAGAGAAAGCATGGGTTACCACATTTATGGCATCGGCAACGCGCTGGTTGATAAAGAGTTTGAAGTCAGTGATGCATTTTTCAGCACCGCCGGTATTCAGAAAGGCGTAATGACCCTGATTGATGCCAACCAGCAGGAACAATTACTGCAACAACTGCTGCACAGCCATCCGCTGAAAAAACGCGCCTGCGGTGGCAGTGCGGCCAACACCATTATCGGGGCCTCTTATTTTGGCGCCAAAACCTTTTACACCTGTAACGTCGCCAATGATGAAGCCGGTGATTTTTATGTGAATGATTTAAAAGCGGCCGGTGTCGACACCAACATGGGCGGCGAGCGGGACGAAGGCGTCACCGGCAAATGCCTGGTCATGATTACTCCGGACGCCGAGCGCACCATGAACACCTACCTGGGCATTACCAGCGACCTGCATGAAAAGCATATTCACGAAGACGCACTGGCACAGTCCGAATACGTTTATATAGAAGGCTACCTGGTCACCTCAGACACTTCCCGGGCGGCAGCTATCCGGGTACGGGAACTGGCGCGCCGGCATGGCGTTAAAGTGGCCATGACTTTTTCCGACCCGGCCATGGTGCAGTTTTTTAAAGACGGCCTGCAGGAAATGCTGGGTGAGGGTGTCGACCTGTTGTTCTGCAATGAGCAGGAAGCCCGTCTGATGGCCGGCACTGACAACCTGGACGATGCTATTGCCGGCTTGAAAAAATTCGCCCGCACCTTTGCCGTTACCCTGGGTAATAAAGGCGCTGTCGCCTTTGATGGTGAAACCCTGCATAAGATTGCGCCACATCAGGTTACCGCAGTAGACAGCAACGGCGCCGGTGATATGTTTGCCGGAGCGTTTTTATACGCCATTACCCATGGTTACGATTTTGCCGCCGCCGGCCGTCTGGCGTCTGCCGCCTCGGCACAGGTGGTCAGTCAGTTTGGTCCGCGTCTGGAAGCGGCCCAGCACGAACCACTGAAACGTCACCTGGGGTAATGGCACGTTCGTCATGCTATGGCCGCTTGCCGGCGGCTGTGGCGGCACTGACTCTTCCGGCCTGATGACACGAAGGATCGCCTCTTGGAACTACTCAAACGCCTGTTGTTACCCGTCATTATGCTGCTGTTGGGTATTGGCTTCTGGACCAGCCCCACCCTGCAGATTCTTGCCGCTGGTGTCGCGCTCTTTTTATTTGGGATGATGTTACTGGAGCGGGGCTTTCAGGCATTCAGCGGAGGGATACTGGAGCAAGTTCTGCACCGCGCCACGCAATCCACACCTCGTGCCATGCTGTTTGGCGCAGTCGCCACCAGCGTTATGCAATCTAGCACCCTGGTTTCGGTGCTGACCATTTCATTTTTGTCCGCCGGCATGATGAAGCTGGGCGCTGGTCTTGGTGTCATCTTTGGCGCCAACCTGGGTACAACCACCGGTGCCTGGCTGATTGCCGGCTTTGGTCTGAACATCAGTCTTTCAAAGCTGGCCATGCCGCTGCTGATCTTTGGTGTGCTGCTGCAATTTCAGCAAACCCAGGGGCGCACCGCACTGGGCAATATTCTGCTGGGTATCGGCTTCCTGTTTCTTGGTATTGATTACATGAAGGATGGCTTCGGCGGCATGCAGGATGGCCTGGATCTGACAACCATCGCCCCGGGCGGTATCGCCGGCATCCTGTTGTTCACCCTGTTTGGGATACTGGCCACGGTGGTTCTGCAGTCCAGCCATGCCACCTTGGTACTCACCCTCGCGGCACTGTCCGTTGGGCAAATAAGCTATGAAGCCGCTTTGGCCCTGGCCATTGGGGCTAACGTGGGAACCGCCGTCACCACGGCGGTATTTGGCAGTATCGGTGCCAACAGTGCGGGTAAACGCCTGGCTATGGGACACCTGGTGTTCAACCTGTTCACCGGCGTTGTGGCGCTGTTAATGCTGCCGGCACTGCTCTGGATTGTGGAACACCTGAGCCATGCCATGGGGATTGCTGCCGACAACCACACCATGAAACTGGCCGTCTTCCACACCCTGTTTAACTTACTGGGGATTGCCTTAATGCTGCCCCAACTGCAACGCCTGCAACGTTTTCTGGAACGCATAATTCGCACCAAAGAGCAGGAAGACAGTCAGCCACAATATCTAAACCAGGCCGCAATGGAATCACCGGCGGCGGCGGTTTCCGTTACCCGGAACGAAAGCATCCGCCTCTACAGTCTGTCCACCGACTTATTAATTGAAGGATTGGGATGGCATGCCGACGAATTTAATCGTGGCCAACCCCTCCCCTTACTGACGGACAACAGCCGTTCAGCTGCCGCGACCAACCTGCAGCAGCGCTACGAACAGCAGGTGAAAGGCATCTATTCCAGCATCATCGGCTTTATCAGCAGCGCCCGGGAAAAAACCAGCGGCACCTTTGACGAACGGCTGCGTGAGCTGCGTGCCGCCGACCATCATTTAATTGAAGCGATCAAAGGAGTGAAACATTTACAGCGTAACCTGCTGTTTTATGTGCACAGCGAGAACCCCGAAATGGCCCAGGCTTACCAGCAACTGCGCCTGCAGATTGGCGATGTATTACGCACCATCAATGACGTGCGCCACATGGAAGAGCCAACCGAAAGCCGGCTGGCACTGGACCACCAGTTACTGCTGACCGAGCGCGAGCGCGAACTGTCGGATACCCTGATTGAAGGGCTTATCCGCGGCCGCAAAATCACCACCGGCATGGCCACCTCGCTGCTGACCGACAAAGGCTATGTCTACGATATCTGCAACAGCCTGCTGAGTGCCGCCCGCTATCTGTTTATTGATGCCGACCGGCCACAATCGGAAGAACCGGATAACCTGAATCTGGAAGCCGCAGAGCTGTCGGCCATTAATCGCCAGCTGGATGAACAACGCAGTGATAACACTGCCGGAGACCAACCATGAAAATTTCTAAAATGGTCAAAAAGCTCAATGCGTTGTTCGATAACCACCAGCGTGAACGCCAACGGCAGCGCAAAGAGCTGAAAGCCGCCCTGCGTAAACTGCGGCATAAACAACATGAGCTGGACGACGTACTGGCCGAATGTCACGAGCCGACGGCGCGCCAGGAACTGGAGGAAAAAATCTCCATTCTGGCGGCCCAGCGCCGTAAGGGACTGGAATTATTGCGTGAATTGAATGACAGCCCTGCCCCTGAGGACAAACCGGCCACGGATGTGTAAAGGAAGGTAATAAGCTGTCACTCATTACTAGGCCCTACTCATTATGGGGGATAGACTGACCGCCACCATGCTACGGCAATCGTTAATGAGAGAGGAAATCCCATGAAGAAAATGCTGCTGATCGGCCTGACCGCCGCCTTAACCGCCACCGCCGGCATTGCCAGCGCCCAGGTAAAACCCTTTGAAGCCATTGAATATCGTCAGGGTGTGTTCAAAGCGGTGAAATGGCACTTCGGCCCGCTGGGCGACATGGTAAAAGGCAAAACCGAATTTAACGCCGAAGAATTCAGCCGCCGCGCCAATCTACTGGCCGCGCTGAGCCAGATGCCGGGCGAAGCCTTCCTGCCGGGCACCTACGACAAAAAAACCGCCGCACTGCCGAAAATTGAAACCGAACGCGCCAAGTTTGACGCCGGTATGCAGGACTTCCAGCAAGCCACCGCCGAGCTGGCGACTGCAGCCCAAAGCGGTGACCTGAACAGCATCCGCCCGGCCTTTATGGCCGCGGCCAAAACCTGCAAAGCCTGTCACGATAACTTCAGAGACTGAGCCCGCCGGGTGCCGGCCAGCCGGCCGGCACCCTGATTTCCCCCCGCCTGAAGAGCCTGCTGCCCATGCTGTATATGGTGATGCTTGGCGGCCACCATCCGCGCGCCAAAATTGAAGTCCACGATATTGTGTTTGCCTGTGGCGATACGCTGCCACACACCTACCCGGCCCTGATCCGCAACTGGTTCGGCGACCCGAAACGGGTCCACATTGATGCCTGGATGCAGATTGATGGTGTGGATGACTATGCTGTGCGGCTGCGTCCTGAGCCACCAGCGGCCGGTCCACGGCTGTATTTTGTTAATCTGGGTGGGTATTTAAAACAGGTATTCGGTGAAGATCACCGCTATCTGCTGCTGGTGGCAGACGATATGCAGAGTGCCAAACAACAGGCCAAAGCGCGCGCCGGCGAACTCTGGCTTAAACCACACCGCGATAATCTGGCCGAGGTGGACGACTGTCTGCAACTGGATCAGATCGAGGGGTTATACGTACACCTGGTGCGGGAACCGCACCAGGAGTGTGCGTTCAGAAATGACTACATTGTGCTGTAACCGGTCAGGGCTGCTCAGTCCGCAACCGGAATAACCAGGCGGCCACGAATCTGACCAGCCAGCAGCTGCGGCGCCAGTTCCTGTACCTGTTCCAGCGGCACTTCCTGCATCACTTTTTCCAGCGCGGTAATATCCAGATCCTGTGCCAGCCGCTGCCAGGCCTGCAGCCGGTCGGCATAAGGCGCCATCACACTATCGACCCCCACCAGCGTGACACCGCGCAAAATAAAGGGTGCCACGGTCGCCGGAAAATCCATTCCGGCCGCCAGACCACAGGCCGCCACCACGCCGCGGTAACGCATTTCGGCACAGACATTGGCCAATACCTGACCGCCGGCTACATCAATAGCGGCCGCCCAGCGTTCTTTGTTCAGCGGCCGTCCCGGCTGGCTGTAACCATCCCGGCTGATAATCTCGGCCGCTCCCAGTGAGCGCAGGAAATCGGCTTCCTGTTCCCGGCCGGTCATGGCCGTTACCTGATAGCCCAGTTTGGCCAGCAGGGCGACTGCCACACTGCCCACACCACCGGCCGCCCCGGTCACCAGCACCGGACCAGAGTCTGGCGTAATGCCCTGTTTTTCCAGCGCCAGCACACAGAGCATGGCGGTATAACCGGCGGTGCCGATGCCCATGGCCTGTTTCTGGGTAAAAGGAGCCTGCAGCGGTACCAGCCAGTCACCGGGCACCCGCGCCAGGCCGGCCATGCCACCCCAGTGTTTTTCACCGACGCCCCAACCGTTCAGCACCACCTGGTCGCCTTTCTGGTAGGCCGGATCACGGGATTCCACCACCGTGCCGGCAAAATCAATGCCCGGCACCATCGGGAAGCTGCGCACCACTGGTGATGCGCCGGTAATGGCCAGTGCATCTTTGTAATTCATGGTGGTCCAGCCAACCTGCACCGTTACATTGCCTTCCGGCAGCTGCTGTTCGTCAACCTGCTCCAGCGCCACCTGCTGCTGTGGCTTGGGCTGTTGGTCGTCCTTACGGATAATCAGAGCGTTGAACATAGCGATTCTCCCAATAAATAGTCCGGCGTGACCAACGATCACGGTTGCCGGTTAAAGATTAATAACACCCCACACGGTCAGCACCGCCAGCCCGGCCAGCAGCACCCCTTTCACCCACACGCCAGTCCCAGAGGTGACGGCCGGCTGCACATCCACGGCGCCAGCGACGGGCTTGCGGCCAGTAATCATCCCCTGCAACAGGGGCTCACGCCGGCCCAACTGATGGAACAGCACCGCGGCCACATGCAGACCGATGACCGCCAGCAACAGATCAAACAACGATTTGTGCCAGCGGGTAATCTCCGAACTCCAGTCATACCCGACCAGATGCACCAGCGGCCCTTCGGTAAAAATATCGTCGTTGGCAAACAACCCGGTGCCGGCCTGCAGCGCACAGAGCAGCAACAACGCCAGCACCGCCCAGCCACCGAGCGGATTATGGCTCAGGTAAGGCGGGTCCTGTCGTTTAACGACCGACCGGCCATAACCCAGTGTGGTGCGAATGCCGTACAAAAAATGACTGAAGCGCGCATACACAGGGCCGGCGAAGCCCCACAGCAAGCGGAAAACCACCAACCCCAGCACGGCGTAACCGCAGCGCTTATGCCAGTCCATCCATTCACCGCCCTGCTCGCCCGTCCACCAGGCAAAACCAATAGCGGCCACCAGTGACCAGTGAAACAAACGTACAAAAATATCCCACACCGATATTTTGTTACTGTCCATGCTTACTCCTGCTTCTGTTGCAGTGGCTTACCTCTGTAACCCGCCCATGCAAATGTACTTGGTTTCCAGATAGTCCTGCAGGCCGTATTTTGAGCCTTCACGGCCACTGCCGGATTCTTTGACGCCGCCGAACGGAATCTGCTCGGAACTGATGGCGGTTTCATTCACCCCCACCATGCCGTATTGCAGGGCTTCGCTGACGCGCCAGCAACGGCCCATATCGCGGCTGAATAGGTAAGCCGCCAATCCGGCATTGGTGTCGTTGGCCAGCGCAATGGCTTCGGCTTCGGTAGTGAATTTCAGCACCGGCGCCACCGGGCCGAAAATTTCTTCCTGCCACACCGCCATGGCCGGCGTGACTCCGGTAAGAATAGTCGGTGGATAAAAATATTCCCCCAGCGGTGACAACTCGCCGCCGCATACCAACTGCGCGCCGCCAGCCTGCGCGGCCTGCACTTTGGCATGCACCTTGGCCACCGCCTGCGGGGAAATTAACGGCCCCTGCGTCACCCCTTCGTCCATGCCGTTACCGACACGGAACGCCGCTACGGCTTCCTGTAGCCGCCGGACAAATTCCGGGTAAATACCGGCCTGCACCAGCAAACGGTTGCTGCAGATACAGGTCTGGCCGGCATTGCGGAATTTGGCGGCCAGGGTGCCGTTAATGGCCAGATCAAGATCGGCATCGTCAAAGATGATCACCGGCGCGTTACCGCCCAGCTCCATTGACGTACGTTTTACCGTGGTTGCACATTGTTGCAGCAATAATTTGCCCACCGGCGTCGAGCCGGTAAAGGTGACTTTGCGCACCTGCGGGTTGCTGGTCATCTCGGCGCCCACCGCCGGCGCATCGGTGGCGGTGATCACATTGAAAATACCCGCCGGAACACCGGCCTGTAACGCCAGTTCTGCCATCGCCAGCGCCGACAGCGGCGTTTCTGCCGCTGGCTTCAGCACCACCGCGCAACCGGCCGCCAGCGCTGGCGCCACTTTGCGGGCAATCATGGCATTGGGGAAATTCCACGGCGTAATGGCGGCGACTACGCCGACCGGCTGATGGATCACCAGACCACGGCGATCAGCCTGTGGCAATGGAATAATATCGCCATAAACCCGCCGTGCTTCTTCGGCAAACCAGCGAACGTAAGACGCCCCGTAAGCAATTTCACCGCGCGATTCCGCCAGCGGTTTACCTTGTTCCGCCGTCATCAGCCGGGCCAGGTCTTCCTGATTGTCCAGCAGCAATTCATACCAGCGCCACAACACATTGCTGCGTTGTACGGCCGGTAATTGCTGCCAGGCCGGCATGGCGGCAGCCGCCGCTTCGATGGCGCGACGGGTATCGTCGGCGCCCAGATCAGCCACCTGTGCCAGCACCGAGCCATCGGCCGGGTTCAGTACCGCAAACTGGCGGGAACCGGCCAGCCATTCACCATTAATAAGAGCCTGAGTGCGCCACAGCGCAGAATTCTGTAATTGCATAACGACCTCCGCATCAGGCCCCGACCCTACCCCACCGGGGCTGGAAAATATATCCGGCTTTGGTGGCTGCCAATACCTTATCAGCATCATGCTTTATGGCAGATATCGATGGCCAGCCACGCAGGCCGCCAGCAGGTATTTTCCATCGATCAGGAAGTTTTTGAACGCTGCCAGCCAAAGCAGCCGGTTGTTGATCCTGGCGAGGCCGTCATAGTGGACCTTGCCATAACCAAAAACCTGTTTGATGTACCGGACCCGCGCAGCGGAATTGACGCTGGCATTCGGTGAACGGAGGCGTATGGAATCGATAAAATAGGTGCCTGCCGTGATTTTTTCACGGCAGACGGTTGGGCCAGGAACTATTGCTCGCTATCTTCGGGTTGTTTGTTAGCTGCTTTACGAAAATCCCGGATCGCACCACCAAGGTCACCGCCCAGAGAGCGCAGACGTTTACCGCCAAATAACACAAGTACAATCAGAAGGACGATCAGTAACTGCCATGGACTTATTCCCATAATCATTCCCGCCTTAATGGTGCATGCTGTGATCTTTGGAATGGCTTCCGCCCATCGTATTCTGATGTTGCAGCAGGGCGTCTTTTAACTGGTCGAATGTCATCACGCTGGTCTTTCTGTCGGAAGCAAAAAATTCTGCCTTTTCTTTATCAGCGAAACTGGCAATTGGTGTGCCCATTGCGCCTGCCATATCCGGTGCAACAACATAAAATGCCTGCGTGGCATCAATCAGATGTGCATCATCCGGCTTGTGCCAATCACTGCGGCTCATATCGTGAACGTATAACGTCATGTTCTGAACCTGATTTTCAGGCTGCAACCACCACTGCAGCATCTCGGCGGATGAGCAGAACTTTCTGGTTTTGCCATTGCCGGTTATCGCCTCGCCCTTGGGGCCGGGAAAGCGGGTGATGGCCATACCGCACACGTGGCACTCATCTGAGGAATGAAAAGCAACAGGTGATTGCTTCGCGGTTTCACTGTTGGTGGGCTGGCTGCAGCCGGCCAGCAATGCGCTGAACATCAGGGTAGCGACAGAAATGAAAGAGCATACTTTTTTCATAAATTTATCCTTTATAAAATTAAATCGCACGGCGGCGTAAGGTGAAATGAGCAATACCCAGGCTGAAAATCAGCCAGACAAATAATGATATCCACAGTCCGGCATTAGTGATGGGTAAATCCTGCCCCAAAGCCATAACGCCATTCATTGAGCTGCTGTCGCCAAGACCGGACAGATTTATTTGCCGGAAAATATCGGTGGGATTAAGCAGTAAAAGCCATGGCAGAAGGTCAGGATTGAGCTGCCCCTTACTGAACACCAGCAATGCCAGCAGACTGAGATCAAACACCAGCACAAACAGAAACCACACACCAAGCGCGAGGCCGGCTGCGGTGGATTTTTCGCTGGCTTTGCTGCTGAGAAAATAGGCCAGTGCAAGGAAAACCCAGCCCAGTAATGTGGCTGAAAAAATAAACCGTGAAAACGAATGAATCAGCAGCCAGATATCCAGATCACTGACCAATAACGCAATGGCGATGGCGGCACTGCCAAAACCAATGGATGTGGCGAGCGCAAGAATCAGCCCATGACCAATAAATTTCCCCAGTAGTAACTGCCCGCGACTGAGCGGGTAGGTCAGCAATAACAACAGGGTTCCGCCTTCTTCTTCACCCACGATGGCATCGTAAGCAAGCAACAGCGCAATCAGCGGAACCAGAAATGTTGCCAGGCTGGCCAGGCTGGCAATGGTTGCCGGAATGGAACTGAAACCAACCTGGCCGGCGGCGGCTGAGCCAAGCCAGGCAATACCCGCAGCGAGAATGGCAAACAGCAGACTGATAGCCAGCAGCCAGCGGTTACGCAGGCCATCATTCAGCTCTTTAATGGCGATATTCCAGACTTGCATCATTGCGATTTCTCCGGTGCCGGGACGACCGCAAAATGGCGGTACAGATCATCGAGGGAGGGGGGGCTGACCTCCAGATCGGCGGCTTCACTGCTGTTTATCAGGGTGTTAAGTAACTCCCGGTGGGCGCCGTTGTGAGTTAAAACTTCGAGAGCATCCCGGCCAATACAGCGGGAATCGAAACCAAGACCGGATAACCGGGCTCGCCAGTGCTCCGGTTCCGGAAGACTGCCAAGGCGTATGCGTGTTGGCAGTGCTACCTGACGGCGTAATTCACTCAGAGTGCCGACAGCCTGTAACTGACCGCCGGCCAGAATGGCGGCACGGCTGATGTAAGGTTCAACACCGGGTAATACATGCGAACAGAGAATAATGCCGGTGCCGTTCTGACGCAGCTCGTTCAGAAACTGGTAAAGTTCCTGCGTGGCTACCGGGTCCAGGCCGACGGTCGGCTCGTCCAGTAATAACAGGCGTGGATTTGCCAGCAATGCCTGAGCCAGGCCCAACCGCTGACGCATACCTTTGGAGTAGGTTTTTACTTTACGTTTAGCGGCATGGGTCAGCCCGACTTTTTCCAGTAATTCTCCGACCTGATGGTTAGCAGCCCCCTTCAGGCGGGCAAAATAAGTCAGTGTTTCCTCGCCGCTTAATTGCGGATAAAACATAACGTTTTCCGGTAAATAACCAAGCCGCTTACGGACTTCGGTATGATCCGGAGTATTACCAAATACCTGAACGTGGCCGCTGCCGGGCGCGAGCAGACCAAGGATCATTTTCATAGTGCTTGTTTTGCCGGCACCGTTATGACCGAATAAACCAAGTATTTCACCTTCGGCCAGGTGCAGAGAAAGGTTTTTTATAACCTCCATCCGGCCATAAGCAAGGCTGACATTCTGCAGTTCTACCAGGTTCATTTTAAGGTGCCTCTGTCAGCGGTGGGCGCATCAGGGGAAAGCTGTCCCGCACGCCAGGTGATTTAACGACCGGAAACGCCTGCTGCACCCAGCGCAGTAATTCAATGGCCGGGCTGTTCAGTAATAAACGCATTTGTGGATAAAGCCACAATAAGCGGTCGATATTGTCGTTTGGTTCGTAGATCAGATCGCCGATATCGTCGGCATTTCTGTCCCAGCCCAGATAATCGCTCCAGTAATTTCCGCGGCCATTTTCGGACCATTCCTGAGTTCGGGTGGCGACATATTTAACTTGCTGTTGATTAGCAATAAAGGCATTGCCAAAAATTTTATTGTCTTCAGAACCAGCGGTAAGGTGAATACCCATTACGCTGTCGGTAAAGTGGTTGTGGCTGATGGTGTTGAATACGGAGTTATAGATAAATAACGCTTTGCCTTCAGCACCCTGAATCATGCTGTCACCAGTGCTGCCGCTGATCACCCCCTGCACTCTGTTGTTGCTGATGGTGGAGTAGGTGATGTAGTTCATCAGAATGCCGTAGTTCTGATCGCCTTCAGACAGATTGTTGCGTACATCCAGACTGCGGCTCTGCATCAGGGCATAGCCGGTACGGGTACGACGGGTAATATTGTTGTGCACCACATTGTTATTGGAAAACATATAGTGAATTCCGTAGCGCAGGTCTTCCAGCACATTACCGGTCAGGGTGTTGTGGTTGGAGGTGTCGATGTAGATGCCATCCCGGGTGTGGCGGATAACGTTGTCGGTCACAATGGCCTGGCGGACAGAAAACAAATGAATGCCATTGCCACGGTCTTGTGAGCGCACCCGTTCGTCACCGTCGATGCGGTTGCCATGGATTTCAATGTGATTACTGGTATCAGCCCAGATACCAAAACCTGCGCCCTGCAGATGATTGTTCAGCAGACGTACATGGTCGGCCCGGGCAGCGACAAAAATAGCGGAATCCAGATCGGTCAGATTACGGCCCCAGTTAATGATATGACAGCCTTCAAGGCTGACTCCGGTGGCGGTAATTTTAACGGCATGACCCTGCGCTCCGGCGTCAATGACGGCTTCGGTGGCACAGCGGATGTGGCCGGGTTGATCAATAAGAAAGTTGCCCTGGTAATGCCCGGCGGGCAGTACCTGCACCTCACCCTGCTTCTGCAGCGGCAAAGATTGATACTGCGCCTGTACTCCGGCACTGGCCAGCAGCAGTAAAAAAAAGACGGAAAGGATCATAGTGCCCTGCAGTTGTGGAAGGGGCGGCGGGCCCAGGGCCCGCCGCCAGCCATCAGGCTGGTTCAACCAACATCCGGCCTACCATCTCCATATGCAGAGCGTGGCAGAACCAGTTGCAGTAATACCAGTGCATACCCACTTTGTCAGCGGTAAAGGTAACTGAGGCAGTCTGTTGCGGGCTGATCTCCATGGATACCCCATGGTTTACCATACAGAAGCCGTGAGTAACGTCTTCGATCTGGTCGAGGTTGGTGACGATCACAGTGACCTCATCCCCCTGTTTTACCTTAAACTCGTTAATGCCGTAAGTCGGCGCCACCGAGGTCATGTAAACCCGTACTTTATTGCCATCACGGATAACCTTGTTATCGGACTCCAGGGTAATGCCATCTTTTTTCGCCATGGCAACGGTGCCGGCAAAGAAGGGGTCATCCCGCTGCCAGATTTTCCGGGTACGAATCTGGTCACGGCGGGCCATGGTGCAGTCGTGTGGTTCAGCGAAGGTCGGGCCATCGTGTACCAGTTTCATTTCTTCACCGGAAATGTCGATCAGCTGGTCGTTTTCCGGGTGCAGTGGGCCAACCTGCAGGAAGCGGTCTTTGGAGAATTTGCACAGCGCTACCAGCCACTGACCATCGGCTTCACTGGTTTCACACAGCGATGCATGGATGTGACCCGGCTGATACTGCACGTCCAGTTTCTGCTTGATGTAATTAACATTCTCACCGTTATAGGCACGTACCGCATCGGCCATATTCCACTTCACCACCTGGCTGTCAATGAACAGGGTGGTGTAGGCGTTGCCACGACCATCAAAGGTGGTGTGCAGCGGCCCAAGGCCCAGTTCTGGTTCGGCGACGATGGTGTCACGCGGGTCTTTGATCTTGCCGGCAAACAGGTCGGGCAGTCTGGCGATTTCGATCATGGATACGGTCGGTGACAGCTTGCCGTTGGCAATAAAGTATTTGCCATCGGACGAGGTGTTGCAGCCGTGCGGGTTCTTCGGTACCGGAATATAGCGGGTGAACTGGCTGTCTTTGTCGCCTTTTTTACGGCCATCCAGCACCGGCACTTTGGAATTACCCAGGGTGGTGAATTTACCGGCTTTAACGGCTTTTTCGGCGGCGTGGATGTCGAATACCACCACCCAGTCACGCTCGTTACGCATCATACCGCCCAGATCATAGGCTTTTTCTGAGTTGTAACAGGTGGACGCAGCAAAGCGGCCGGTATAGTCGGCATCACAGTTATCCAGGTTACCGTCCACCATAATCTGGAAGGCCATTTCCATGGTTTCTGCGTCAATAACGTTAAACATGGTGTAGCTGTAATCGGCCTGCAAATCGAAATGCTTGCCATCGTTCGGATGCGGCATAACGAATTCGGCGTTAGCGAAAACATATTTGGTGTACGGAACTTTTTGCAGACGCAGACCGTGAATGGCCTGAACGTTAGGCACGGTCAGCATATTGTCGCACTTCATAATATCCAGGCGGATACGGGCCACGCGGCTGTTGGCTTTATCGTTAATAAAAACATATTTGCCATCGTATTTGCCATCTTTCATGGAGATGTGCGGATGGTGACAGTCACCATTCAGGAACTTCGCACTATCACCCATGATCGCCTTACTTTCGTTGGTGATCCCCCAGCCGGTGGCCGAGTCGATATTAAATACCGGAATGCGCATCAGCTCACGCATGGACGGAATGCCCAGTACACGCACTTCACCCTGGTGACCGCCGCTCCAGAAACCGATGTAGTCATCCAGTTCGCCCGGTTCTACATGGTACTTCTTCTTGGCGTCTTTGGCGGCAGCGGCAAAGGCCTCGCGGCTCATTACGGCAGAACCCAGGCCGGTCGCACCAACCAGTGCTGCACCGGCACCGGTCAGAGCACTGGCACCGAGGAATCCGCGGCGGCTTAGCCCGGTCTTTTCTTTTTCTGACACAGGTTTGTTGCTGTTATCTGTCATGGTCTATCTCCTTGAACAAGATTGGCTTTTCAGTTTTGCGGATCCATCTGTACCACCGGGATACGCTCTGGAGCGGGTTTATTTCTTTGCTGTTTTTTACGTTTAACAACCAGTGGCGGACACTTGTTATCGTTGTGATAGGTCATCTGGCAATCGAGGCAGTAATGACATTCGTTGTGGTTAATCCGGCCATCAGGGTGAATCGCCTGAATTTCGCACTCATTGGCGCAGAGCTGGCAAGGCTGGCCACATTCTTTGCGGCGTTTCAGCCAGTCGAACAGGCGGGCTTTACTCGGTATTGCCAGGGCAGCACCCAGAGGGCAGATATAGCGGCAGTAAACTTTGCGGGTAAAAATATTGATAACCAGCAACAACACGGCGTAGAAAACAAAGCCCCATTCACGGCTGAATTTGAGCATGATGGCGGTTTTAAAGGGTTCCACTTCGGCATAGCGCTCAGCGGTCGCAAGTGACTCCAGAGACAGTCCGAATAAACCCAATAAAATAATGTACTTAACGGCCCATAAGCGTTCGTGCACAGCAAAGGGCAATTCATACTGGCGAATTTTTAATTTGCGGGCGGCTTCGTTAATCAGCTCCTGCAGAGCACCAAACGGACACAGCCAGCCACAGAATACTCCCCGTCCCCAGAGCAAAATGGTGGCTGCGGTAAATGCCCAGAGAATAAATATAACCGGATCGCTGAGGAATAATTCCCAGCGGAAGTCCTGCATCAGTGAATGAACAAAGGTCAGTACGTTGACAACCGACAGCTGACCCAGGCAATACCAACCGATAAAGAACACGGTAAATAACAGATAACCACGGCGCAGCCAGTGCAGAAATGCAGGCTTGCTGGTGAAATAATCCTGCAGGAATAAAATAACCAGCAAAACACCCAGCGCCGTGATCAGAATTCCGATCTGGAAACTCTTCTGATACCAGATATTCAGCCACAGCGGACGGCTGGCCTCTTCAATAGCTGCCAGTTCGGCTTCCGTAAGAGGCGGACGTTCAAAGTAGACTTCCGGCAGTTGATAACCCAGTTCGAAACTGGTGAATACGCCATCGACCGGGCCGGTCTGGCGGCGCACCAGCAGTTCAAAGGTCCAGTCGGTACCCGGATCAAAGTGGCTTTTATCACGGATAATAAACAGCGATTTTTCTTTGAATTCCGGAGCGCCTTCAGCCATAACATCGTACAGCCGTTGCTGATCAAGATCGCGGAAGGAAATAACATCGCCAAACTGACGCAACTGAATACGGTCAAAAATACCGCCGCGCACGTAACCCGACCCCTTGAACGAGAACATGCCGTTGGCCAGTACGGCAATGGCATGCTCGCCGGGCTTCAGGTCTTCCATCAGAAAACGGTACTGGCTGTCACCCAGCAGGTTACGGCCAATGGTTGGGGCATTCAGATAAGCGATATACAGATCAATAAAGGTGTCATTGAGCTGATCCGGAGTGGCTTTTTCCACCGCCTCAGCCTCGGTACCTTTAAAGGCTTCATCAACCTGCGAGCGCAACAGGTGCAGACGGCGGATGGAGCCGTTGCCGGTCAGTTGTTGCCAGGGCGCCGGGCTGTAAGCCTCCGGCAGTATATTGGCGGGCTTTTGTTTCTGCGCCAGTTGCGCCTCGACCAGCCCCAGGGATGCGGCCACGGTATGAGTGGCCTTCATAATGATTTCATTCACCACCATCACGGTGACGGTGGCGCCGGTGATGGCATCGACGGTTACGGCATTCTCATCCTTGGTACTGCCTACCACCACGCGCTGATCGGCCTTAATACCCTGATAGGCAACACCAAAATCAACCAGCTTCTGCTCCGGAATACCGACCAACAGAATCGGTTCGTGGTGCTCCAGCAGCCAGGCATCCAGAATTATCGCCTCAGGGCTTAAGATGACCTGCATATTGATCGGCTTGCCGGAATAAGCCGGAATGTTGGCGACGTTGATGGTTTCAAACACATAGCCCAGTAATTTTTCTCCGGCCATGGCTTTGCGGATGGCGTATTCGCCTTCCGGTTCGGTGATTGTCGTAGCATCTGGCAGAATTTGGTACAGACGCTGCAAGCCGGAATCATCAGCCGCGGCAGGAAGACTCAGACCAAGCAGAAAGAGAAGGACAAACCGCCATAAGAGATTCTGCATGAGGCGGATAGGTACGGACATCGTAGGTTTCCTTTTCAGCGTCAGAAGATGGCTGGAATCAGTAACCGGCCTGACGTGTGCGACAAATTGTCGCAGCCGCAGCAAGACCCTGACATACCCCATCCGGAGTAGAAAACAGAACTCAGATCAATATTTGATGAGTCAATGGCAGGGGGTGGGAATTAGCCAGAGGTGCGTATTAATAAATAATTCTCACCCCTGGCCTTCCGGAGGGCAGGTCGCAGCAACCCTCTGGGGCGGAAATCCATCAGGCTCCACCCCGTTATTACATACGACCCTTCAGCGTTTAATTTTCTTCGTTCAGCTTACGCAGTGATGCGGCGAGGCTTTTTACCCGCTGATTGGTTTCGTCCGCCAGCCGGCGGATATCCGAGGCCGAGGCGGATGAGCGCTGCGCCGGCTCTTCCGGTCAGGCCATCTGGCTGATGGTACGGCGGAAACGCTTCAGCGCTACGGTAAACAGCACCCCGGCAATCAGTGCCAGACTGAGCAGCTGCGGCCAGATCACATCGATACCGGCACCGCGGTACAACACCGCCTGCGAGGCTTTCACAAAATGCGTGGTCGGCGCTGCCAGCATTACGGTCTGAATGAATTCCGGCATGCTTTCACGCGGGGTCATGCCGCCCGACAGCAGCTGCAGCGGCAACAATACCAGAATTAATAACAAGCCGAATTGCGGCATGGTGCGGGCCACGGTGGCCATAAAAATGGCCATTGAGGTGGTGGCGGTTAAATGCAGCGCCACGCACAGCATAAACAGCAGCAGCGAGCCTTCAATCGGCACCGCCAGCGCGCCCTGAATAATCAGCTGCAACGCCAGCCACACCATCAGCATTACCACCAGCCCCATCGACCACACCTTGGACAACATTATCTGCGCCGGCCCCAGCGGCATTACCAGCAAATGCTCGACCGTGCCGTGTTCGCGCTCGCGGATTAACGCCGCGCCGGTGAGGATAATGGAGATCATAGTAATGGAGTTGATCAGCTCCATCACCGAGCCGAACCAGCTGTGTTCCAGCGCCGGATTAAACCGTGCCCGCAACGCCAGCTCGGCGGGTAAATGGGTTTCAGCGCGGTAACCGCGCACATAATCCTGAGCTTCGCTGCTGATAATCTGGCTGATATAGCCGTTGCCGGTAAAGGCCTGGCTCATGCGCGTAGCATCCACATTCAGCTGCAGGGCGGGCTGCAGACCGGCCAGCGTATCCTTTTCAAAATCCGGCGGAATATTCAGCACAAAGGTGTAGCGGCCTTCATCCAGCACGCGGTCCATTTCATACAGCGGAATATCCGCCGGCGGCATAAATTGCGGCGGATACAGGGCGCCTATCAGGCGCGCCGACAGTTGCGAGCGGTCTTCATCCACCACCGCGATGGTGGCTTTATGCAGGGTTTCCGGGGCGGCGGTAGCGGCCACATAGAGGCTGCCGGTAAAGGTGTAAATCACCAACAGCAACATGGCCGGGTCGCGCCATAAGCTCCACAGCTCTTTAATGCCTAAGCGGTAAATATTACTGAGGGTTTGCCACATGCTCAGGCCTCCTGCTTTTTCAGCAGCACAATGCCCAGCGCCAGAATCACCGGCACCGCCAGCGCCATGGCCAGTATCTCGTGCTGCACATCGGCAAAGCTCAGGGCTTTATTGAAAATGCCGCGGTTAATCTGCAGAAAATGACTGACCGGGTGAATTTCACCAATCACGCGCCCTATGCCTTCGAGCGCCGATACCGGCGTAATCATGCCGGCAAACTGCACCGCCGGCAGCATGGTGCCGAGCATGGAAATCAGCATGGCAGCGATCTGGCTGTTGGTGAATACCGAGGCCAGCAAGCCAAACCCGGTGGCAAACATAATAAACAGCACCGCACTGAACAGCAGGGTCAGAAAGCTGCCGGTCATTGGTACCTTAAACAGCCACAACGCCATGGCCACCAGCAGGAAAAAATTAAGAATACCGAGGCCGATATAGGGCAATTGTTTGCCCAGTAAAAATTCGCTGCGGCTGACCGGCGTAACGTACAGATTGGTAATGGAACCCAGCTCTTTTTCCCGCACCACCGATAAGGTGGTAAGCAGGGCCGGAATCATTAATAGCAGCAGCGGAATAAGCGCCGGCACCATCGCCACCATGCTTTTTACGTCCGGGTTGTAGCGGTAGCGGGTTTCAATACGGATGGGGCTGGTCATGGCCGCTTCCAGCCCGGCGGCGCGCGCCTGCACGCCCAGCCAGTGCAGGTGCATACCCTGCACATAACCACTGACGGTTTCTGCGCGGGTGGGCATGGCACCGTCAATCCAGGCGCCGATCTGTACCGCCTCACCGCGCTCGGCCCGGCGGGCAAAACCGGCGGGGATTTCCAGCGCCAGCGCCAGTTCACCGCTGCGCATACGGCGGTCGAGTTCGGCGTAACTGGTCAGCGGCGGCTGCTCGTTAAAATACCGCGAGCCGGATAAATTCTGCACATAGTCGCGGCTCATCACCGTCTGGTCGTTATCCAGTACGGCAAAATTCAGGTCTTCCACATCCAGCGTAATGCCGTAACCCACAAACAGCATCAGCACCAGCGTACCCACCATCGATAACGCCAGCCGCAGCGGGTCACGCACCAGCTCCAGTGCTTCACGCCAGGCATAGCTGAATAACCGCCCCAGGCTGAACGAGGGGGAACGCACCGCCTTTGCCTGGCTGGTCGTGGCGGTACCGGCCGAAGGCTGGCTGAGCGTCGACTGGCGATCACCGGCACCGGCATCGATTAACACGTCAATAAAAGCCTGCTCCAGCGTGTCACCACCGCGTTGTTCAACAATGGCGGCCGGGGTATCGGTTAATAACACCTTGCCGGCGTGCATCAGCGAAATGCGGTCGCAGCGCGCGGCTTCGTTCATAAAGTGGGTGGAAATAAAAATGGTAACGCCATCGTGGCGGGCCAGATCAATCATCAGACGCCAGAAATTATCACGCGCCACCGGGTCTACGCCGGACGTCGGTTCATCCAGAATTAATAATTCCGGTTTATGCACCATCGCCACCGCCAGTGATAAGCGCTGGCGGATACCCAGCGGCAGGCGTTCGGGTAATTCTTCCAGTACCTCCTGCAGCCCGAAGCGGTCGCTCATTTCCTGCACCCGCGCCGGAATATCAGCGGCAGGCACATGAAATAAGCGCGCGTGCAATTCCAGATTCTGGCGCACGGTTAGTTCGCCATACAGGGAAAATGCCTGCGACATATAACCCACCCGCTTGCGCGTGGCGATATCCTGCGGGTCGAGCGGATGGCCGAATAATTCCGCGCGGCCGGCACTGGCGGGCAGCAGGCCGGTGAGCATTTTCATGGTGGTGGATTTGCCACAACCGTTGGAGCCTAAAAAGCCAAATATTTCGCCACGACGAATCTGAAAACTGACGTTATCCACGGCGGTAAAATCGCCGAATTTCATGGTCAGATGGTGCGCTTCAATGGCAAAACCCGCCTGTTTATCCAGCACCAGCGGCGGAATAGTCACCGGCTGATAACTCTGCCGCTGCTGTTCCGGCAACAACGCAATAAAGGCATTTTCCAGGGTGCCGGCACCGGTACGCTGCAGCAATTCCACCGGCGAACCGGTGGCCAGCACGCTGCCATTATTCATGGCCAGCAGATGATCAAAGCGCGCCGCTTCGTCCATATAAGCGGTGGCCACCAGGACGCTCATCTGCGGGCGCTGAGCGCGGATGGTATTAATTAATTGCCAGAACTGGCTGCGCGACAGCGGGTCTACGCCGGTAGTGGGCTCGTCCAGAATCAACAGCAGCGGGTCGTGAATTAATGCACAACACAGGCCCAGCTTTTGTTTCATACCACCGGATAATTTGCCCGCCGGGCGCTGTAAAAAAGGCTTCAGGCCGGTAATGGCCGTGAGTTCATCAATACGGCGGCGACGCTCGGCCTGATTATGGCCAAACAGGCGGGCAAAAAACTGCAGGTTTTCTTCCACCGATAAGGTCGGGTAGAGGTTACGCCCCAGCCCCTGCGGCATATAGGCGATATCCGGGCATACCCGGCGGCGGTGGCGCTGGCTGCGCATATCACCACCGAGTACCTGCAGCTCGCCCTGCTGCAGCCGGCGGGCGCCGGAAACTAACGCCAGCAGGCTGGATTTACCCACGCCATCGGGGCCGATCAGCCCCACCATGCAACCGGCCGGAATGCTCAGGTCGACCTTGCGCAAGGCATGGGTTTTACCATATTGCAGGGTCAGGCCCTGCCCCTGCACCACAGGGTTCATGGGTTAACCAGCGGCGGCAGGCTGTCCGGCCAGGGCTGTTGTTTATCCAGCCGCAGCCAGGCCATACCCGGCAAACCGGTTTTTACCTGGGTAATGTGTTTTTGCAGTAGTTCCGGATTAATGCGCGCTTTTACCCGGAACATCAGCTTCTCGCGCTCGCTGGCGGTTTCCACGGTTTTCGGAGTGAACTGGGCGACATCGGCCACATAGGAAATCTGCGCCGGAATACTCACCTGCGGCACCGCATCCAGCACCAGCCGCACTTCATCGCCCAGAGTTAAACGACCGACCAGCGCCGACGGCAGGAAGAAGGTCATATACACATCGGTCAGGTCAATCAGGCTCAGAATGCGGCTGCCGGAACCGACAATTTCGCCGGTTTCCGCCACCCGGTACTGAATTCGCCCGGCGCGCGGGGCCACCAGCACGGTATCGGCCACATCGGCTTCCACCCGCACCACCGTTGCGGCGGCCGCGGCCTGGGCGGCTTCAGCAGCAGCCACCTGCGCTTCGGCGGTGCGAATGGCAGCGGCGGCGGCACTCAGCTGTGCCTTGGCAGCCCCGAGCGCGGCTTCGGCACTGGCGACCATAGTGTCGTTATCTTCAGCCAGCTGTTCGGATACCGCCCCTTCGCGCACCAGCGTACCGGTACGTTTGGCCCGCTTACGCGCGGCGTTTAATTCGGCTTCGCGCAGCCGTACCGCTGCGGCCTGCGCCTGTTCCTGGCTGCGTGCCTGTTGCACCGCACTCTGCGCCGCCAACACCGCACTGACGGCCTGATTTTGCTGCGCCTGCGCCTGTAATAACTGTGCCCGCAGCGATTCACTGTCGATACGGCCCACCACCTGCCCGGCCTCGACAAAATCGCCTTCGTTCACCAGCAATTCCTGCACCCGGCCACCGATGCGCGCGGCAATGGCAATGTCGGTGGCTTCAATGCGGCCGTTGCTGCTGAACACACCAACCTCTGCAGCACCATTCTCCAGGCTGTAATAGGCCGCCATCCCAAGCAGGGCAACGATGGCCACGGGTAATAAAAAGCGGGTGATATTGTGCATGTTCATAAGCCTTCCTGTGATGCGCAGCAATCCGATGCTCGCCGGTCTGTGAATGATGATGTTTCTACTGGCTTGGCAGCGCGGCCGCAACCGGAAAGACTGCTTTTATTGATCCGTATTATTCCTGTCACAGCATCGGTCTGTTGTTCAGGACAAACCTGCGGCTTTTTCGACCCCGGCCCAGCGCCGTAACCGCCGCGCCAGCGAATCCAGCGCAATGTTCAGCAGCGCCGCCACCGCAATTAAAAACAGCGCTTTGTCGTAACGTATTTCTTCAAAGGCGGAATCGACAAAAAAGCCCAAGGTGGCAATGCCCAGCACGCCCATAATGGCACTCTCGCGCAGAATCACTTCCCAGCGGTAAAACAAAAACGCCAGAAAAGCCGGGTATAACCGTGGCGTATGCAGGTACAGATACCCCGCCATGCCACGCGGATCATCCGGCCGCTGCGCCTGTTGCTCGCTGGCATTGGCCAATAAAAATCCGATTAAGCCGCCGTTATGAATCGCCAGCGCCAGCACCGCCGGTAAGCCCGAGGGGCCAAACAACAACAGCAACACAAAAGCGATCATCAGCTCCGGGGTTGAGCGCATCATCAGCAGCGCCAGCCGCCCGGCCGGGCGCCAGCCATAAAGTAACAAACCACTCAGGGGGCCGGGCAAGCCTGCACATGCGGGTTGCCGCGCCCCTGCAGCAAGGCAATGCGACGGTTACGCTCGCATTCCCAGGCATCCGGCGGATCGAGTTTGCTCCAGGCGGTAAAGAGCTGGTTTTGTTGACGGCTGATGGCCAGACCGTACTGATCGCGCATATAAAAATAGATACGCGCTACATCGCCGCGACGATCATCTTTAGGCTCGGCACGCCGCAATTTGAAGTCCACTTCAAAATCACACTGACCGTACACGCGCGGCTCACCCTCGAGCATGCCAAAGCGATAGTTGGAACGGTCACCGTTCAGCTCGCCCACCGCCGGCACCAGATTGTGCAGGTCGGCCTCCATACGCCGGAAGGTAGCATCGGTTTTCACGCAGTGTTTGCGTCCACCGTTCTGCCAGCACTGGCGCTGATGGCCAAATTCCCAGGCCGGTACCACATGCTCCCACTCCAGCCGTGCGCCGCGCTTAGCGTTTTTGCGCGGTGCGTAGCCACAACTGCGGGCATCAATCTGCTTGCCGCTGAAGGCGCAATCACAATAAAAAGTATAGGGATGGCCGGCATAAATCTTAACTGCCAGCCGTTTGGCTTCGTTGAAATTAGCCGGCCCGGTCTGGGCCTGAACCAACAGGGAAAACAGTGCGAGACAACCACACAACCAGCGCACAATCATGGTGAGATCCGGGGTCAGAAAAACCCGGCAATGTAGCAGATTGGCTGAGCCGGCCCAATACCAGCGACTTAACCGGCTACGGCAGCTGCCTGAATAAATGCCTGCAGATCCGCCAGCCGCATGGGTCTGGCAAAGTGATAGCCCTGAAAACATTCACAGCCGTATGCGTGCAACAGCGCCGCCTGCTCGGCCGTCTCCACCCCTTCCGCCACCAGACTCATGCCATAGTTGCCGCCGATGGTAATAATGCTCTGCACCATTTTGCGCGCATCCTCTTCGCTGAGGATATTGTCGATAAAACTCTTGTCGATCTTCAGCTCATCCACCGGCAGCCGGCGCAAGGCACTGAGGGAGGAGTAACCGGTACCGAAATCATCCATCGACAGACTCACCCCGGCCACGTGCAGGGCATGCAGCAGATCCACCACCAGATCCATATCGTCAATAAAGACGTTTTCGGTAATTTCCAGAATCACCTGATTCCGTGCCATACCCGCTGCATCAATGCTGTGCAGCACATCGCGGACAAAGTGTTCACGCAAAATTTGCTTAACAGAGATATTAATCGCTACCGGGAATTCCACCTGCAGAGTCTGCTGCAGCTGCACCATATCCTGCAGCACGGTGTACAAAATAAACTGGCCTAATTCCGGCATCAGGCCGGCCGCTTCGGCCACGGCAATAAACTGATCCGGCGGAACAAAACCCAGCTCAGCATTTTCCCAGCGCACCAGCGCCTCAACACCTTTAAGAGTACCGTTAATATCCACCTTGGGCTGATACATCATATACAGCTCATGGTTATTCATGGCGTTACGTAAACGCTGTTCAATCTGTATTTTGCTGAGGTAGTCGTGCTGCATGGCGGGCACAAAAATCCGCACACTGTTGCGGTGTTTTTTGGCTTCATACATGGCGATATCGGCGGCCTGCATCAGGCTGTTGAAGTCGGTACCATGCTCCGGATAACAGGCCGCACCGACACTGACGCCCAGACTGAAACTGAAATGTCCGACCTGAAAGTCAGTATCGGCAATGCTGATTAACCGCCGCGCCAGCGCCAGCAGACTGTCGGTATCGGCGTTGCGGGTCAGCACCACAAACTCATCCCCGCCGAGACGCGCCAGCAGATCCTGCCGGCTCACCACCTGCTGCAGACGGGCAGTAATTTCCTGCAACACACGGTCGCCGCATTCATGGCCAAACCCGTCGTTCACGCCTTTAAAGTTATCCATATCCACAAACAGCATGGCGAAACGCTGCTGACCGGCAAACCAGCCCTGCAACTGCTCGGCCAGATAATAACGATTGGGCAGGCGGGTCAGCTGGTCATGGGTGGCCTGAAACATCAGTTCTTTATGGCGGGCAATTTCGGTGCGGTGAATATGGTAAAAACTCAGGAACGCCAGAAACTGAATAACCAATAAAATCGGCAGATAAAAAATGCCGATGGCCAGCCATTGCTTGTGCAGGAAACCCTGTTCTATTTCGGACAGCACCCATAGTTCATATTCCGGGTTATACAGCGCAAACCCCCGGGTGCGGGCCTGACGACGATTCACCACATTCAGATATTGCACCGGACTGGCCGAGCTTTTGGCCTGTTCCAGCGTTAAGCCGCTGTCCCGTAATACCTGGTGCAATAATGAGGCCGCCACCGGACGATTAAAGGCGATATTCTGATCCATCCATTCGGAGGATAAATACTGCAGGTAATAATCACGGTCGCGCAGCAGCAATACATCATGGTGAATGCCACCGTGAATATCCTGATTAAAAAAATGCGAGGCTTTACCCAGCCGCAAACCCGCTGACATCACACCAACGACCTTGCCGTTATGGTCGGTAATGCGCTTGCGTACCGGAATAATCCATTCTTTCAGGGTGGGCAGATAGTAGGTGCGGCCCAGCACCAGCTTGTCAGTTTCCAGAGCGTAGCGGAAGCTGTCGCCGGTGGCTTCACCGTCCTGCAGGTTGGGCAGCCCGGCACTTTGCAACAGGTTGGAGGATACGGCAATCATGGTGCCGTCGGGTTTGCTGAGCGCAAACAGCACGATGCCATCGCTGACGCTCAGCATGGCATCCAGAATCGGTACCGAATGCACCCGGTCGATCAGGCTGCCGTCCTGCAATAATTGCTGGCCAAGCAGATCCAGCAGCATGCCCTGACTGACAAATAAGGAATGCAGGGCATTGTTGACCAGCACCACCAGATTGCTCTGACGCTCATCGTAACTCTGATAAATACTGTCCGCCCGCTGCCACAGAACGGCGGCAAACATAAAGGTGCTGGCCAGCACGAACAGCAGAAACAACGTCCAGAGATTTTTGCGCAGAACCTTCATAGAGATGACCGGATGAAAACCCCGATACTGTAGCTGAAGGTGACTGGATACGCTAAGCCATAAACGGGCCAGTTGGCCCGTTTATGGCCAATATCAATCCTGCAGGCGCAGATTGCGGGTGGCGCCGTCCAGATGGTCCGAGTCGGTTTCCGAACCGAGTTTGATCATCAGGCGCAGATCGTTGGGTGAATCGGCGTGGGCGATGGCATCTTCGTAAGTGATTTCACCCTGCTCGTACAGGGCATACAGGGCCTGGTCGAAGGTTTGCATACCCAGCTCACTGGATTTCGCCATCAAAGGTTTCAGTTCGTGCACTTCACCCTTACGGATCAGGTCAGCCACCAGCGGTGTATTCAGCAACACTTCTACCACCGCGCGGCGCGAACGGCCATCCGGGGTCGGAATTAGCTGCTGCGCCACAATGGCCCGCAGGTTCAGCGACAGATCCATCCAGATCTGGTTGTGTCGCTCCGGCGGGAAAAAGTGGATCACCCGCTCCAGCGCCTGGTTGGCGTTGTTGGCGTGCAGGGTGGCCAGACAGAGGTGGCCGGTTTCCGCAAAGGTAATGGCCTGCTCCATGGTTTCCTGGGTCCGCACCTCACCGATCATGATCACATCCGGCGCCTGACGCAGGCAGTTTTTCAGTGCCACATCGAAGCTTTCGGTGTCCAGCCCCACTTCGCGCTGGGTGACAATGCAGCCATCGTGCGAGTGAATAAATTCAATCGGATCTTCGATGCTTAAAATATGGCCCTTACTGTTTTTATTGCGGTGGCCGATCATGGCCGCCAGCGAGGTGGATTTACCGGTACCGGTACCCCCCACAAACAGAATCAGGCCGCGCTTGGCCATGGAAATTTCTTTAATAACATCAGGCAGGCCAAGCTGATCAATGCCGGGAATGCGGGTTTCAATGCGCCGCAGCACCATGCCGCAGGTGTTGCGCTGATAAAACGCACTGGCGCGGAAACGGCCGATACCGGAGGCGTTAATGGCGAAGTTGAGTTCCTTTTTTTCTTCAAACTCATCCTGCTGTTTGCTGTTCATTAAACCGAACACCACCTCCCGCACCTGCTCGGGCGACAGCGCATTTTTGGTCAGCGGCATAATCTTACCGTTCACCTTCATCGACGGTGCCACACCGGTAGTAATGAACATATCGGAGGCGCCCTTTTCCACCATCAGACGCAGAAACTTATCAATTGCCATGCCGGTTCAGCCTCAGAAGTTATCCGGAATTTTGGCCTTTTCACGTGCCACTTCGCGGGTGATCAGCCCCTTATTCATCAGATTCTGCAGACATTGATCCATGGTCTGCATACCGTACGCAGAACCGGTCTGAATAGCCGAATACATCTGCGCAATTTTGTCTTCGCGGATCAGGTTACGGATGGCCGGCGTTCCCACCATAATTTCGTGGGCCGCCACCCGGCCACCGCCGTTTTTCTTCAGCAGGGTCTGGGAAATAACCCCCTGCAACGATTCCGACAGCATGGAACGCACCATGGATTTTTCTTCCGCCGGGAAAACGTCGACGATACGGTCGATGGTTTTGGCCGCCGAACTGGTGTGCAGCGTACCAAACACAATGTGGCCGGTTTCCGCGGCGGTCAGGGCCAGACGAATGGTTTCCAGGTCCCGCAGCTCACCCACCAGAATCACATCCGGGTCTTCACGCAGCGCCGAGCGCAGAGCTTCGTTAAAACCTAAGGTGTCACGGTGAACTTCCCGCTGGTTGACCAGGGATTTTTTCGATTCGTGTACGAATTCGATCGGGTCTTCCACGGTCAGAATATGGTCGTACTTATTTTCGTTGATATAGTCGATCATCGCCGCGAGGGTGGTGGATTTACCCGAACCGGTCGGCCCGGTCACCAGCACAATACCGCGCGGAATACGGGCCAGATCTTTAAACACCTGGCCCATGCCGAGCTGGTCCATGGTCAGCACTTTGGACGGAATGGTCCGGAATACCGCCCCGGCACCGCGGTTGTGGTTAAAGGCGTTGACCCGGAAACGCGCCACCCCCGGCACTTCAAACGAGAAGTCAGTTTCCAGGAATTCTTCAAAATCCTTACGCTGCTTGTCGTTCATAATGTCGTACACCAGGCTATGAACTTCTTTATGCCCCAGTGCCGGCAGGTTGATACGGCGTACATCGCCGTCGACCCGGATCATCGGCGGTAAGCCCGCGGACAGATGCAGGTCGGATGCGCCTTGTTTGGCACTGAACGCCAGCAGTTCGGTAATATCCATAGCCACTCCTTATGGACCAGAGGTTTTTATTCAGTATCGGCCGCGATCAGCGCGGACGGGGTGCAGTCAGTAACAGGCTTCTATACTATCAGCATCGCCGGCGGTATTTGTTGAAACCGGTCAAAGTCAGATCACACCGGGCGCTACGCCCCAGATATTAGTAGAGCCGATGAACGACAAGCAACGACGTTTATACAGCAGAGCCAGACCTTAGCCATGCCAAGCACTGAACAGAACTATCAGGCTGTGCAGCAACGATTGCAACAAGCCTGCCGCAACCATCAGCGCGACCCCGCCAGTGTACGCCTGCTGGCCGTCAGTAAAACCAAACCCGCCGCTCAGGTAGAGGCCGTCTACCGGCTGGGCCAGCGCGCTTTTGGTGAAAATTATGTACAGGACGGTCTGGAAAAAATTACTGCGCTGGCGCATCTGAGCGATATTGAATGGCATTTTATCGGCCCGCTGCAATCCAATAAATCGCGCCTGGTGGCCGGGCATTTTCACTGGGTGGAAACCGTCGACCGCGACAAAATTGCCCGTCGCCTCAGCGAGCAACGCCCGGATACCATGCCGGATCTGAACATTCTGGTGCAGGTCAATATCAGCCGTGAAGCGCAGAAAGCCGGGGTACTGCCGGAACAGGCACTGGACTTCGCCCGCACCGTGGCGGCTTTGCCGCGGCTGCAACTGCGTGGCTTAATGTGCATTGCCGAAGCCGAAGCCGACCAGGCCGTGCTGGCTGCCCAATTTGCCCAGATGCGGACATTATTTGAACAGTTACAGCAGGAATTTCCGCTCGTCGATACGTTGTCGATGGGCATGTCGGCCGATCTGGAGCTGGCCATCGCCTGCGGCAGCACTGAAATCCGTATTGGTACCGATATTTTCGGCGCCCGGGACTACCCGGACGCCCCGCATTAACCGCACCGGATGTTACCGGCGCGCAGCAACAGGAACCCAACAATGACCCAGATTGCATTTATCGGTGGTGGCAATATGGCCACCAGTATTATCGGTGGCCTGATCCGTCAGGGCGACACCAAAGCCAGCCTCATTCATGTGGCCGATCCCAACGCCGGCCAGCGCCAGGCACTGCAAAAAGACTTTGGCGTGCAGGTGCACGAAGATAACCAGGAGGCCATCGCCAAGGCCGACGTGGTCATCATGGCGGTGAAACCGCAAGTGATGAAAACCGTGCTGGAAACGCTGCAGGCCACCCTCAGCAAACGTCAGCCGTTATTAATTTCCATCGCCGCCGGCATCAATGTTGCCAGCCTGCAAAGCTGGAGTGGCTGCAAGGCCGTGGTGCGCTGCATGCCCAATACACCAGCCTTGCTCAGCCTTGGCGCCACCGGCCTGTTCGGCAGCAAAGAGGTGAGCATTGACCAGCGCAATATGGCCGACGCGCTGCTGCGCGCCGTCGGCCTGACCGTATGGGTGAAAACCGAAGCCGAAATTGACGCCGTCACCGCCGTCTCCGGCAGCGGCCCGGCGTATTTCTTCCTGCTCATGGAAGCCATGATCGAAGCCGGCCAACAACTGGGCTTAAGCGAACAAACCGCCACCAAACTGACCCTGCAAACCGCGCTGGGTGCAGGCCAGATGGCCCTGAACAGCGACGTAGGGCCGGCCGAGCTGCGTCGCCGTGTCACCTCGCCAGGGGGCACCACCGAACAAGCCATTGGTCGTTTTGAAGACGCCGGTCTGCGCCAGATTGTGGCGACGGCATTAAAAGCCGCCAGCGATCGTGCCGCTGAACTCAGCCGCCAGCTGGCCGACTGACATTATTTAACCCAGAGCCTCTGGAAATCTGCCCGTTCTGCCTTTATGTTCAGGCAAAACGGGCCAGCCCCAATCTGAACTGCTGTGGAGAATCCATGTCACCCCTCGCCAATGTCGGCTTATTGCTGATCAACACCATCGGAAGTCTGGCGTTACTGATTGTGCTGCTGCGCTTTCTGCTGCAGCTGGTACGCGCTGATTTTTACAACCCCATTTCGCAGATGATCGTCAAACTCACCAGCCCGCTGCTGAACCCGCTGCGCCGGGTTATTCCGGGTTTCGGTGGTCTGGACATTGCCTCGCTGCTGCTGGCCTACGGCATCCAGATTGTCACCATGGCGCTGATTCTGCTGGTCGCCGGCATGGGCGCCGACATCCCCTGGGCCAACCTGCTGGTGTGGGCACCGCTGGGGCTGTTCGGGCTGCTGCTGAAAATCTATTTCTGGGGCCTGATCATTACCGTCATCGCCTCCTGGATTGCCCCCAACTCCTACAATCCGGCGCTGATTCTGATTAACCAGATTCTCGAACCGGTCGTGCGCCCGATCCGCGCCAAAATGCCCGACCTGGGCGGCATCGACTTATCCCCCATCGTGGTGTTCCTGTTAATTCAGGTGCTGGAAATCATCGTCATCGGCCCGCTGGCACAAATGCTGGCGGTACCGCGCGGGCTGATGTTTGGCCTGTGAGTCATTTCCAATGGTCAGACGGGGATTTGCTCCTTGTCTGCCACCTGCAACCCAATGCCTCGCGCAGTGAATTTGCCGGCTTACACGGCGACGCCCTGAAAATCCGCATTCAGGCGCCGCCGGTGGAAGGCAAAGCCAATACCGAATTGGTGAAGTTTCTGGCCAAAGCCTTTGGTGTGGGCAAGCGGGATATTGAGATCATCAGCGGGGAGCTGAACCGCCATAAGCGGGTGCGGATTGCTGCTCCGGCTAAGCTGCCGGACGAGGCGCTGGTCAGCCCGGCGGGCTGATACGGCCTCCGGCCGTTGGCAGCTGTTTAAGCTGCCGCTGCGCGCTGGCCCTGCCTAATGTATGCCAGCCTTTCAGGCTGGTACGGCCGCCGCTACCGCGGCTGGCCTATTGCGGGCTGCGCCCGCGGACTGTGCAAGGGGAGGTATCCCCTTGCGAACCCCTCTGGCCCGCGTTCCAGCTATTTCCTTGTTTACCAAAGCCAATTGAGCATACGCGGCCAAGGGGCATCCATGCCCCTGGCCACTCGTTTGGAGTCATCCAAACGATGCTATTGGCTTTGCCAAACGTCGGACTGGAACGAATGGGCCGGGAAAAACCGCAGCAACCTGAAGCGATTTTTGTGGCCTGCGGCCGGAATAACTTTTTGGCTTTTGGCTTCTTTACGTGCGTAGCACGCCCAAGAAAACCTTTCCGGCGTAGCCGCTGCGGTTTTATCCGCGCCTATAGCACGCCGAAATGAACCGTCATTGACAGGCCCGCCCGGATGGACCGGGCGAGGATCGTGGCGCACGATGCGCCTTACGATCCGTGGCCGCAGGCAATGACGGTGAATGAGGAAACACGTGCTATACAGCGCAAAAGCAGGGGCGTGGGGATAAGATCCCCACATCCGGGGCGCAGGGGCAGAGCCCCGCATCAGGCCGCCAGCGGCGGCCGTTCCAGCCATGCAGGCTGGCATACGGCATAAGCCGTCACGCATTGACGGCCAGGGCCAGCCGCTCCAGCGGCGGCCATATCAGCCCGAAGGGCTGACCAGCCTGCAAGGCTGGCAACCACTACAACAAAAAAGCACTTTTTTGTGCTAAAGTGCCGCCCTCACTCAGTCAGGGGCCCACTATGCAGCATCGCGCTCATCTGTTTTCCCTGCGCATCGCCCACGCCCTGCGCGAATCCTTCAAAGAAGCACCTTACAACCCACAACGGTTCAGCAAGGACCTGATCGCCGGTATTACCGTCGGCATTATTGCCATTCCCTTGTCGATGGCGCTGGCCATCGCCAGTGGCGTGGCGCCGCAGTACGGTTTGTACACGGCCATGATTGCCGGTTTTATCATCGCCCTTACCGGCGGCTCCCGTTACAGCATTTCCGGGCCAACGGCAGCCTTTGTCGTGATTCTGTATCCCATTGCCGAAAAATTCGGTTTAGGCGGCCTGCTGATTGCCACCTTCCTGTCCGGGGTGGTGCTGATGCTGATGGCGTTCGCCCGGCTGGGGCGTTTTATTGAATACATTCCCGAGTCAGTAACACTCGGCTTTACCTCAGGCATCGCCATCGTTATTGCTACCCTGCAATTAAAAGATTTCTTCGGCCTGCAGATGCAGTACCCGGAAACCTATGTGGAAAAGATTGAGCAGCTGGCGCTGGCCATGCCGGACCTCCACTGGCCCAGCCTGCTGGTCGGCGGTGGTACCTTTGCCGCGCTGCTGATCTGGAAAAAGTTCAGCACCTTACCGCCACATATTCCGGCGCTGCTGGTCGGTGTATTCATCGCCTGGTTGCTGGGGCTGGATGGCCATACCGTCGATACCATCGGCAGCCGTTTCAGCTACCTCTTACCAGATGGCACTACCGGTGCCGGCATTCCGCCGATCCTGCCGGAATTTGTCTGGCCCTGGAATCAGCCGGGTGCCGACGGGCAGCCGATCGGCCTGAGCTGGACGCTGCTGCAACTGCTGTTACCGGCGGCCTTTTCCATCGCCATGCTCGGTGCCATTGAATCGCTGCTGTGCGCCGTGGTGCTGGATAACATGACCAACACCCGCCACAGCGCCAACAGCGAGCTGATGGGGCAAGGTATCGGCAATATGCTGGTGCCGTTTTTCGGCGGCATTACCGCCACCGCGGCCATTGCCCGTTCCGCTGCTAACCTGCGCGCCGGCGCGCAAACCCCCATCGCCGCGATGATTCACGGCCTGGTGGTGATGGCCGGTTTGCTGGTGCTGGCGCCGTTGCTGGCGCACCTGCCCATGGCTTCCATGGCGGCGTTACTGTTACTGGTGGCCTGGAACATCGCCGAAGCCGACAAGGTGGTGCATTTCTTCCGCACCGCCCCGCGTGGTGATGTGCTGGTGTTAAGCACCTGCCTGGGCCTGACCGTGCTGTTCGATATGGTGATCGCCATTGGCGTCGGTATCGTGTTGGCGGCGCTGCTGTTTATGCGCGACATTTCCGAGCTGACCAAGGTCAGCGACATCAGCGAACAACGCAAAATGGTGCCGCAGGAATTACCGGCCGGCTGGTCGGTGTTCAAAATCAATGGGCCGTTATTCTTTGCCGCGGCAGATCGCGTCTTTGCGGAACTGGCGTTGCTGGCGCGTGAACGCAGCGGGCTGGTGTTGTATATGGATGCCGTCCCCGTGCTGGATGCCGGCGGCTTGTCGGCGCTGGAGAAGTTTTTAGGAGCGTGCCGTAAGCACAATACCGAAGTGATTATTGCCGATCTGCAATTCCAGCCGCTGAAAACCATTGCCCGCTCCGGTTTACAGCCGCTGCCGCAGCAGCTCAGTTTTACCCCAACGCTGGCGGCGGCGCTGGAACAGCTGCAACCCGCTGGCTGAATTGCACACCGCAACACAGGCCAGCCTCCGGGCTGGCTCTTTCTTACCCGCATAGGTTGTTCTAGGGTGGTGCGGCTCTTGTAGCACCACCCACAACAACAATAACGGCGGGACTCACCATGAAAAAAACCTTACTCAGCCTGTGCGCTGCCGGCGCGCTCTGTCTGCCCACGGCCCAGGCTCAGGCCGACTCGGCACTGGCACCAGCCCTCACTCTGGTCGCTGGCATTCTCAATGTCGGCGTCTTCCCGAAATCTGACCGCTACACCACGGATGATGACATTGTGGTGGTTGCCAATGATGGCACCGAATTAGCCGCCAACATTTTTGTCCCGAATCAACCCGGTCTGAAACCGGCAGTTATTTTTATTAACAGCTGGGCGCTGAACGAATATGAATACCTGACCGAAGCGGCGCGTTTTGCCGAAGAAGGCTACGTGGTGCTGAGTTATTCCACCCGTGGCTTCGGCACCAGCGGTGGTCTGATTGATACCGCCGGCCCGCAGGATATGGCTGACCTGAGCAAGGTTATCGATTACCTGATCGCCAACTATGAGGTGGACCCGCAGCGTATTGGTACCGCGGGTATTTCTTATGGTGCCGGCATGAGCCTGCTGGGTGCGGCGCACGATCCGCGTATCCGCGCCGTGGCGTCATTAAGTGGCTGGGGCAGCCTGCAGGATGCTTTGTACGCCGACCAGACCCCGCGGCTGGTGTGGGGTGAGCTGCTGACGCTGTCCTCCGGCCTGCTGGGCAATCCCGATCCGATTATTGAAGAACAATGGAACAAAGTACTGTCCGGCACCGATGTGGAATCGGTATACCCCTGGACCGATCTGCGTTCACCGCTGAATTATGTGGAGCAGATCAACGCCAATGGCACCGCCATTTATATGGCGCAGAACTATGGCGATAACCTGTTCCAGCCCAACAGCGTACTGCGTCTGTTCGGCCAGCTGGACGTACCCAAGCATATTGATCTGCAGGCCGGTACCCATGCCTTCCCGGAAATCATCGGCATGATCGGCGGTGGCAACACCAAGGTGCTGAACAATATGCACCGCTGGTTTGCTGAGCACCTGAAAGGTGAAACCGGTGCTATGAATGGCCAGGCACCGGTGCAGATGAAAACCAAACTGACCAGCAACTGGGAAGGCTTCAGCGATTTCCCGCTGCCGGAAGCCCGTACCCAAACCTGGCACCTGCACCCGCGCTCGCTGTTCAGTAATGGCAAGCTGGACGACAGCCCGTATCAGAACCGTCGGGTAACCGAAACCCGCATCAACTCATTGCTGGATAGCGTGGCCAGCACTCAGGTGCCGATTGTGGCGGAATTACTGGAGCAGGCTGATGTGCCGGTCACTGCCCCCATGACGCTGCTGTTACGGAATCATTCGGTGGCCTTTGACAGCGGCCGCCTCAGCAGCGGGATGAAGATCCGTGGTATTCCGCAACTGAGCATGGCGGTGGAACCCCAGCACAGCAATCTGCAGCTGGTGGCCTATCTGTACGACGTGAATGCGCTGGGCATCGGCACCTTAATTACCCATGCGCCGGTTACCCTGCCGCACACCACGGCCGGTAAAACCGAGCAGGTTAATCTGGATCTGGTGGCGGTGTCGTATGACATAAAACCGGGTAACCGTCTGATGCTGGTCGTGGACACTCAGGATCTGCTGTACGCCAAGCCGGCCAAATCCTACTTTGCTGCAGACTTCCGTTTTGGCGGCAATCTGACCTCAACCCTGAGCGTGCCGGTACTTTGATGTGATGAGAAGACGCGCATAAAAAAACCGGCCAGGCTAAACACCTGGCCGGTTTTTTTTCAGACTTGTTTTATTGTGCCCGCACTTCAATAAACCGGCGCAGGTGGAAAATTCCGAACACCAGAATCTGCACGGCATCGGCCAATGGATTCTGACTGTCTTTACGGAAGGCAACCCAGAAATACAGCACTTCCAGTACATGCACCCCAAGTACCACCAGCGCCATGACCGGCAACCAGCCCAGATAGCCACCCCACCCCTGTGACCACACCAGTAAGGCCAGCAGCCAGAATATCAGGGTGGCCAGTTTATTCAGCACGATCAGCATAACGACTCCGGCATTTAAAAGACGCCAGTGTGTCGTGCAGCGACGGTCTTGCCAAGAGGCTGACACCGCCGTTAAGACGCCGGAGTACAGGCAGAAAGCGCGCGAGCCGGGTGATGAGCATCAATCCAACTCTGCAAGCGTGGCTGTAACGTCTCTAAGTGGGCGGTTCTGGCCAGTTGAATCTGCAGCTGCGCACACCCCACCAGTAGCGGGCTGGCCTGCAGGCGAATATGCGGCGGAATGTCGAGCTGTGGCAGGTACCACTCCCATACCTTACGCTCAATCACCAGCAAACGCGGGCTTTCCGCCGGCGCGTTCAGCAGTGCATCAATCATTTCGCGCTCCGTATGTTTATCCAGCCGGGTCAGTTTACCGCTGTGGAATAACGGATCGAGGGTCGGATAGATATAACCCAGATGGGTAATGATTTCGCTGCCTTCCAGAGTTGTCAGGCTGTCCGGAACATAGGGCAAATCAGCGCGGTAAACCAGAATGTCTTCCAGCGTTACGCCAACATCCAGCCACAGAAAATCATCCGGATTGTTCAGCCATTGCGGGGATTCCATCCGCGCATCCAGCTTTCCGGCGTCCAGCATATAGGTAGAACGTAATACCGGCAGTTCCTGTAATTCCAGCTGCATATCCAGCGCCGTCAGCGCCTCACGCAGCGGGTCAATCAACAATCCCTGAATGGCCTCGCCCTGCTCGTTATGCACCACATAAGGCGGATAAGCATCGTCGGGAACGGCCATGGTCAGATCACTGGCCTGCACCGCGACCACCGGCAAAGACAATATTAAAAACTGACGAATCCTGTTTATTATCGGCACCTGCTGACTCCCTGAAGTAGGCTGCTGGCGGCAGTGTAACCGATACCTGACCTATCAGTCAGTTAGCGCCTCAACGAAAGCGCACGCAGCGCAAGACTTTCCTGACTGCGGTGGCTAAAATGAGCGCCCAGTCAGAATCCGCACGGGAGAACATCTGTATGTCCGGGGATAAAACCACGCATTTTGGTTACCAGACCGTGGCCGTTGAAGAGAAACAGGCCAAGGTGGCGGAGGTGTTTCATTCCGTAGCCGCCAAGTACGATCTTATGAATGATCTGATGTCGTTCGGGGTGCATCGTTTATGGAAGCGCATCACCATTGATATGTCGGGCGTACGTCCGGGCAACCGCGTACTGGACCTGGCCGGCGGCACCGGCGATCTGACGCGCAAGTTTTCCAAAATTGTCGGCCCGCAGGGCAAAGTGATTCTGGCCGATATCAACTCGTCCATGCTCAATGTCGGCCGCGACCGCCTGACCGATCAGGGCTATGTTGGCAACATTGAATACGTGCAGGCCAACGCCGAATGCCTGCCGTTTGAAGACAACAGCTTCGACGTCATCACCATCGCCTTTGGCCTGCGCAACGTCACCGACAAAGACGCCGCGCTGCGTTCCATGGCCCGCTGCCTGAAGCCGGGCGGCCGTCTGCTGGTGCTGGAGTTCTCCAAGCCGACCAATCCGCTGATGAGCAAAGCCTACGATCTGTACTCGTTCACCGCGCTGCCGTTTATGGGCAAAGTGGTCACCAACGATGCCGAATCGTACAAATATCTGGCCGAATCCATCCGCATGCACCCCGATCAGGAAACCCTGAAATGCATGATGGAAGAGGCCGGCCTGGTGCGTTGCAGCTACCACAATATGACCAGCGGCGTGGTCGCGCTGCACCGCGGCATTAAGCCCTGATGCTGCAACACCTGCCCGCTGAACTGCTGCAGGCCGCCTGCATTCCTGCGGAACTGGCCATTAATCATGTGCTGCAATACGACCCGGCGGCACAGCAGCAACTGCGTCCGCTGCAGGGCCGGTTACTGGCATTGCAGGTCGGCCAGCAGGCGCTGTTTGTGCGCATTCTGGATGGCAGTATCGGCCTCAGTTTCCGCAATGACGCAGAAGCCGACGCCACCCTCAGCGGCAGCCTGACTGATTTTCTGGCGCTGGCCGCGGCGCAGGATAAAGCCAACACGCTGATTAACTCCGCCATCGACATGAGTGGTGACAGTGAATTTGCGATTGGCCTGACCCGCATCGCCCAGCAGCTGGATATCGACTGGGAAGCCCTGCTCAGCCCGCTCACCGGTGGTCTGCTGGCACATCGGCTGGGTAAAGGTCTGCGTGGTTTGCTGCGCTGGGGCCAGACCACCGCGCCGGTGTACCGCACGGCGGTAAAAGAATACCTGGAAGATGAAGCGCAGCTGGTTACCCCAGCGCCGCTGCTGGCGCAGTTTGCCGATGAGGTCGATCAGCTGAAGCTGGACACCGACCGTCTGGCGGCCCGCCTTGACCGCCTGCAACAGGCCCCTGCTCAGCCCAAGGAATAACAACCCCGTGGCAAACCTCTGGCGTCTCTGGAAAATCCTGTTTGTGTTTACCCGTTACCGGCTCGACAGCCTGGTACCGGTGGAACAACTCCCGCTTAGTCTGCGTATTCTGCTGTGGCTGGCACCCTGGCGTCTGAACCCGGTGCCCTCGAAACTGGGGCGTGGTGAGCGGCTGCGGTTAGCGCTGGAAGCCTTAGGCCCGATCTTTATTAAATTCGGCCAGATTCTGTCCACCCGCCCCGATCTGGTGCCGGCCGATATCGTTAAAGAACTGAAGCGCCTGCAGGACGACGTGCCGCCGTTCCCCAACGATCAGGCGATGGCGTTAATTGAAGAACAGCTGGGCCGCCGCATTGCTGAGCTGTTTGCCGAGTTTTCCCCGCAACCGCTGGCTTCTGCATCCATTGCGCAGGTGCACGCAGCGCGTCTGTTTAACAGCGATGGCAGCGCCGGTAAAGAAGTGGTGGTGAAAGTGGTGCGGCCCGGCATTGAGCACACCATCGAACGCGACCTGCAGCTGCTGGAAACCATGGCACGTCTGCTGGTGAAGTATTCCGCCGACGGCCGCCGCCTCAAGCCCATGGAAATTGTCGAGGATTACCGCCACACCATTTACGGCGAGCTGAACCTCAGCATCGAAGCGTCCAACGCCACCCAGCTGAAACGCAATTTCAGAGACTCCGAACTGCTGTACATGCCGGACGTGTACTGGGAATACACCCGCACCAAAGTGATGGTGAGCGAGCGTATTTATGGCATTCCGGTGGCGGATATCGACGCCCTGCACGCGCAGAACACCAATATGAAGCTGCTGGCCGAACGCGGGGTGGAAATCTTTTTTACCCAGGTATTCCGCGACAGTTTTTTCCACGCCGACATGCACCCGGGCAATATTTTCGTCTCGCGCGAGCATCCGCAAACCCCGCAATACATCGCCATCGACTGCGGCATCGTCGGCAGCCTGACCGAAGAAGACCAGACCTATCTGGCCATGAACATGCTGGCTTTTTTTAACCAGGATTATCATCAGGTCGCGCAGTTGCACATCGACTCCGGCTGGGTGCCGGCCACCACCAAGGTGAATGAATTTTCCGCCGCCATCCGCGCCGTGCTGGAGCCGATTTTTGAGAAACCACTGGCCGAAATTTCCTTTGGTCAGGTATTGATTCAGCTGTTCAGCACCGCGCGCCGTTTCAATATGGAAGTGCAGCCGCAACTGGTGCTGCTGCAGAAAACCCTGCTCAACATCGAGGGGCTGGGCCGGCAGTTGTATCCGCAGCTGGATTTGTGGAGCACCGCCAAACCCTTCCTGGAACGCTGGATGCGCGACCGCTTTGGCCCGAAAGCGGCCTTCCGTGAACTGAAGCGCCAGTTGCCGGGCTGGATTGAAAAAGCCCCGCAGATTCCGGGTCTTGTACACGGTGCCTTAACCCGGCTGAACCATCTGGATGAAACCCAGGCCAGCCTGCACGCCGAAATCCGCGCCCTGCGCGAAGAGCTGCACCAACAGAAACAGCAGAAGCGTCAGCAGACCATGGGCACGCTGACCATCGGCAGCGGCTTATTTGTCTGGTGGCAGAGCTTTGCACTGGGGGTGCCGGAATTTACCGGCGTGGGCATCGCCGCCGCCGGCATCCTGCTGTTGCTGCTGCGGGCCTGAGCGCGCTATTCTGCCGCACTGATTAGAAGGGGTTGTTATGAGTTGGCTTGACGCCGTGAAGTGGGACAGCGATGGCCTGGTACCGGCCATCGCGCAGGATTACCGCAGTGGCCGCATTCTGATGATGGCCTGGATGAACCGTGAAGCATTAGAGCTGACGGTTACCGAAAACCGTGCCATTTATTATTCACGCTCGCGCCAGAAATTGTGGCGCAAAGGCGAAGAATCCGGTCATGTGCAAAATCTGCACGAAGTGCGTCTGGATTGCGATGCCGATGTCATCGTACTGCAGGTAGAACAGATCGGTGGCATCGCCTGTCATACCGGCCGCGAAAGCTGTTTCTACAAAGTCTGGCGCGATGGTGAATGGGTAACGGTCGACCCGGTGCTGAAAGACCCGCACGACATTTATTAATACCGAACCGACACAGCGGAAACATTATGAGTAATGTACTTACCAATCTGGGCGACATTCTGGAACAGCGTAAACAGGCTGCGGCCGACTCGTCCTATGTCGCCAGCCTGTATCACAAGGGTCTGAACAAAATTCTGGAAAAAATCGGTGAAGAAGCCACCGAAACGATCATTGCTGCCAAAGATGCTGAACGCAGTGGTGATAATTCCGATGTTATTTATGAAACTGCTGACCTGTGGTTTCACAGCCTGGTGGCACTGGCCAAACTGGGCGAGCGCCCGGAAGCGGTGCTGAACGAACTGGCACGCCGGTTTAATATGTCGGGGCTGGAAGAAAAAGCCTCCCGCCAGCCGGAATAACCACAGCGGCAGCGATCTGCCCTATTTGCATAAGAGGAAAACACCATGCTCAGCGGTATCAGTATCTGGCAACTGCTTATTATTCTGGCCATTGTCATTATGATTTTCGGCACCAAAAAACTCCGTAATTTAGGCGGTGATTTAGGTGGCGCTATCAAAAGCTTCAAAGGCGCGATGAACAGCGATAAAGAAGACGACAAAACCGCCGACCCGGCCAAACCGCTGGAGCATCAGACCGGTGACAAAGCGTCTGGCGACACCAAAGACGCCGAGTTTAAAAGCACCACTCAGGAACACGATAAACGCTGATGTTCGATATCGGTTTTCTTGAGTTATTGGTCTGCGCCATTCTGGCCCTGCTGGTACTGGGGCCGGAGCGACTGCCCAAAGCCGCCCGTACGGCCGGCTTGTTGCTGGGTAAAGTGCGGCGCTCGCTCAATAATATGCAGGACGAACTGGAACGGCAGGTGCGCACCGAAGAATTACGGGAAAAACTGAAAGATCCCTACGCCACCTTTATCGATACCCCAGCTGCCCCACCGGCACCAACCGATGCTGGTGCGGCTGAGCAGAACCCGGCCCTGCCGGAGACAACGGACAACCATTCCGGTAAACCCCCACTATGAGCACTGATCAGGCCCAACCCTTAGTCGCCCATCTGATTGAGCTGCGCAACCGCCTGCTGAAAGCGGTGCTGCTGGTGCTGGTGATTTTTCTGAGCTTGTTTTATTTCGCCAACGATATGTACCTGATTCTGGTACAACCGCTGTCTGATTTATTACCCAGCACCGGCAATATGATCGCCACCGGCGTGGTTGCGCCTTTTCTGGTGCCGTTCAAAATGACCTTTGTACTGTCGGTACTGCTGGCGGTGCCCTTTATTCTGCACCAGATCTGGGCCTTTATTTCCCCCGGCCTGTACCAGCACGAAAAACGCTTCGCCATCCCGTTGCTGCTCAGCAGTATTGCACTGTTTTACCTCGGTATCGCCTTCGCCTATTTCCTGGTGTTGCCATTGGCATTCGGATTTTTTACGGCGGCAGGCCCGGAAGGCATTTCCTACCTGCCGGATATCAGCAATATTCTGGATTTTATTCTGAAAGTCTTTTTTGCTTTCGGCATTGCCTTTGAAATCCCCATCGCCACCTTTTTATTGGTCCTCAGCGGCATTACCAGCGTTGAATCATTAACCGAAAAGCGCCCTTATATTTTTGTGGGCTGCTTCGTGGTCGGCATGCTGGTTACCCCGCCCGATGTGATTTCCCAGACCGTGCTGGCGGTACCCATGTGGCTGCTGTTTGAAGCCGGCGTGCTGGCGGCGCGGCTGGTGAAAAAACCGGTGCAACAGGACTGAATACAAAACCTCTCTGACAGCTAAAAGGATTTTTCGATGCTGTTAATCGCGCAAATTATTACCACGTTTTTATTACTGTTCAGGCCCCTGCTTTTCATGCTGTCGCCGATCCGGCCAGCATAGAGGTATTAGCGCGCGGCTATCTGAAGGATCAACACCTTGTGTATCACCGTCAGGGGTATGAGCCGACACAGGTTCTGGAAGGCGCCGACAGCGCCAGTTTTGAGGTTACCGGCTGGGATGAGACGACCAACGCCGATGCCCGGGATGCGCATTCGCTGTACAGGAACGGACAGCGGGTAGCCGCACGTCCTGCAGCTGCAGAATAATCCGTTATCCATCAGACCAATGACATAAAAAAAGGGCAGCCAATGCTGCCCTTTCTGATGCACAAAAACGCGATAATCAGCCGCGTTCAACCGCCAGTGCCACACCCATACCACCACCGATACAGAGAGTCGCCAGGCCTTTTTTTGCATCCCGGCGCATCATTTCATGCAACAGGGTAACGAAAATACGGCAGCCAGACGCCCCAATCGGGTGACCGATGGCAATAGCGCCACCGTTCACGTTGATTTTATCGGCATCCCAGTTCAGGCCTTTGTTCACCGACAGAGCCTGTACGGCAAAGGCTTCGTTGGCTTCGATAAGGTCCAGATCGGCCACGCTCCAGCCGGCTTTTTCCAGGCACTTTTTAGTCGCCGGCACCGGGCCGGTACCCATGATTTTCGGGTCCACACCGGCACTGGCGTAAGCCTTAATGGTACCCAGAATCGGCAAGCCCAGCGCTTCCGCTTTGGCCCGGCTGGCCAGCATCACAGCAGCGGCGCCGTCATTCAGTGAGGAAGCATTACCAGCGGTCACGCAGCCGTCCTTTTTGAACGCCGGGCGCATGGCGGCCAGCTTTTCGACCGTGGTGCCGGCCCGCGGGTTTTCATCGGTATCGAACACCAGCGGGTCACCTTTACGTTGCGGAATCAGCACCGGGGTGATTTCGTCTTTGAACTTACCGGCTGCAATGGCCGCCAGGGCTTTTTCCTGTGACGCGGCGGCAAAAGCATCCTGCTCTTCGCGGCTGATGCTGTACTCTTCGGCGATATTCTCAGCCGTGATACCCATGTGGTAATCGTTGAAGGCATCCCACAGACCATCGCTGATCATGGTGTCCACCATGTTCCAGTTACCCATGCGCTGACCATTGCGGGAGTTCGGCAAGGCGTGCGGGGCGTTGGACATGGATTCCTGACCACCGGCGATAACGATATCAGCATCACCGCTCTTGATGGCCTGCGCCGCCAGATGCAGGGCTTTCAGGCCTGAACCACAGACCTTATTGATGGTCATGGCGGGTACGGTAACCGGCAAACCGGCCTTAATCACCGACTGACGGGCCGGGTTCTGTCCACTGGCGGCGGTTAATACCTGCCCCATCAGTACTTCATCGACATCGGCCGGATTAATACCGGTTTTATCCAGCAAACAACGGATAACCGCAGCGCCCAGATCAACCGCGCTGAGGCTGGCCAGAGAACCGCCAAAAGAACCAACAGCGGTACGGGTAGCCGCCACAATCACTACATCAGTCATGGAAATTCTCCGTGAGCAAAAAAGACCTGAACAGACTGGCACACGACAGGTGACCGGTTGATGACGCCCGGCGCCGTTTCAGGCAAAGGTATGAGGCTTGTCCGCATTGTCCAGCCATGGCCGGCTGCGGAGGGCGCGCATTATAACGCAAGACGGGCCACCGCGGGGGCCGCGCAACTACGACGAAAGTCGGTTACAAATTACCATCGGTACGATCCAGACGGCCAATATCCAGTACCGGCGAGGCATCAATATGCTGCGCATCCATCATATAGGCCACCCGCTCCAGCGCACTGAGAATCATGGTCTGCTCCCAGTCATGCAGATCCTGAAACTGCTGCACAAAGCTTTCCTGCAGGGGTTTCGGGGCATTCAGAAGCACCGCATTGGCGGCATCGGTCAGGTACACATACACCTTGCGTTTATCACTGCTGCCGCGTTCACGCTTGACCAGCGCGCGTTTTTCCAGCCGGTCAATAATGGTAGTGACGGTGGCTTGCGACAAGCTGACCCGCTGAGCGACTTCGCCGACGGTCAGTTCGCTGTGCTGACGCAACAGCTGCAGAATCAACAGCTGCGGCGACGTCAGACCGGATACTTTACTGAGCTGGCGTGAATGCAGATCGGTGGCGCGGATAATACGGCGCAAGGCCACCAGCACTTCATCGTAACGGTTCATCAGGAATTCCAGAAAGTCAGGCATGGCGCGCAGTGTAACATCATTAGGGGCCTAAGCATCAGCAAGACGGATTTTGTAAGGGCTTCTGTACTTTCGCCAGCCGCTCAAGCACACCGCTCGGACCATGCACGCATATTCCATGCCGGGAATGCCCGAAAAGTGTTTAGGGTTGTAAATACTTTCTCAGCCTGTTAAATTATTTAGCACTCTAAGCAATTACAGAAGCCGTAATGACGGCATGCCGGCCCAAAAATCAGCCAGCATCTCATCGGTACGCGGTTTCTGCGACAGGAATGACTAGCGACACACTGGATATAGCCGAAAAAACCCATACAGATCAAACCATTACCTTCCGCATCCCCGATGCTACCGACGGCAGCGATGTTTATAAGCTGATCAGTCGTTGTCAGCCGCTCGATACCAACTCCATGTACTGCAACCTGCTGCAGTGTTCACACTTTGCCCAGACTGCCGTCGCCGCTGAAATGAATGGCGAGCTGGTCGGTTTTGTCTCTGGCTACCGTCTGCCGCAGCAACCCGACACCCTGTTTGTATGGCAGGTGGCCGTGGATAAAAAAGCCCGCGGTCAGGGATTGGCCGTACGCATGCTGAATGAGCTGCTGCAGCGTCACCGTCATGCGGTTAACCATTTGCACACCAGTATCACCCCCGGCAACGAGGCGTCGTGGAATACCTTCCGCCGCCTGGCCAACAACCTTGGCGCACCGCTGAACATCAGCACCCTGTTCGATAAAGAGCAACATTTTAAACAGGCTCACGACAGCGAAATGCTGGTGCACATCGGTCCCTTCACCTATTTCACACAGGAGTAATTTGTTATGGATATTTATCAGAAGCTGGAATCCAACGTTCGCGGTTACTGTCGTTCATTCCCGGTAACCTTTACCAAGGCGCAAAATGCCACCCTGACCGATGATCAGGGCAATACCTATATCGATTTTCTGGGTGGTGCCGGTACGCTGAATTACGGCCACAACAACCCGCATTTCAAGCAGGCGCTGCTGGATTACATTGAAGCCGACGGCATTGCCCACGGCCTGGATATGCACACCGAAGCGAAAACCGCTTTTCTGGAAGCTTTTGACCAGCACATCCTGCAACCGCGCAAAATGAAGTACAAAGTGCAGTTTACCGGCCCGACCGGCACCAACGCGGTGGAAGCGGCACTGAAAATTGCCCGTAAAAATACCGGCCGCCAGACCATTGTGTCGTTCACCAATGGTTTCCACGGCGTCACTCAGGGCGCGGCTGCCGTAACCGCCAACGGTTACTACAAAGCCGCCATTGGTATGCCGCTGCCGGGCGTACACTTTATGCCTTACGACGGTTATCTGGGTGACTTCAACACCCTGCATTATTTTGAAAAAGCTCTGCAGGACAAATCGTCCGGCCTGGGTCATCCGGCGGCCGTGATTGTGGAGTGCATTCAGGGTGAGGGCGGCCTGAACAGTGCCTCCGCCGCCTGGATGCTGGGCCTGCAGGCACTGTGCAAACGCTACAACATGCTGTTGATTGTCGATGATATTCAGGCCGGTTGTGGCCGCAGCGGCACCTTCTTCAGCTTTGAAGAATTCGGCATCGAACCGGACGTGATTACCCTGTCCAAATCCCTCAGCGGTTTTGGTCTGCCGATGGCGGTGGTGCTGCTGAAAGAGAAGCTGGATACCTGGAAGCCGGGTGAGCATAACGGTACGTTCCGCGGCAACAACCACGCGTTTATCACCGCCCGCAAAGCCATTGAAACCTACTGGGCCGATGACAGCTTCAGCCAGAGCGTGAAGAAAAAAGCGCAACTGATCCGCAGCCGCCTGAAAGAAATTCAGGCCGAGCACGGCGGCCAGATGAAGCACAAAGGCCGCGGCATTATGCAGGGCTTAGAATGCGTTAATGGTCAGGTGGCCAGCCGCATTACCGAGCTGGCGTTTAAACGCGGCTTAATTATTGAAACCAGCGGTTCCGATGGCCAGGTGGTGAAAATCCTGACCCCGCTGACCATTGAAGACAAAACCCTGAACGCCGGCCTGGACATTCTGGCCCAGTGCATCGGCGATGTGATGGCCGAACAGATCTCCAAAGCCTCCTGATCCGCCGTCTGCACGGGGGCGCTGCCCCCGCCTCTCTCCTATTTGCTCCGCATTGAATACTTACAGGAATTATTATGATCGTCCGTACTCTGGAAGAATGTCAGAACTCTGCCCGTAAAATTGAAAGCGAAACCGGCACCTGGAACAGCGTGCGCATGTTGCTGAAAGACGACAACATGGGGTTCTCGTTTCACATCACCACCATTTACGCCAACACCGAAACCCCCATCTGGTATCAGAACCACCTCGAGTCGGTGTACTGCATCAGCGGCGAAGGCGAAATTGAAACCGTTGCTGACGGCAAGGTTTACCCGATCAAACCCGGCACGCTGTACATCCTGGACAAACACGATAAGCACCTGCTGCGTGGTTTCAGCGAAATGACCATGGCCTGTGTCTTCAACCCGCCGCTTATCGGCAACGAAGTGCACGATAAAAACGGTGCTTATCAGCTGAGTGCCGAACCGGTGACCGAGTGAGGACAACGCCATGAACCACAGCGTCGAGAAAATCGGCGGCACTTCGATGAGCCGCTGGCAGGATGTATTACAGAATATCTGGCTGCGTCCGCACACCGGTGCCGATGGCAACAGCAGCCTGTATCAACGGGTATTTGTGGTGTCGGCCTACGCCGGCATCACCAACGGCCTGCTGGAACACAAAAAATCCGGCGAACCGGGCGTCTATGCCCTGTTTGCCGAAATGGACGACAAGCACCCCTGGCAGGACAAGCTACAGCAGGTGTTACAGCAAATGCTGGACATTAACGCCGGTATGTTTGCCGACGATGCCGTTACCCGCAAACGCGCCGACCAGTTTATCAGCGAGCGGATCGGTGACGTGCAGGAATGCCTGCAGCATCTGGCGGCCGTGTGCAGCTTTGGTCATTTCCAGCTTGATGACCACCTGCACCGGGTGCGGGAAATGCTCAGTGCGCTGGGCGAAGCCCACAGCGCCTACAACTCGGTACAACTGCTGCGCCAGCATGAGGTGAATGCCCGCTTTATCGACTTAACCAACTGGGTGTCTGACGACCAGCAATCGCTGGATGAGCACATCGCCAGTGCCTTTGCCGATGTCGACTTTGCCCGCGAAATGCCCATCGTTACCGGCTATACCCAATGCCGCGAAGGCCTGATGCGCACCTTTGACCGTGGCTACAGCGAAATGACCTTCAGCCGCATTGCCACCATTACCGGCGCGCGCGAAGCCATTATTCATAAGGAATATCACTTCAGCACCGCCGACCCGCTGCTGGTCGGTGCCGATAACGTCCACCCTATCGGTCAGACCAACTACGATGTGGCCGACCAGCTGGCCAACCTGGGAATGGAAGCCATTCACCCCCGCGCCGCCGCCGGCCTGCGCAAGCAGAACATTCTGCTGCGGGTGAAAAACACCTTCGAACCGGAACACAGCGGCACCGTGATCCGCAACGATTACTGCAGCAGCACCCCGAAAGTGGAAATCATCGCCGGTACCCGCAATGTCTGGGCGCTGGAATTGTTCGATCAGGACATGGTCGGCGACCCGGCTTACGGCCAGCGCATGAACGATCTGGTACTGGAATCCGGCGTGCGGGTATTAACCAAAGACTACAACGCCAACACCGTTACCTTTTATATGAAAGGCAACAGCCGTCGTATCAACTGGCTGATGGAGCGTCTGCAGCAGGTGTACCCGCAGGCTGACGTGCGGGTGGAAAAACTGGCGCTGGTCAGCGCCATCGGTTCTGACATGAACATTCCGGGCCTGTTGCAACAGGCCGCTGGTGCGCTGTCCGCTGCCGGGGTTAATATCCGCTCAGTACACCAGGCGCTGCGTCAGGTTGATATGATGTTCCTGGTCAGCGATTCCGATTATGCCGCCGCAGTGAAAGCACTGCATGGGCAACTGATTGAACAGGCGGACACATGGCCAGCACAAAAACTTGCCTGACCGCGCTGCTGCTCAGCAGCCTGTTACTGCCCCTGCAGAGCTGGGGCAGTCCATCCCCCGTGGCCGACCAGGCGGCGCAGGAAGCCGAGGCTGACCAGGCCATCGATGCGCTGGATGCGCCCCTGTATAACGCCTTTACCGAGCGTTATCTGCTCGATGAAGTACGCACATTGCGGCAGATGATTGCCGATCTGCGCGTAGAGGCCACCGAAAAAATCGTCGACCGCGAAATTATGGTGGCCAGCACCGCCGTCCGCTACGCCACCGACACCGTCACCTACTTCTTCTATTTGATCGCCGGTGCCTCCACCATTCTGGTATTGGTCGGCTGGAACTCAATGCGTGATATCAAAGAACGCGCCGGCGCTTTTGCCAATGAAGAAATCCGGCGCATCACCGCCAGCTATGAACAACGGCTGGATAAGCTGGAAGAAGAACTGCACCATAAATCACGCCATATCGCCCAGGCCCAGGAAGAGATTGAGCTGACCAACGAAATTCATTCGTTGTGGCTGAAAGCCTCGCAGGAAAATACCGCCGAAGCCAAAATCGCCATTTATGATCAGATTCTGGAACTGCGTACCGACGATGTGGAAGCCTTAACCTACAAAGCCGATGCCGCACTGTTGCTGGGGCAGGCGCAATGGGCCCGCAGCCTGGCCAACCGGGCACTGGATATTGACCCCGATAACAGCCATGCCCTGTACCAGCGTGCCTGTGCTTACGCTGAATCTGATATGCCGGACGAAGCCTTGCGTGACCTGCACCGGGCCATCCGCAAAACCGACTCGTTGCGGCTGCAGGCTGGCCGTGACAGCAGTTTTGTCAGCCTGCATGAGCATCCGCGTTTTCTGGAAATGGTGGTCTTACCCGACCGCGATGAAGATCACGAAGATAAGACGGATGATCCGGCCAGCCACGCCTGATCAGCCATTAATCCGGTGCCTGCTCGGGCACTCAGTGCGGCAGCTCACGCTGCCGCATTTGCTCGAAACGTTCAATGACCGCACTCAGCGGTATCCGCTGCATTAACTCCGCGCCTTTGGCGCGGGTACTCCAGGGTAACTCGTTCAGCGGTTTACCCTGCTGCTCCACCACCACCTGTTCATACACACTCACCACATCGGCACGGTTGTTATACGGCCCGGTGCGTTGCGGATTACTGTGGGCGTACAACCCCAGCACCGGCGTCCCCTGCGTGGTGGCGATATGCGCCGGGCCGGAATCCGGCGCCAGCACCAGCACCGCTTGCTGCAACACCGCCGCCAGCTGCTTGAGGCTGGTTTGCCCCACCAGATTCAGCGCCTGCTGTTGCATGGCCGCTTCAATCTGCGCTGCCAGCTGCACTTCACGGGCGGCCGGCGAGCCACAAACAGCCACCTGAAACCCCTGATTCACCACATAATCGGCAAAAGCCGCGTAACGCTCCGGCAACCAGTTGCGTTCATCTTTACTGGCCGCCGGGCAGATCACCACCGTGGCGCGCTGCTGCAACTGCTGGCGGGCAAACTCCTGGTCAGCGTCGCTTAACGACAACTGCCATTGCGGGGCCGATGGCGGCACACCCAGATATTCAATAAAGGCATAGAAACTGTCGAGTACGTGCTGCGATTCGGTGTCGGTAATTTTACGGTTGGTAAACAGCCACTGCCCTTCTTTGGCGCGGCGGCGGTTAAAGCCGACCTTGTAGCGGGCTTTAATACCCAGGGTCAGCAGGCTGGCGCGTAATGCCAGCTGCATGTGCACCAACGCATCAAAGCGCCGCCCGTTCAGCTGCTGCCACACGGCTTTCATGCCCGCCCAGCCGGCTTTCTTGTCGTACACCACCAGCTCGACACCGGCCAATCCCTGCAACAGCTGTGCTTCAATTTTTCCCACCACCCAGGTCACCCGGGTCTGTGGCCAGTGCCGTTGCAACGCCTGCACGGCGGCAACCGCATGACAGACGTCGCCAATGGCCGACAAACGCACAAAACAGACAGACTCCGGCGGCTGATTAAACAATGGCATACAAGCACTCACAGCTGGGTAGGGAAAACAGGCCCGATTATGCAGGGGCGGGTGTTCGGTGTAAAATTGCCGGCTTTTTAACCCATTACGCGCTTTTTCCGGGGCCCTTATGCAACGCCGGCAACTGTCTGCCCAAGAAGTGATCTGGTACGACCCGCAATGGTTGGCCGACCCCGCCGCACCGGTGTTTGACCCGGCCCATTGGCGCCGGCACAACCGCATCAGCGGCCAGGCCAGTGGCCGCGGTACCACCTGGTTTATCCGCAGCGACGGCGGTGACGCGGCGCTGCGGCATTACCGCCGCGGTGGTTTGTTCGGCAAACTGGTGCGCGATTGCTATTGGTTCAGCGGCTGGGACAACACCCGCAGCCAGCAGGAATTTGCCCTGCTCAGTACACTGCGTGCAGCCGGCGTCAATGTGCCCCGGCCACTGGCAGCGCGGGCAGTCAAACGCGGCCTTTGTTACCGCGCCGACCTGATTACCGAAAAAATTGCCGCCGCCCGCGATCTGGCCGAGTTGCTGCAACAAGGCCCGCTGGATACCGAAGAGTACCGTCATATCGGCATCGAAATAGCCCGTCTGCACCGGGCTCAGGTGAACCATACCGATCTGAATATTCACAATATTCTGCTCGATACCGATGGCCGCGTGTGGCTGATTGATTTTGATAAATGCCATGCACAAAGCGGCAACGGCTGGCAGCAAAGCAACCTCGACCGGCTGCTGCGCTCGTTCCGTAAAGAAGTAAAAAAACGCGCCATTCACTGGCAGGAACAAGACTTTGCCGCGCTGCTGGATGGTTACCGCAGCGTCCGGAAATAACCGCTTAATCGGCCAGAAATAACGCCAGCAGTTCGTTCAGATACTGCTGGCCTTTGGCGGTGGCGATGATGCGCTCATCCACCTGCAACAATCCCAACTGTTGGGCTTTTTGCAGGGGGTTTTTCACCGATTCCAGGGTCAGGCCGGTGCGCTGGATAAATTCCGCAGTGAGCATGCCATCTTTTAAACGCAGTGCATTCATCAGACATTCCAGCCCCACTTCGTCAGCCGCAATGGGTTGCTGACTGCTCAGAAATGGTTTCGCCGGATGCAGATAATCTTTCGGTAAACGGGTTTTCTGGGTACGGATAATCTGCCCGGTTTGCGGCAGGGTAATTTTGCCGTGGGCGCCCGCACCAATGCCGAGATAATCCCCGAACTGCCAGTAATTAACATTATGACGCGCCGCCTGACCGGGTTTGGCATGAGCGGAAATCTCATAATGCTCAAAACCCTGCTGCGCTAATAACGCCAGCCCCGCTTCCTGAATGTCCCACAGATCATCATCCTGCGGCAGCCGTGGCGGGGTTTTATAAAATTCGGTATTGGGTTCAATGGTCAGCTGATACCAGGACAGATGCGGTGGCTGAAACGCCAGCGCCTGGCGGATATCGGCCAGCGCCTGCTCCACCGTTTGCCCCGGCAGGCCATACATTAAATCGAGATTAAAATGATCAAAGCCGGCCTGCTTGGCCATTTCCACCGCCCGCATCGCCTGGGCGCTGTCGTGCACCCGCCCCAGCGCCTGCAAATGCTGCGGATGAAAGCTCTGAATACCGATGGATAAACGATTAATACCCAGCTGACGGTAAGCAGCGAATTTCTCCGCCTCAAAGGTGCCGGGGTTCGCTTCCAGGGTGATTTCGATATCCGCAGCGAAACCCAGGCGTTGCTGCAGTCCGTTAAACAAGGCTTGGTAAGCCGCCGCCGAGAACAAACTGGGGGTGCCGCCGCCAAAGAAAATACTCTGAATTTCCCGGCCCTGTACCCAGGTCAGGTCGTGGTCCAGATCGGCCAGCAGTGCCTGAATATACTCCTGCTCCGGCAGCTCCGTGCCCGCCTGATGCGAATTAAAATCGCAGTACGGGCATTTGCGGATACACCAGGGAATATGGATATACAGGCTTAACGGCGGCAGTTGCAGCATGAATCAGGGGCGCCAATGCTGCAGTAATTGTTGCAGGGCTTTGGCACGGTGCGAGAGCTGGTTTTTCCGTTCTTTGCTCAGGCTGGCCGAAGCACAACCGGTTTCGGGCACATAAAACAGCGGATCATAACCGAAGCCGTCGGTGCCTTCCGGTGCCTGCAGAATGCGGCCTTCCCAGCTGCCCTGAAACACCTGCGGGGTCGGGTCATTGGCGTGGCGCATATACACCAGCACACACTGAAAACGCGCGCTGCGTTGTTCGTCGGTAATGTCCTGTAACGCCGCCAGCAGCTTGGCATTATTGGCGGCATCACCGCTGCCAAAACCATCCTGCGGCTGGGCATAGCGGGCGCTGTAAATACCCGGCGCGCCGGCCAGGGCATCCACTTCTAAACCGGAATCATCGGCCAGAGCCGGTAAACCGGTAACGGCACAGGCGTGGCGGGCTTTGATAATGGCGTTTTCGACAAAGCTGAGGCCGGTTTCCTCGGCCTCGGTTACACCCAATTCAGTTTGCGGCAGCATCTCAATGTGTTGCTGAGCAAAGTGCGTGTCAAACAAGGCGCGGAATTCCCGTAATTTTCCGGCGTTACCGCTGGCCAATACTATTTTCATTGCTGATAAAACCGCTGGCTGAATTTCACATCGAAGGTGCGGGTCTGGCCTTCCGGCGTGGCTTGTAACTGCACGGTGTACATATCTTCGTCATCAAAGCGGAAGGTGCTGATGTAATACACCGCATTGGTTTCTTTAATTTCGCGGAATTCCAGCGTGCGGGTCTGACCAATCAGGTTGCGGATGGTGCCGGTCAGTTTGGCCCGCACCGGCACCGCCAGCTCCTGACCGGACTGGCTCTGCAACACCGAAATACTCAGAAAACCCAGCGAGCGGGAACGGTCAATGCCGTAAGCCGCAGCCACTTCGGGCGTCAGAAAGCTGGAGGTCAGGCCGATATAATGCACTTCGTAATCACCGAATACCTGCTTCTGCTCACCGCGGCTGTTGGCCAGTGACAGCGGACTGAAAGCGACCGCCAGCAGACAGATCAGGGTCATAACATGATGCTGCAGTGTCTTCATGGTTATTTCCTCGTAATGTGATAAACAGCGATTTCGCCGAGCATGGCCGGCCATAAACCGATGGTCCAGTGTTCACGGTGCTGATCATCCACCACCGTGCGGTTAAGAATGCGGATATTTTTGGCGTGACACAGCACTTCAAAATCGCGAAAGGTGCACATGTGAATATTAGGCGTGTCGTACCAGTTATACGGCAGGGTTTCCGACATCGGCATGCGGCCTTTTAACAGCAGATAAAAGCGCGTGCGCCAGTAACCGAAATTCGGAAAGGTCACGATGGCCTCATCACCGATGCGCAGCATTTCATCCAGCAACAAATCGGGGCGCTGCACGGCCTGCAAAGCCTGCGTCATAATGACGGTATCAATGCTGTTGTCGGAAAAATTACTTAAGCCTTTGTCCAGATCCTGCTCAATCACGTTCACGCCATTGGCGATGCAGGCGGTGATTTTATCCGGGTCAATTTCCAGCCCGTAACCCCGCACATTTTTGTGCTGCTGCAGGTATTTCAGCAAGGTGCCTTCGCCACAGCCGAGGTCCAGCACCTGGCTGTCGGGCTTTACCCATTGCTGAATAATCTGCAGGTCTTCGCGTAAGGCACTCACCGCGCACCTCCTTCAACATCGTCCGCAACCCGGCGCATATAGGCGTTAAAAATGGCCATATAACGCGGAATAGGCATTAAGAAGGCATCGTGGCCACTTTCTGATTCCACACAGGCGTAGCTGACGTCTTTATCGTTTTGTACCAGCGCATTCACAATTTCTTCCGAACGGGCCGGTGAAAAACGCCAGTCGGTAGTGAACGACACCAGCAGGAATTTACACTGCGCCCGGCTCATGCATTTCACCAGATCGTTATCGTAATCGGCGGCCGGGTCAAAATAATCCAGCGCCTTGGTCATCAGCATGTAGGTATTGGCATCAAAGCGGGTACTGAATTTTTCACCCTGATAATGCAGATAACTTTCGACTTCAAATTCCGGCGCAAAGCTGTAATTCAGTTTGCCTTCTTTTAATTCGCGGCCGAATTTCTGCCGCATGGCATCGTCGGATAAATAGGTTAAATGCCCGAGCATGCGCGCCTGCATCAGACCCGCCTTGGGAAGGGTATCGTGCTGCAGGTAATGACCGTTATGGAAATCGGGATCTTTGGCAATGGCCTGGCGCGCGACTTCGTTAAAAGCAATATTCTGCGCCGATAATTTCGGTGCCGAGGCAATAATAACGGCGTGACGCAGACGTTCAGGAAACTGAATCGACCAGCGTAATACCTGCATACCACCGAGCGACCCACCCACCACCGCTGCCCACTGCTGAATGCCCAGCCGGTCGGCCAGGCGCGCCTGACTGTTCACCCAATCGCGCACCGCCAGTATGGGAAAATCCGGCCCATAGACCTTGCCGGTTTCCGGGTTGGTGCTCACCGGCCCGGTAGAACCGGAACAGCCGCCCAGATTGTTCAGCGCCACCACAAAAAAGCGGTTGGTATCAATCGGCTTGCCCGGGCCGATGGCACTGTCCCACCAGCCAGGCTTTTTATCATTTATGCTGTGGTAACCGGCCGCGTGGTGATCGCCACTCAATGCATGACAGATCAGCACCGCATTGGTTTTATTGCGGTTCAGCGTACCGTAGGTTTCCACCATCAGATCGTATTGCGGCAGCACACGGCCACTGCGCAGGGTCAATGGTTCATCGAAATGGAATAACTGGGGTGTCACCAGACCGACGGAATCGTCGGGAATCACATCCGGCATGAGAGTTGGCATCCCGCTCAGGTGAATAAGGCTGAAAAATCAAAGCGCGAGTTTATCAGGCTTGCCGGCAGATAACAGCAGAGCCACGCAGTGGGGCCGCTGTTATCCGATATTGCTGACTGGGCTTTTAGCTTCTGGCTTCTGGCTTCTAGCGTCCGGCCACTTACTGCTTACCGGCGTGCTGACGCATAAAGGCTTTCACCACCGGTGCCACCTCCTGACGGAAGCGACGGCCATTGAAGATGCCGTAGTGCCCCACCCCTGCCACTTCCAGGTGCTGTTTGCGGGCCGCGGGGATATTGCTGCACAGATCCAGCGCGCAAGAGGTCTGGCCGCGGCCGGTAATATCATCCAACTCACCTTCCACGGTCAGCAGAGCAGTATCACGGATCGCACTCAGATCAATGCGCTGGCCGCGGAACTCCATCTCGCCCTTGGGCAGCTGATGCTCCAGAAATACCTTACGGATGGTGTCCAGATAATACAGGCCCGGCATATCCATTACCGCCAGGTATTCGTTGTAAAACTGGCGGTGCGCATCGGCGCTGTCACCATCGCCTTTGATCAGGTCATTGAAAAATTTGAAGTGTTTGTTGAGGTGCGAATCCAGGTTCATCGACATAAAACCCGTGAGCTGGATAAACCCTGGATACACCAGCTGGCGGCGGCCGGCAAAGCCGCGCGGCACACGCTGAATCACATTATCCTCAAACCATTCCAGATCTTTGCCGGAGGCGTAATCGTTGACGCTGGTCGGGCTAATACGGGTATCCACCGGGCCACCCATCAGGGTCATGCTGCGCGGCTGGGCCGGATGATTGTTCCTGGCCATGTAAGCCGCTGCTGCCAGCATCGGCACACAAGGCTGACACACGGCCAGTACGTGAGTATCTGGCCCCAGATGCTCCAGAAACTGAATCAGGTAATCGACATAGTCATCAAAGCGGAATGAGCCGTCGCTGAGCGGCACATCGCGGGCATTGATCCAGTCGGTAATGTATACCTCGTGGTCGGGCATAAATTCCCGCACCGTGCCACGCAGCAGAGTGGCGTAATGGCCGGATAACGGTGCGATCATCAGCACCTTGGGCTGCTGCAAACCGTCTTTCTGCCGCTCAAAATGCAACAGATTGCAGTAGGGCTTATGCACCGCCACCCGGTACTCAATGGCGACGGTTTCGCCGTTAATCGTGGTGGTATCCAGATCCCAGGCCGGCTGCTGATAACAGGCGGTCAGCCGCTCGGTCAGCTCCATACCGGCACGCAGAGTCTGAAACGCCCAGCTGCTGTTCAGCGGGTTCAGCGGCTGGTACATCATCTGCCGGGTTTGACGGGCCATCACGTGCAGTGGCAGCATGGCCTCCATTATCTGGGCGTTCAGTCGGTAAAGCATGGCAAGCTCCTGCAATGTCATTAGTACACGCCGGCCAACAGCATTCGGTTAGCAGGGAATGCATTAGTGTGGCTTTTTTTGGGCCGTTACACACGATTTATAATCGCCCGATATGACCAACCTGTGTCTATCAACCCTGCCATTGACGCCAATCAGGCCGGTACCTGCAACAGATCAATCTTTACAGTGAATTACTACCTAGGTCGCATTCACACAGAGCAGGCCTGCGCCTTTAATGCCGGCCTTTGCCGGTCAGGCAACAATCAACAGCTTGTCAGCGCACACATGGGGTACCTATGCAGCACTACAACATTTACGACATGGGTCTGGATGCCAATCCGGCCAACTACACCGTTCTTTCACCCATCAGCTACATTCAGCGCAGCGCCTTCGTTTATCCGAACCGCGTCGCGCAGATCCACCAGGATACTCAGTACACCTGGGGTGAAACCTACGAGCGCTGCGTAAAGCTGGCCTCAGCACTGAATAAACTGGGTATCAAGAAAGGTGAAACCGTTTCTTTCTTATGCCCGAACATTCCGCCGATGTTTGAAGCCCATTTCGGGGTACCGATGAGCGGTGGCGTGCTGAATGCCATCAACACCCGACTGGACGCCGAAGCCGTTGCCTTTATTCTGCAGCACGCTGAAACCAAGGTACTGTTTGTTGACCGTGAATTCGGTGAAATTGCCGAAAAAGCCCTGAAAATGGTGGCCGTTAAACCCATCGTGATCGGCATTGATGACCAGTATTACCAGGATGGTAAGCTACTGGGCAGCCAGACCTACGAACAACTGCTGGAACAAGCCAGCACCGATTTTGACTGGCAGCTGCCGGGCAACGAGTGGGATGCCATTACCCTGAATTACACCTCAGGCACCACCGGCAACCCCAAAGGCGTGGTGTACCACCACCGTGGCGCCTACCTGAATGCGGTGAACAACATCGTGTCCTGGGACATGGGCAAGCACCCGGTATACCTGTGGATTCTGCCGCAGTTCCATTGCAACGGCTGGTGTTTCCCCTGGACTCTGGCCGCCGCCGCCGGTGTAAGCGTGTCCCTGCGTCACGTGCGCGCCGATGCCATTTACGGTGCCATCAAAGATCACAAAGTGTCGCATTTCTGTGGCGCACCAATTGTACTGAACATGCTAAACAATGCCCCGGCTGACATGAAAGCCGGCATCGAGCATGAGATTAACGCCATGGTAGCGGGTGCTGCACCACCGGCTGCCGTGATTGAAGGCATGGAAGCGATGGGCTTTAAAGTGACCCACGTGTACGGCCTGACCGAAACCTACGGCCCCTGCATTCTGTGTGAATGGCATGAAGCCTGGAACGACAAGAGCGCGCGTGAGCGTGCGGCGCTGAAAGCCCGTCAGGGTGTGAAGTCGTCCATGCAGGAAGACCTGATGGTGGCCGATCCGCAAACCCTGCAGCCGGTTGCGCGCGATGGCGAGACCATCGGTGAAATCTTTATCCGCGGCAACATCGTGATGAAGGGTTACCTGAAAAACCCGACCGCCACCGAAGAAGCCTTCAGCGGCGACTGGTTCCACACCGGTGACTTAGCTGTGTGGCACGAAGACGGTTACATCGAGATCAAAGACCGCTCCAAAGACATTATTATTTCCGGTGGTGAAAACATCTCCTCCATCGAAGTGGAAGACGTGCTCTACCGTCACCCGGATGTCGAAGAAGCGGCCATTGTGGCTAAGCCGGATGATAAGTGGGGTGAAACACCCTGCGCCTTTATCAAGCTGAAAGCCGGTGCCCAGGTAACCGAAAAAGAAATCATCGATTTCTGCCGTGCCAACATGGCGCACTTCAAGATTCCTCGTAACGTGGTATTCGGAGAACTGCCGAAAACCTCCACCGGTAAGATCCAGAAGTTCGTGCTGCGGACGCAAGCGAAAGAAATGTAACACCCTTACCGGCCTGCTCTGCAGGCCGGTGTTCTTTTCGGCCCGCCAATCTGCCACCACTCTCTTTATGCCGCAGCAATGCTCTTGTTGATGGTTGCAGTCACCCGGTGTGGCCGCTAACCTGCTGCCAACCCGAACTGCATTGAGAGGACATCATGCGCACCCCATCCGCCCTGTTTACCGCCAGCCTGCTGGCCCTGATGAGCAGCCCTGCCGTTATGGCAGCCGAGGAAGAAAAATCCGCCTGGAGTGGCTCCGCCGAGTTGGGCAGCATCCGTACGTCGGGCAACACCAGTACCTCCAGCACCACCGGTAAGTTTGAGGTAAAACACACCGGCGCACAGTGGGATTCCCGTCTGCGCCTGACGTCTCTGAACAGTAAAGACGACGGCGAAACCTCGAAAGAGAAATACACCGCCGGAGTGCAGTTTGACCGTAATTTCAGTGAAACAACCTACCTGGCCATTACCGCCGACCAGGAACGCGACCGCTTCAGTGGTTTTAAATATCAGGGCACCGCCGGTTTTGGTTTTGGTTATCGCGCCATCAACACCGACACCATGCACCTGGATCTGGAAGCCGGCCCCGGTTATCGCCGCGACAAAGTCGATGACACCGGCGAAATCCAGGAAGAAGCCATCGGCCGTCTGGCTCTGAAATACCAGTGGACCATCAACGAAGCGGTAAAATTCTTTGAAGAATTTACGGCTGACATGGGTGCCGATAACAATATTTACCGTTCCGAAACCGGCCTGCAAAGCCGCCTTAACGGCAGCCTGGCCATGAACCTGAGCTACAAAATCAAATACGTCGATGAAGTGCCGCTGGGCAGCGACAATAAAGATACCGAGTTCGGAGTCACGCTGGTATACAGCTTCTGATCCACCGGCTCAACGCCCATAAAAAAACCGTGCCAGGCACGGTTTTTTTATGGCATTAGCGCCAGGCTTATTCTGCCTGCTGACGACGGCAGGGCTTCTTCTTTTTGTCATTATCCGACTGCGCCCACTGATACTGGCGTTGTTCCCGCCACTGTTGCCACTGCGCCAGCTGGCCGGCATTCAGCTGCGCCTGCAGCAGTGTTTCGTATTGCTGGCGGGCCGCGCCATGCTGGGCAATATCCAGCGGCCACTGGTATTCATCCTGCAAATTGGTCACCGCCTGCAGCAGTGCATCTTTTTGTTCATCCGGCAGATTCAGCCGATGCGCCAGCTCGCGGGTGTGGCGTAACTGCATCTGCTGATGCTGCGCCCGCATCAGGGTGCGGGCCTTCTCGCGCTGCTGCACATCCAGTACCTGATGCATCTCTTCGCGCATCTTCTGCAAGCCATCGGCGGCACGCATACAACCGCGCATCTGCTCTTTACGCAGAGGCTGATAACGTTCTTCAATGGCTTCCAGCTGCTGCTGCTGAGCGGCACTCAACTGCAACTCCTTAACCCAGTCAATTTCCCGGTGCAGACCTTCAAACGCCCACGCCGCAGCACTGACCCACCAACCGGCCAGCACGAGCGTGAAGATTCTGCCAACTGAGACTAACGACATAATGCGGTTCCACTGACTGCGACAACGCCCTCAGTGTACGGATTCCGGCACAAACTTGTGTCGCCGGTGTGCAAAGTTTTGTCACCCTGCGGCAACGGCAGACGCCCGCCTCGCCGGTCGGGTATCATTAAGGGCGAACTTGAAAAGGACCCGCCATTCTCTGCATTCGCCGCCTTGCTCTACAGCCCGGAAAGACTCGCGCAGAGCTGTGCAGAGTTATTCAGAGGCTCCTTAGCACCGGAACAACGGACACACGCTGTATGAAAACACCTGAAAACCCCACCGCCGACCCGCTGTTTGTGCAGGAAATGCAGGGGGTTACGCCCCTGCAGACCAAAGCCAGGGCTGACCTGCAAAAAAGCACTGCCGATGCTGCCAGCCTGGCCGCACGACGGCAGGCGGCCGCCACCGATAAACCGGCCGAAGTGGTGGCACCACTGGCCACCAGCGATGCACCGCGGGTCGGCCCGCACGATGTGCTGGGCTATAAACGCCCTGGTATTCAGGATGGGGTGTACCGCAAATTACGGCTGGGGCGCTATGAAATTGAAGCGCGGCTGGATCTGCACCGCCGCACCATCGAAGAAGCGCGGCGGGAATTACTGCGCTTTGTGCGCGAATGCATGGAACACGATTTACGCAGCGTGCTGATTTTACCCGGCAAAGGCGACCGCAATCAGAAAGACCCGGCGGTGCTGAAAAGCTTTCTCGCCCACTGGCTGCCAGAGCTGGACGATGTACAGGCGTTTCACACCGCCCAACCCCATCATGGTGGTGCCGGGGCGTTTTATGTATTACTGCGCAAAAGCGAGCGCAAAAAACAGGCCGCGCGGGAGCAATTCAGCAAGGGCCGGCTTTAACCGGCGGCGCGCTGCTGCTCCAGCGTTGTATCCAGCCGCTGCAGGGCGGCCAGCATTTTCTGATGGGTTAATTCGGCCAGTGGTTTTACATCGGCTTCGGTCAGGCCGGCGGTCGGAATCGGTTCCAGATATTCACCCATCACCACGCCCGTATTCCAGCGGCCCAGATCAATGTGTTTGTGCGTACTGCTGAACACAATCGGTACAATCGGTAAGCCCGACTCAATCGCCAACGCAAAGGCACCGGATTTAAACGGCTGCAGCCCTTGGCCGCGACTGCGGGTGCCTTCCGGAAAGATATACACCGAACAACCGCGACGTTTCACAATACGGGCGACCTCGGCCATGGTGTCCCAGGCTTTGGCTTTATTGCGGCGATTGATGAAAATATTTCCCGCCAGCCAGAACGCCAGACCGAACACCGGCACATAGCGCAAACTGCTTTTTCCCAGAATGGCAATATGATCGGGCAGCATGGTCGCGCAGGTAAACACATCCATGGTGTATTGGTGGTTCACCACATAAATAGCCTGCTCCTGGCCCTTAATGGGGCAGTCGTTATTGCGGATAGCCCGTACCCGCAACACCGGCAACGCCCAGCACATCAGCCGCGCGCATTGAGTGGTGTTATTCAGATGCCGGGGCCGTAACACACTGACCAGCATCGTAATAAAACAAACCACTAAAAAATGCAGAGTCAGATACGCTGCACGCAACATATAAAGCATGAATGGAATCCTGTAGTTAATCCGGCTGCGGGGCAGAACCTGCCCGGCGTATTATTTTTTTATTATTGTCTTTATCCGTCATCACGCCGCCGGCAACAAGACCGGCGACGGCCATACATTGTATCGTTCAGCGCAAGAATAACTGGTAGGCCATATTCTGGGTTTCATCCCAGAAGGCATAACCCAGATCATCCAGGCATTGTTGCAGTAACTGGTGTTTGTCTTCCGGTACCTGCAGGCCCACCAGCACCCGGCCGTAGGCAGCGCCGTGATTGCGGTAATGGAACAGCGAAATATTAAATTGCTTACCCAGCTTGCGCAGGAAATTCAGCAACGCACCCGGGCGCTCCGGAAACTCAACGCGGTAGACCTGCTCATCGGTGACGCTGGCCGGCGCATGGCCACCGACCATATGGCGAATATGGTATTTGGCCATTTCGTCATCGGTAATATCCAGTACCGGGTAATGGTCAGCGCGCAACTCATCCAGCAGCGCCTGCCGGGCACCCGGTTCGGCGCCTACTTTAATGCCGACGTAAATCTGCGCCTGCTTATCATCGCCATAACGGTAATTGAATTCGGTAATCGGCCGCTTGCCGATTAAGCTGCAGAAGCGCTGAAAACTGCCCGGCTGTTCCGGAATGGTAACGGCCAGAATGACTTCCCGCCCTTCACCGATTTCCGCCACCTCAGAAATATAACGCAGGCGATCAAAATTGACGTTGGCGCCGCTGAGAATGGCGACCAGGTTCAACCCTTCGCAGCCTTCACGTTCAACGTATTTTTTTACCCCGGCCACGCTCAGGGCGCCGGCGGGCTCACACACGGCGCGGGTGTCATCAAACACATCTTTAATGGCCGCGCAGATTTCATCCGGGGTACAGGTGATCACTTCATCGACATGGTCTTTGCAGATTTCCCAGGTGTTTTTACCGATCTGGGCCACCGCCACACCGTCGGCAAAAATACCGACCTGCGGCAGAATCACCCGCTCACCGGCGGCCAGTGCGGCATGCAACGAAGCCGACTCGGAGCTTTCCACCCCAATTACCCGCACATCCGGCCGCAGCGCCTTAATATAAGCCGCCATGCCAGCCATTAAACCGCCACCACCAACAGGAATAAACACCGCATCCAGCGGACCACTGAGCTGACGCAGCACTTCCATGGCAATGGTGCCCTGGCCGGCGATCACTTCCGGATCATCGTAGGGGTGCACATAAGTCATGCCTTTTTCTTCCACCAGCTTCTGCGAATAGGCAAAGGCATCGTCGAAGGCATCGCCCTGCAACACCACCTTGGCGCCGCGGGCTTTGACTGAACGGACTTTAATATCCGGGGTGGTGCGGGGCATCACGATGGTGGCTTTAATACCCAGCTTCTGGGCGGCCAGCGCTAATCCCTGAGCATGATTGCCGGCCGAAGCCGCCACCACGCCTTTGGCTTTTTCTTCCTCGGTCAGCTGCACCACTTTGTTGTAAGCGCCGCGCAACTTGAACGAATACACCGGCTGCTGATCTTCGCGTTTCACCCAAATCTGATTCCCCAGCCGCTCACTCAGAAAGGGGGCAATGTGCAGCGGCGATTCGATGGCGACATCGTAAACGCGGGCGGCAAGAATCTTTTTCAGGTAATCGTTCAGCATACCGGGAGTCCAGTGAGTACAAAAAAAGCGGCAAATTGCGCAGAAGGACAGGCATTGTAACGCATCAGCGCCTATAATTCGCACATCAAAGCGAGGTTGAATGCCATGACACAAGACGAACTGAAACGCGCCGTCGGCGAAGCCGCTGCCGCTTATATCCGCCCGAAACTCGACAAAGACAGCATCGTCGGTGTTGGTACGGGTTCCACTGCCAATTGTTTTATCGATGCTCTGGCGCAGGATAAATTTTTATTCGCCGGCGCCGTGGCCAGCTCGGAAGCTACCGCGCAGCGCCTGCGCGACCACGGCATTGAAGTGTTCGACCTCAACAACGTTGGTAAGCTCGATTTTTATATCGATGGTGCTGATGAAGTGAACCGCAATCTGGAACTCATCAAAGGCGGCGGTGCGGCGTTGACGCGGGAAAAAATCGTGGCGGCCGTGGCGCGCGAATTTATCTGCATTGCCGATGAAACCAAAATGGTGGAACGCTTAGGCAAATTCCCGCTGCCGGTTGAAGTGATTCCGATGGCGCGCTCCTACGTTGCCCGCGAACTGGTCAAGCTGGGTGGCAACCCGGTTTACCGCGAAGGCGTGGTCACCGATAACGGCGGCCAGATTCTGGATGTTTACGATCTGTTTGTGGATTCTGCCATCGGTATGGAAAACCGCATCAACCATATCACCGGGGTTATCACCAACGGCCTGTTTGCCCGCCGCGCTGCCGATGTGCTGCTGCTCGGTACTCAGAAAGGCGTCCGCACTCTGACCGCGAAGTAAACCGATGACGCAGGGATTGCGCTGGCTGCGGATAACCGCCATCAGTCTTGGCCTTACCGCCGGGCTGCTGGTACTGCTGCTGGCCGCCCTGCCCAGCCTGTTACAACCTGCGCTTAACCATTGGCTGCCAACCCTGCTGGGCAGCACAGAACACCCGGCAACCCTGCACATTGCCCGGCTCAGCTGGAATCGTCTGCACCTTCAGCACCTGCAGCTCAGTCTGGCCGACGGCAGCCAGCTGCAACTGCACAATCTGCACCTGAACTGGCACCCCGCCGAACTGCTGCAAGGCCGGCTGCGTGAATTACAACTGCAGGAAATCCGCCTCAGCCTGCCCGCCCCCAGCGCCGAAAAACTGGCCAAAGCCGCTGCCGCCAATGCCGGCGAACGTGTGCGCGAACAATTCAATCAGGCCATCAGCATTCCGCCCTTCAGCCAGTGGCTGCAACTGCCCCTGCAGCAACTGCGGATAGACCGCATTCTGCTGCAACACCCGGCCGCCAGCGCGACCTTGCAGGCCAGCGTCAACCAACAACAATGGCGCTTACATGGTGACGTACAGCTGACCGGTTTATCTGCACCCTGGCAACTGGAACTGCAGCTGCAAAGCAGTGGCCAATGGTTGCTGTTGCTGGCCGAACAAAGCCAGTTATTGCTGCAACAGTACGGCATGGTTGAACAGGATACCGACCACACCCGCCTGCAACTGGACCAGCGTCTCGAGCTGGCCGCTCTGAGTGAACGCTTACCTCAGCTGGCCGGTTTACCCTTGCCGCTTGGCCAGCTGCTGGCCAAAGCCACGCTACAGCTGCCGAATAACGGCGTGCTGCCACGCGATCTGCAACTGACCAGCGCCTCAACCCTGACCACCATTGCCCGCCCGCTGCATGCAACCGCTCACTGGCAAAGCGGGGAATGGCTGTTATCCGTCACCAAAGAACAACCCGCCAGCGACTGGCTGCTGCACCTGCAGGGTATGCCCCAACAGATCCGCCTGCCGGCCGCCGACCTGCACCTGCAGGCCAGCCAGCAACTGCAGGGCCGCTGCCACGCCGATTTAAGCCACTGCCATCTGCACGGCCAGCTGCAGCAACAACTGCACAACTCAGCCGGTATCAGCGTCGCCAATCTGCAACTGCAACCCGATCTGCACTGGCAACCGGACGGCCTGACCCTGCAGCTGCCGCTGCAGGCACAGTTACAGAATGGTCAGGCGCTACAGGCCGGTCTGCCGCTGCAACAGGCCAGCCTGCAGGGCACGCTCAGTGCGGCACTGGACGCTGCCGGTAACTGGCAGCTGCACAGTGAGCAAGGGCTTACCAGCCAGCTGCAGTTAGCGGCACTACCAGGCTGGCAACTGCCGCCGCTGGCGCTGACCTTACTGCCACAGCTGGCCGCAGAGGGAAATCTGTATGCCACTCAGGTGGGTGAACAACTGCGAGTGGCACCGCTGCGCCTGCAACTGCAGCCCGCCACGCTGCGCCAGCCGGCCAATCGCCACCACGCCACTACCGAATTGCAGCTGCAGGCCAGTACCCTGCAGTGCCGCCCGACCCTGACCCGGCGTGGCTTACTCAGCCGTTGCGAGCTGAGTCTGGCGTTGGGGCCTTCCAGCTTTCAGGGCTGGCCCATTCCGGATGTGCAACTGCAGGGGCCGCTGCAATGGCGCCAGCTGGACAAGCAACCACTGTTAACCGGCCAGCTGCAGCTGCAGGCCGCCCGACAACAACTGCAACTGCGCCTGAACCTGCAGCATGATGTGAGCGCCGGCCGGGGCAACCTGCAATGGCACCTGAACGACACTCCGCTGAACTGGGACAGCCTGAATCTGAGCAGCATGGCCGCGCTGACCAAAATTCAGTTCCTCAGTGGTCATCTGGCCGGCCAGGGCTGGGTCGACTGGCAACAACAGCAGGATGGCTGGCTGGTCACCCCGGATATCAGCCTGCGCGCCGATAACCTCAGCGCCATTTACGACAACAGCGTGGCGCTGGAAGGCTGGAATGCCTTGCTGGCGCTGCGCCGGCCATTTCAGGGCGACTACCTGCTGGATGCCCAGTTCAGTGGCCAGAAACTCAACCCCGGCATCGAGCTGAGCAACCTGCTGGCACGCAGCCAGACCCGTATTCCCGCTGACCTGTCCTGGGCCCAGATAGAAATTTATGAAATGCACACCGACCTGCTGGGCGGCCGTATCCACACCCCGTTAATCCGCTACGACAGCCGCCGTGAGATTAACTCGTTCGGTATTGAAATCAGCCGCATTCAGCTTGGCCAGATCGCGGCGCTGGAACCCGGCTCCGGGGTGCAGGCCAACGGTACCCTGGATGGCCTGCTGCCGATCGTGCTGACCCCGCAAGGGCCGCAGATACCGGCCGGTAATTTATTTGCCCGCGATCCCGGCGGCGTTATCCGCTATCAGAGCCCGGCGGCGGATGCCCTGGGCCAGAGCGACCAGAGCGTTGGGCTGGCCATGCAGATACTGGAAAATTTCCACTACAACCAGCTGCAAACCGGCGTGCTGTATCAACCCGATGGCCAGCTCGACCTGGCGCTGCAGTTTCAGGGTAAAAATCCGGACTTTTTCGGCGGCCAGGCCACCCACTTAAATGTGAACCTGGAATACAACCTGCTCGATTTTCTGGAAAGCCTGCGGGTCACTCAGGATGTCATCACCCGGCTGGAAGAAAAATATCAATAACAGATTGCGCAGACATCCGTCACTTATTGAAGGGCCGTTGCCTTAGCCACACAAATAGGTGCCGGTGCCTACCGCAATTAATACACCGTCTTCATTGTGAAATTCCATCCGCGTCACGGCCACTTTGTTGCCGATACGCAACAGCGTGGCGCTGATGGTAAATTCTTTGCCTTTACCGGGGTGCAGGTAATCCACCCGCATATCGATGGTGCCGAGCTTGGCCAGCTTTTGCGGCCGCTCGCTTTTCGGAATGTCATGCCGGTGCATACGCTGCCAGGTAGCAATCATCGCCATCGCCCCACCACTGACATCCAGCGCCGTGGCAATCACACCGCCGTGCAGAATGCCCTGCAACCAGTTGCCGACCAGATCGTCACGCATGGCCAGGGTAAATTCACAACGCTCGCCACTTAATAATGTTGGCTTCAGCCCCAGTAATTTGTTGAACGGAATCTGATCAAGAAAATTGGTGGCCAGTGTCAGTTCGGTTTTGCTGAATCCTTCGGCCTGCAAGCTCATGGGGTTTACCTGTTGGTGGATTGAAGCCGCATTGTTGCGGTCCCGCCCATTTCGGTAAAGGGCAGAAACGCCCACCAACAGTGGCCTATCTGCCCAGCGGTCACATTTTTGTAACATTACCCGGGCACAGTGCCGGCCAGGCGGCAGCAGCGCCCGGACAGACCAAACTTTGCGTTATATCAGCGCACTTTCGGGCTAGAATGGCCATACTTTCCCTGTTCCCCGCTACCACTGGAGATTCCCTCATGGCTTTCAGCGATGCCCAACGCTTTTTCCCGGAAACCCGCCTGCGCCGGATGCGCCGCGATGATTTTTCCCGTCGCCTGATGCGTGAGACTCAGCTGACCACCGACAGCCTGATTTACCCGATGTTTGTGCTGGAAGGTCATCAGGAGCGCGAAAAAATTGCCTCCATGCCGGGTATCGAGCGCCTGTCCATCGACCTGCTGGTCGCTGAGGTTAAGCATCTGTATAAGCTGGGCATTCCGGCGGTCGCCTTGTTTCCGGTCACCCCACCGGAAGCAAAAACAGAATTTGCCGAAGAAGCCTTTAACCCCAACGGTCTGGCCCAGCGCGCCGTGCGCGCCATTAAAGATGCGGTGCCGGAAATGGGCGTGATTACCGACGTTGCCCTTGACCCCTTCACCACCCACGGCCAGGACGGCATCATCGACCGCGATGGTTATGTGCTGAACGACCGTACGGTAGAAACCCTGGTCAAACAAGCGCTGTCACACGCTGAAGCCGGTGCCGATATTGTTGCACCGTCCGACATGATGGATGGCCGCATTGCCGATATCCGCGCCGCGCTGGAAGAAGACAGCTTCGTGAACACCCGCATCATGGCCTATTCCGCCAAATATGCCTCGGCCTATTACGGCCCGTTCCGCGATGCCGTTGGCTCCGCCGCCAACCTTGGCAAAGCCGACAAGAAAACCTACCAGATGGACCCGGCCAACAGCGACGAAGCGCTGCACGAAGTGGCCCTCGATCTGGCCGAAGGCGCCGACATGGTAATGATCAAACCGGGCATGCCCTACCTGGATATCGTGCGCCGCATTAAAGATGAATTTAAAGCCCCCACCTTTGTGTATCAGGTGAGTGGTGAATACGCCATGCACAAGGCGGCCGCCTTAAACGGCTGGCTGGACGACAACGCGGTGATGCACGAATCCTTACTGTGCATTAAACGCGCCGGTGCCGATGGCATTCTGACTTACTACGCCAAACAATATGCCGAGTGGCTTAATTCTTAAGGACGGTTTATGAGCGACGCGAACAGCGTAGAAAAAATCATCGATGTGAACAGCAGCGAATATTACATTAACCGCGAGCTGTCACACCTGCAGTTTAATATCCGCGTGCTGGAACAAGCGCTGGATGAAACGCATCCGTTACTGGAGCGGCTGTTTTTTCTGTGTATTTTCAGCAAAAACCTCGATGAATTTTACGAAGTCCGCGTCGCTAATTTAACCCGCCAGCTGGCGTTTGCCCGCGAGCAGGCCGGGGCTGATGGCATGCACCCGCAACAGGTGCTGAATGCCATTCATACCCTGTGCAGCACCACCGTGGAACGCCAGTACAGCATTCTGAATGACACCTTAATTCCGGCGCTGGAAAAAGAAAATATTCATTTCCTGCGCCGCGCTGACTGGAGCGAAGAACAGCGGGTGTGGGTACGGGCTTATTTTGACGACAATATTCAGCCACTGATCAGCCCCATCGGGCTGGACCCCTCGCACCCCTTCCCCAGGCTGGTGAATAAATCGCTGAATTTTATTGTCGAGCTGGAGGGTAAAGACGCCTTTGGCCGTGAAACCGGTATGGCCATTATTCCGGCACCGCGCTCTCTGCCGCGCATTATCCGGGTACCGGATGCCCTGACCAGCGGCGGTGATCACTTTATTTTCCTGTCGTCGATGATTCACGAATACGCCGATGAATTATTCCCCGGCATGACGGTAAAAGGCTGTTATCAGTTCCGCGTTACCCGTAATGCTGACCTGGAAATTGACCACGAAGACACTGCCGATTTAGCCTCGGCGCTGGAAGACGAACTGCACTCGCGCAATTTCGGTGACGAAATGCGGCTTGAAGTAGCCGACAACTGCCCTGAAGACATGACGCTGTTTCTGCTGAAAAAATTCGGCCTGGAAAACAACGATTTGTACCGGGTGAATGGTCCGGTGAACCTGGGCCGGTTAATGGAAGTGATCGCTCAGATCAATCGCCCCGATCTGCAATATCCGCCGTTCACGCCAGGGCTGCCCAAGCACATCAATTTCAAGAAAAGTATTTTTGAAAGTATCCGCGATAAAGACACGTTATTGCTGCATCCCTTTGAGTCTTTCACCCCGGTAGTGGATTTACTGCGCGAAGCCGCCAAAGACCCGAACGTGCGCGCTATTAAACAAACCCTGTACCGTACCGGCGCCAAGTCGGAAATCGTCAATGCGCTGGTCGATGCCGCCCGTAATGGCAAAGAAGTAACGGTAGTAATTGAATTGCGCGCGCGCTTCGACGAAGAAGAAAACCTGTATCTGGCCAACCGCCTGCAGGAAGCCGGTGCGGTGGTGGTGTATGGCGTGGTGGGCTATAAAACCCATGCCAAAATGATGCTGATTGTGCGCAAAGAAGGCGACAAATATAAACGCTATGTACATCTGGGTACCGGTAATTATCACGCCGGGAATGCGCGCGCCTATACCGATTACAGTTTCTTAACCTGTGACGATTCCATCGGTGAAGACGTACACAAAGTATTCCAGCAACTCACCGGCATGGGCGAAGCGCTGCGCATTAAAAAACTGTTCCATGCGCCCTTTACCCTGCACAAAAAACTGATCGAAATGGTCGACCGCGAACGCGGCCATGCCGAAGCCGGTAAACCGGCGTTAATCCGCATTAAGGCCAACGGTTTAACCGAACCCAAATTAATCCGGGCGCTGTATAAAGCGGCGCAGGCAGGGGTTAAAGTCGAGCTGATTATCCGGGGTATGTGTTGTCTGCGGCCGGGCATTGCCGGACTGTCGGAGAACATCCGGGTACGCTCCATCGTTGGCCGCTTCCTGGAACACACCCGGGTGTATTACTTCTTCAATAACGGCAAAGACGAAATTTACGCCGGCAGTGCTGACATGATGGAACGCAACCTGCTGCACCGGGTCGAAACCGCCTTCCCGATTGAAAACAACAAACTGAAAGAGCGCATGAAAAACGAGCTGGAAGTGTACATGCAGGACAACTGTCAGGCCTGGGATCTGCAGCCCGATGGCACCTATGTGCGCGCCCAGCCGGGTAAAAACGCTGATATTATCAAGGCCCAGAGCCTGCTGCTGGAAACCCTGGCGGCCAGCTCGTCCTGAGTAATAACGGATGCAGAAAAAACAACGACCGGCCTGGCTGATTCTGATGTGCACGCTGTTAATGGCGTGGGGCAGCCTGTTGTCGGCCGTTACTCCGCTGCATGCATTACCTGCTCATGACGCCGTACCGGCAACACCGGCACACCCGGCAGCGACACCAATTGCTGCCACTGACGAAGATCACGTATTGCCCTGCCACGACAGGGCGGCGGACGCCGCGCCCGACCACCGTTTCACCTCACACTCCGCCACATCCCATGACGACTGCCCCGATTGTGCACAATCCTTGTGTCAGCAGCTGTGCCACTGGCTGACCATGCCGGGACATACCGCTGCGGTAAGCGCCACACCACCGCTGCACGTCTTCGCCCAGTGGTTTATTGATAATCCGCGCCTGGGCCATCCATCTTTGCTGTTACGCCCGCCACAAAATACCTGAGCTGAATCGTTTTATTTTTTCAGTTTCAGGAGATTGTTTATGACCCGATTATTCGTGCGTCTGCCGCTGTTGCTGGCAGGCCTTTTGATGTTTATGCAGGTGCAGGCTGGCACCCCCGCCAAGGTGCGTGAATACCACCTGCACATTGCCGAACAACCGGTGAACATTACCGGCAAAGCATTACCCCGCATTACCGTGAATGGCCAGTTTCCAGCCCCCACGCTGGAATTTGAAGAAGGCGAAGAAGCCGTTATTCACGTTCACAATGACCTGAAAAATCAGGACACGTCTGTGCATTGGCACGGCTTATTATTGCCCGGCTATATGGACGGCGTGCCCGGTTTTAATGGCTTTCCCGGTATTCCGCCGGGAACCCATTTTGAGTATCGCTTTACACTGCGTCAGCACGGCACTTACTGGTATCACGCGCACAGCCGCAGTCAGGAGCAGGACGGTTTATACGGTGCGTTTATTGTGCATCCGGCCGGTCAACAGCCCGTGGCAACGCATGAACGCAGTGAGCGCGATTACGTCGTGATGCTGTCGGATTTTCATGACCTGCCCGGCGAGCAGATCATGAAAAATCTGAAAAAGACCGCCGAATATTATCAGGATCAGCGTGAAACCCTGGCCGATGTGTGGCGCCAGATTCAGCACGATGGCCTGCTGAGCACGCTGCGTGAGCGCGCCGACTGGAATCAGATGCGCATGTTGCGCACCGATCTGGCCGACGTTACCGGCTATACCTTTCTGGTGAATGGCCAGCCTGCCGCCAGCCCCTGGCACGGAGAATTCCGCCCCGGCGACACCGTGCGGCTGCGCTTTATTAACGCCGCTGCCATGTCGTTTTTTGATGTGCGGATTCCCGGTCTGGATATGGTCGTGGTCAGCGCTGATGGTCAGCCGGTAAAACCCGTCACCGTGCAGGAATTCCGCATTGGTACCGCCGAAACGTACGACGTACTGATCCGCCCCCGCAACGACCGTTATGCGCTGGAAGCGGAATCCATTGACCGCAGTGGCTTTGCTCTCGCGTTATTAAGTAATGGTAAAGAACCGGCTGCACCGATTGCCGAGCCGCAAGCCCGACCGCGCGCCTTACTGACCATGGCCGATATGGGGCACGAAGAACATAGCGGTCACGATATGGCGACGATGAATCATGCTGCACATAACGACCATCACCATGATGAACACGCTCACCACCGCATGGCGGCGAAGCAGGATGAACACGCCGGTCATCACCCGCATCAGGGTCATGACATACCAGTATCAGGCTGGGCTGATGCCGCCACGCCGGACGGCCATAAAATGCTGCAGTATCACGATTTACAATCGCTGCTGCCACAACCGGATCAACGACCACCGGCACGCGATCTGGTGATTAACCTGGGTGGCAGCATGGAGCGCTACATCTGGACATTAAATGGTAAAAAATTCACCGAGGCCGAACCCTGGCAACTGCAATTCGGTGAGCGTGTACGCCTGACCTTTGTGAACAACAGCATGATGGCGCACCCCATGCACCTGCACGGTATGTTTATGCAACTGGAAAACGGTGCCGATGCCGCATTATTGCCGAATAAACACACCATTATTGTGCCACCAGGACAAACCGTCAGCGCACTGTTAACGGCCAATGAGCCGGGCGAGTGGGCTATTCATTGTCATCTGCTGTACCACATGAGTTCCGGCATGATGAACAAAGTGGTGGTGGCTCAGGTGAGTGAGGAGAACCCGACTGAACATGCCGATCATCATCACGGCCATCATCAGAAACCCGTGACATCCGCAGCGCCTCTCATAAATCCGTCACCTGCGCATGGCCGTGAACACGGTAATCAGATTTTCCACAGCACGCTGGCCGATCTCGGTCTGTATCAGAATGAGCACCATGACGACAGCTGGCAGGGAGAAATTGAAAGCCGTATCGGCACCGATGAAAACCGGCTGTTTATCAAGGCGCATGGCCATCAAGAAGCCGGTCACGATGCGAATTACGACGCCCTGCTGCTGTATAGCCGCATGCACAGCGAATTCTGGGATATTCAGCTGGGTATCGGCTATCAGGAGCGTGAACTATTGCAGCAGGAAGCGGCCATTATCGGCGTGCACGGACTGGCGCCCGGTTTTATCGAAACCGATCTGCACCTGTGGCTGCACCCCGACCGCCAGGCCATCACACTGGAAGCTGAGCGTGATTTACTGCTGACGCAGCGCTGGATTACCCAGCCCTATGTGGATGCGGAATATGTACTGAATAACGAACGGGATGAGCTGCGTAATGGTCTGAGCGAACTGCGTATCGGGTTAGAAACCCGTTATGAAATCAGCAAACGCATACGGCCCTTTGTGGATATTGCCTGGACGCATGAGCACGAAGCCAGCAACACCAAAGCCGAACAGCAATGGCAGGCCGGTCTGGGTTTAACGCTGTTATTCTGATCGAACAACCCGGCGGTGCTGACCGTCAGCTTACCAGTAATACCAACCCGGCCTGCTTCTGCAGTTTAATTTCATCCTGCAGATCACGGGCCGTTAACGGATGCTCTGCCAGCCAACCGGCGGGCAGAGTCAGCTGTAATGTGTCGCCATCCACCTGTAATTGCGGTACCGGCAACGCATGGGCACCACGACTGTGGTTCAGCACCACCGCCAGCCGCAACAGGCGCGCCACGCGCAGCAGCGGCGGCCGTACCGGTTCGGGTAAACCGGCAAAGTATTCCGGCAGAATTTTGCGCCGGTGGCTGCGCACCAGCGCCGCCAGCTTGGCCTGCCCCTGCTTGGTAAAGCCCAGTAAGTCGGCGTGCTCCAGTAAATAACCGCCGTGCTTATGAAAGCCGCTGTGAGCAATGCTCAGACCAATTTCATGCAGGCGGGCGGCGCGTTTCAGCCACTCGCCCCAGTTCTGATCCAGCTGCCAGTCGTGGCGTACCTGCTGAAATAACTGCAACGCCATCTCTTCCACACGCTGTGCCTGCGCGGTATCGGTGTGAAAGCGCTCAGACAATGCCTGCAGGGTACGCTCGCGCACATTTTCATGGCCGGAACGGCCGACCAGATCCCATAACGCGCCTTCCCGCAGCGCGCCGTCGGAATACTGCATCCGCGACAATTTCAGGGTTTGGAAGACCGCCTGCAAAATGGCTAAGCCACCAATAAACACCTGGCGCCGCTCCGGTTTGACACCGGGCAGACTGACCTCATCGACATGGGCGTAACTGAGCATTTGCCGGGTCAGTTTTTCCAATCCGGCGGCACTGATGCCTTCGGTTTCCCAGCCATTTTCGAGCAAGGCCTGCTCCACCGCACGGATGGTGCCGGAAGAACCGACCACCTGATGCCAGCCCAGCTGCTGATACTGCTGCTGAATCGCCTGCAGTTCCTGGCTGGCGGCGGCGACCGCCTCGTTAAACCGGGATTCGGTAATAACGCCATCGGGAAAAAACTGTTTCGTATAGGAAACACAGCCCATGTGCAGGCTTTCCAGCGCCAATGGCTCGAAGCGTTCGCCGATAATAAATTCGGTACTGCCGCCGCCGATATCCACCACCAACCGTTTGCCGGCATCATCGGCCTGGGTATGCGCCACGCCAAGATAAATCAGCCGCGCCTCTTCACGGCCGGCAATCACTTCGATGGGATAGCCCAATATTTGCCCGGCACGGTCAATAAATTGCTGCCGGTTACGCGCGGCGCGCAAGGCATTGGTGGCCAATACGCTGACCCGGCTGCCGTCCATACCCTGCAGAAACTGCGAGAACTCGCGCAAACAATCCAGCCCGCGTTGCTGGGCTTCTTCCGATAATATCCCCTGTTCATCCAGACCAGCCGCCAGCTGCACCTTCTGGCCACGTTTTTCCAGCACCCGGAATTCGCCCTGAAACTCCCGCGCCAGCACCATGTGAAAACTGTTGGAGCCCAGGTCTACCGCAGCAATCAAATCACTGCCGGCGTTGGTTGCATCACTCATAAACATTCTTCCTGCACACCGCTGCAGACAAAGGCTGAACTATGCAACCAGCCGGCGGTGACGTCCAGCACCGGATTGCACATTGATTCCGGCTCGTGTCGGCGTACAATGCAAGCCATCTTTCCGTAATTTTTCCACAGGGGAAACACATGAGCGATAACATCCTGACCGTATCCGACGACTCCTTTGACGCCGACGTACTGGGTTCCGACCTGCCGGTGCTGGTGGATTTCTGGGCTGAGTGGTGTGGTCCGTGCAAAATGATTGCTCCGGTACTGGAAGAAGTGGCGGCTGAATACGCCGGCAAACTGAAAGTGGCCAAGCTGAATATTGACCAGAACGAAGCCACTGCGCCGAAGTTCAACATCCGCTCTATCCCGACCCTGATTCTGTTCAAAAACGGTCAGCCGGAAGCCACCAAAATTGGTGCCATGAGCAAATCTGAACTGACCGCCTTTATCGAACAAGCCCTGTAAGAGCGCTTCCGACCAAGGTTGCAGACTGAACAAAAAAGGCGCCAACAGGCGCCTTTTTTGTGGACACCCGCCCGGGAATGCGTCTATAGTTTGCCAACGCTCGGGGTCCCCGGGTCGCCCTCTCTTGATCAAGCATCAAACTCCCTTCAATAACTGCAATAAATCCAACCCTTTATGAATCTTTCTGATCTGAAACTTAAGTCCGTTCCTGAGCTCCTGGATATTGCCAAGGAGATGAACCTCGAGAACGTCAGCCGCACCCGTAAACAAGACATCATCTTCGCCATTCTGAAACACCATGCCAAAAGCGGCGAAGATATTTACGGTGATGGTGTGCTGGAAATTCTGCAGGATGGTTTTGGTTTCCTGCGCAGCTCTAACAGTTCTTACCTCGCCGGCCCTGACGATATCTATGTATCCCCCAGTCAGATCCGCCGCTTTAACCTGCGCAAGGGCGATGAAGTCAGCGGTAAAATCCGCCCGCCCAAAGAAGGCGAACGCTATTTTGCCCTGCTGAAAGTTAACGAAATTAACGGCGACAAGCCGGAAAGCACCAAAAACAAAGTTCTGTTTGAAAACCTTACCCCGCTGTTCCCGAACGAGCGCCTGGTGCTGGAACTGGGTAACGGCTCTACCGAAGACCTTTCCTCCCGCGTTCTCGATCTGATTGCTCCCATTGGTAAAGGCCAGCGCGGCCTGATTGTGGCACCGCCGAAAGCCGGTAAAACCATGCTGCTGCAGACCATTGCGCAGTCGATTGCCCGCAACAACCCGGAATGTGACCTGATCGTACTGCTGATCGATGAGCGTCCGGAAGAAGTAACCGAAATGAAGCGCTCGGTGCGTGGTGAAGTGGTCGCTTCCACCTTCGACGAACCGCCGTCACGGCACGTGCAGGTTGCCGAAATGGTCATCGAAAAAGCCAAGCGTCTGGTCGAACACAAACGCGACGTGGTGATTCTGCTCGACTCCATCACCCGTCTGGCCCGTGCCTACAACACCGTGGTGCCGTCCTCCGGCAAAGTCTTAACCGGTGGTGTGGATGCCAACGCGCTGGAAAAACCCAAGCGCTTCTTTGGTGCCGCCCGTAATCTGGAAGAAGGTGGCTCCTTAACCATCATCGCCACCACCCTGGTGGATACCGGCTCGAAGATGGACGAAGTGATTTACGAAGAGTTCAAAGGTACCGGTAACCAGGAACTGCACCTCGACCGCAAGATCGCCGAGAAACGTATTTACCCGGCCATCAACATCCGTCGTTCCGGCACCCGTCGTGAAGACATGATGTACGACGAACAGGCGCTGCAGCGTCTGTGGATTCTGCGGCGTCTGCTGTCGGAAATGGAAGATGTGCAGGCCATCGAGTTCCTGCTCGATAAGCTGCGTCAGACCAAAACCAATGACGACTTCTTCGACTCCATGCGCGGCGGCCCGGGTAAGTAATACCGGCCACGCACAAAAAAGCCGTCCTTGTGACGGCTTTTTTTATGGTGCTCATTTACCGGTGCGGCCCACTGGCCGGCACCAGGACAAGCTCAGGACTTACCCAACTGCTGCCGCACCGCCTGCAACCAGTCCTGCAACAGCGGCTCGCGCCAGGCACTGGCCAGCTTCTGCAGCTCATGATTGGGAGTGCTGCGGTAGGTGTACAGCAAAAACTCCAGCGCATCCCGGCGCACCGTATCCTGCCAGTTTTCCGAAGGCTTCCAGCTGCGCAACACGGCCTGCAGCTCCGGGTAGACGGCGGCCCGGGTCTGGATCAGAAAACCGGAAAACAGCATCGCGGCATCCAGTTCCTGAATCATCCGCAGACGCTCTGCCGCCGGCTGCTGCTGGCGCAGCCGGGCAATGTAATCCTGATACGCAGGGCTGTCTTGCTGCTGCACCGCGCTTTGTTCCTTGCTGCGCGCCTGCAGTATCACCCGGCTGTTTAATGTGCTCAGCAATTGCTGGCGCTGCGCCTCATCGTAGCCCTGCAACAGCGCACTCAGGCGGTGCTGCAGCTGCTCCGGCGCCCATACCGGGGCAATGCGGTCCACGACATCGTACTGCTGCCCTAACGGTGCGTTGGTATCGTTAAGAATCTGCTGGGCAACATGGCGGGCCTGAATGCCCAGCCCGGTCAGCCCGCTCATATCAATAATGGCCAGCAGCTGTTCCTGCTGGCGTACCTGCTCGGCATCCGGCAGCACGGCGGCAGCGCCGTCGGGCAACAATGCCGGCGCGTCAACGGCCACGGCAGATAAGGAAAAACACAGGCTAAGCGCCAGCAACAGCCAATAAGGGCGCAGGGTCATGCGTCAGATTCTCCGGCTTTCAGATCAGAATAAAGAGGTTCGTTCAATGCTTGTTCGCTGCGACCAACGATCACACTCACCAGGGCATCCCCGGTGACGTTGACGGCGGTGCGCAGCATATCCAGCAAGCGATCGACGCCTATGATCAGGGCGATTCCCTCCGGAGGCAAGCCGACCTGCTGCAATACCATCGCCAGGGTAACCAAACCGACCCCGGGCACCCCGGCGGTACCGATGGACGCCAGGGTAGCGGTGAGGATAACCAGCAGATAGTCGGTAAAGGTCAGCTCCAGTCCGAACGCCTGGGCAATAAAGGCGGTGGCCACGCCCTGCATAATGGCGGTGCCGTCCATATTGATGGTGGCGCCGAGCGGAATCACAAAAGCGGCCACGCGGTTATCCACCCCCAGCCGTTGCTCGGCATTACGCAGGTTTACCGGAATGGTGGCACTGCTGGTGGCGGTACTGAAGGCAAACATCTGCACGGTGCGCATTTTGCGCAGAAAGGGCCAGGGCGACAGACCCGTAAAGGTTTTCAGCAGCAAAGGGTAAACCACCAGCGCCTGCACCAGCAGGGCGGCGATGACGGTGAGCATGTACAGCAGCAGATCACCCACCGTGCCCAACCCCTGACGGGCAAACAGGTTAAACAGCAGGCAGAACACCCCATAAGGGGCGACCTTCATCAGCAGCGACACCAGCGTCATCAGCACCGCATCCCAATCACGGAAATGCGCCGCCAGCCGTTGGCCGGCCTCACCGCTGCGGCCGATGGCCAGCCCGATCAGTAACGCAAAAACGATAATCTGCAGCATATTGCCGCTGCTCATGGCCGCCACCGGGTTGGTGGGGAAAATGCCGATCAGCACATCCAGTAAAGGCGTTGCCGGCGGCGGGCTGTAACTGGCCGGGGTATCCAGATTCACCCCACTGCCCGGTTGCAGCACGGTGGCCAACAACAGCGCCAGACTGATCGCCAGTGCCGTGGTGGCCAGATACAGCAACAGGGTTTTCAGGCCCATACGGCCTAAGGTGCTCTGATCCTGCAACTGGCTGACGCCGCAAATCAGCGACACCAGCACCAGCGGCACCACCAGCAACTTCAGACTGGCGAGAAATATCTGCCCACCCAATTCAATCAGGCCGGTGCTGAGCAGGTCGTTCAGCAGCCAGTGCAGTGCGTCCGGCAAACCGGGTAATTGCAGCAGGGTACGGGTCAGGCTGCCCAGTAACAGGGCAGCCAGCATGGCGATCAGAATCTGGCGCGTCAGCGTCATAACAACGTCCTGTCAGCCAGCCCGGCAGGACGGTACTGGCTTATTTCTTTTTAGAAGGTTTCAGGTACTTACTGACACTCTGGAACCACATCACCAGGGACAGGTCACCGCTGATAGCGATGTCTTTTTCCTGAATGGCCCGCATAAAGGCATTTTTGTCTTTCGAGGTCAGAATCCGCAGCCCAGTATCGGCGTTTTTAAAGCTGATGGTAAAGGCCGGATTGCTGTGCGCTTTGCGTTTGCTGCGAATGCTGTTATTGGCAACGACGAACTGGCGTACGATGCCGCCATCGGCGGTCTGCAACTGAAACGCAAAATCTTTGCCTTCCAGCTGTTTGCGAAAATCGGGGTTGTTACGGGCTGCTTTTTTCATCAGCAGGCTGAGCGCCCACAGCAGCAGGGGGAACTTGATCATTGGCATAAGGCCTCGGTGGTAGCGGTTTAGACGATGCTCTCAGGAGTCCTGATGTCCGGTTACATCCTGAAAGAGGCGCGATTGTGCCAGAGCCGGCATCAGTTGCAAAAGCCCTTCTTTACCCAAACGTCTAATATGCTCACGATTTCGTTCTGGTATGCGCTCGGGAAAGCGCACACTGGCCAGCGCCTGCTCCATATCGTCTTCACGGATGATGTGCAGCATGGGGTAAGGCGAACGGTTGGTGAAGTGACTCATGTCGTCTTCGTCTTCACCTTCAAACAGATACTGCGGATGAAAGGTTGCCAGTTGCAGCACGCCTTCGTAACCCAGCTGCACCAGCAGGTTGTCGCAGATCAGCACCCAGTTCCAGTACTGGTCAAAGCTGTCCAGCACGTTGGGGGTAACAAACAGGGAAGTGGGTAATTGCTGCGGATCGGCTTCAGCAACCTGCTGCAGATGATCCATAAAGTGCATGGTTACCCGTTCCAGATCAGCGCTGTCGGATAACTCGATATGCAGGCGGGATAATACCGGGTGAGCGAAGGGGCACAGCCCCTCGCCCACCACCAGCACGCGCACCCAGTCACGGGTGAGCTGCTCAACCGTGCTTATTGCACGGCCTCTTTCAGACCTTTGCCCGGCTTGAAGGCCGGAACTTTGGCCGCTGCGATGGTGATAGCAGCACCAGTCTGCGGGTTTTTACCCTGACGTTCAGCGCGTGAACGTACTTCGAAAGTGCCGAAACCGATCAGGCTGACGCTGTCGCCTTCGCTCAGTGCTTTCGCGATCTGGTCAGTAATGACAGTGATCACTTCTGCCGCTTTTTCTTTGCTCAGATCCGCTTTTTCCGCGATGGCCGCAGCCAGTTCAGGTTTACGCATGGACAATTATCCTTGTTGGGTTTTGTCAGGCCCCCGTGTCCCGGGGATTATAAAAAGGTTCAGGGCAACAATGCCGGCAGCGCCTTATTGAGCGCTACTTTATTCATAACCCTGGCTCCGGTCAAAGCGTAACCGCGCAATTGACCGCTTTCGTCACGGAATTCAGCCTGCACATCGTTGCCTTCGGCGTCGATGTGCCACTGACCGGCACTGCCAGCTGCCGGTGGCGCCACCACCACCGGTACCACCGGAGTTTTCACCGTCACCGGCATCACGCCGTAGCTGACCGGCGTCGGTTCGCCGGCCAGGGTTTTCGCCAGCGCCCGCGCTGCAGTCATTAACGGCAGTACATACAGCAGTACCAGGCCATCGACTTCAGCACAGTCACCCAGCGCATAAATATCCGGCTCACTGGTTTCCAGCAGCCGGTTAACCACCACGCCGTGGTGAGTCTGTAAGCCCGCCTTCACCGCCAGCTCCAGCCGTGGCCGCAGGCCAATGGCCGACACCGCCAGATCTGCATCAAGCATTTCGCCGTTGCTGAGCGTGGCGCGGACGCCCTCGCCGTGACGCTCAATACGACTCACCAGCGGGCCTAAATGAAAGCGTACGCCGAGGCTTTCCAGCCCGCGCTGTACAGCGGCGGCCGCTTCTTTAGGCAGCAGTGACGGCATCAGCTGTTCGCACGGAGCGACCACGTCCACCGCAAAGCCACCGTCTTTCATATCGTTGGCGTACTCACAACCGATCAGGCCGGCGCCCATAATCAGCACCCGCTTTTTGCCTGCCGCTGCCGTACGGAAACGACTGTAATCCTGCAGATCGTTGATGGAGAAAATCCGCTCCTGGGCATCGCCCTGCACTCTTGGGGCAATCACATCGGCGCCCCAGGCCAGTACCAGCTTGCTGTAGGCCACCGGTTCTTCGCCAATAAAGACCTTATGAGCTTTGGGGTCGATGTGGGTCACCCGGGTATTGGTGCGGATCACAATGCCGAGCTGCTCAGCCATGTCAGCAGCCGTCGCCATGGCCAGCTCATCAGCCGTTTTGTTTTTACCAAAACCGGTCGACAGCATGGGTTTGGAGTAATTACGGCCATCGTCGGCGGTAATCATCAGCACCGGCTGCGCCGGCGCCAGCTTGCGCAGTTCTTTCACCAGGTTATAACCGGCCAGGCCGGTACCGATGACAACGATGGGAGCAAGATGTTCGGTCATGAGTATGTCCGTTAGATTTCGATCATTTCAAAGTCGTCTTTACCGACGCCGCAGTCCGGGCAAATAAAATCAGCCGGTACATCTTCCCAACGGGTTCCCGGGGCAATGCCTTCTTCCGGCGCACCCAGTTCTTCGTCATAAATCCAGCCACATACTACGCATTGCCACTTTTTCATGGTCACAAACCTTTGTTACACAGGTATCAGAAAGGCGCTGAGGCTACTCAGCCTGCCGGTTAAAATCAACGGTCAATTACGGGCAAAAAGCGGCCGCCATGCACCCGCCGGCTTGCCTGACGGCAGCGTTTAGCGCATCCTGCGCGCCTGTTTCATTCACCCCGTTGCGGAATTCTGCCAATGCCCGAGCTGGCAACCCTGCTGCATCCTGCGGTACCGGACTGGTCCGGCCGCAACCGCTGCCTGCCGTCGTTGCTGCCGCCGCTGTGGCGTGACTGGTTGCTGGACTCCGGCTCTCTGACCGCCCGCCTCAGCGCCCTGCGGCCGGGGCAGTTCCGGGTGCAGTTGCTGGCCCAGTATCATGGCCGGCCGACGCCACTGGAACGCACAGAACTGCAACTGCACGGTCAGCACAGTGTGTGGGTGCGGGAAGTTATCCTGCTGCTCGGTGATACCCCGCTGGTGTATGCCCGCACCGCCGTACCAATCACCACCCTGAACGGGGCCGGCAAACGTCTGCAGTCTCTGGGGGAACGCTCGTTAGGCAGCTTTTTGTTTCAGCAGCCGAATCTGCGCCGTACGCCCTTGCGGGCCAGCCACTGCAAAGCCAATGCACTGGGGTTAGAATGGTCGCGCCGGTCGGTATTTTATCTGGGAGATAAGCCTCTGATGGTCTCCGAAGCCTTTACCGGCGCCCTGACTGACTTTCTCTGAACACCGGAATGCCTATGTCTGCTGTTACTGACGCCCTCAACCGCCACTGGCCGCAATGGCAGGACTGGGTGGCCCTGACCCGTCTGAACCGTCCGATTGGTTCCTATCTGCTGCTCGGCCCTACCCTGTGGGCGCTGTGGATTGCCGCCCAGGGGGTGCCGGATTGGCACCTGCTGGTGATCTTTACCCTCGGCGTGTTTCTGATGCGCTCAGCCGGCTGCATCATCAACGACTTTGCCGACCGCAAGGTCGACGGCCATGTTAAGCGCACCAAAGACCGGCCGCTGGCGACCGGGCGCTTAACCCCCAAACAGGCACTGCAGGGCTTTGCCGTACTGGTGGTACTGGCCTTTTTGCTGGTACTGCTGACCAACCAACTGACCATCATGCTGTCGGTTGCGGCGCTGGGGCTGGCGTCGTTGTACCCTTTTATGAAACGTTACACCCATCTGCCGCAGCTGTTTCTGGGCGCCGCCTATTCGATGGCCATTCCCATGGCCTTTGCCGCCCAGAGCAATGACATACCGCAAGTGGCCTGGCTGCTGTACGCCGCCAATATGGCCTGGACGGTGGCCTACGATACCCTGTACGCCATGGTCGACCGCGACGATGACCTGCTGATCGGGGTGAAATCCACCGCCATTCTGTTCGGCGATCTGGATCTGGTCATGGTCGGCCTGCTGTACGGCATTACCCTGCTCAGTCTGCTGGCCGCCTTTGGTCAGCTGGCACTGGCCTGGCCGGCTTATATTGGGCTGCTGGCCGGTGCTCTGTACTTTGGCTGGCTACTGTACTGCGTGCGTTCACGCAGCCGCGAAGCCTGTTTCCAGGCCTTTTTAAACAATTACTGGTTCGGGCTGATCATCTGGGCCGGGCTGGCGGGCAGCTATCTGCTGACCGCAGCGCCCACCACATAAACGGTTAAATTTCCGCCAAACCGTCCGCCGTCACATCTCTGTAACAATCTGCGTCTGTAATACCACCGCAATACAGGAATGTGACATTGGCGTGACCATTATGAGCAAAGCCGGAAAAACCGTTTTAATCGTTGATGACGAAGCCCCGATCCGGGAAATGATTGCCGTGGCCCTGGAAATGGCCGGCTACGAATGTCTGGAAGCTGCCAGTACGCAGGAAGCCCACGCTAAAATTGTCGATCGCAAACCCGACATGGTACTGCTCGACTGGATGCTGCCCGGCACCAGCGGGGTGGAATTTGCCCGGCGCCTGAAGCGCGATGATATAACCGCTGAAATGCCCATTATCATGCTCACCGCTAAAGGCGAGGAAGATAACAAGGTGCAGGGGCTGGAAGCCGGCGCCGATGATTACATCACCAAACCCTTTTCCCCGCGCGAACTGGTGGCCCGCCTGAAAGCCGTGCTGCGCCGCGCCACCCCGCAGGGTATTGAAGAACCTATTGAAGTCAGCGGCCTGCTGCTGGACCCGGTTTGTCACCGGGTCACCTCGCACAATCAGCCGGTCGAGATTGGCCCCACCGAATACCGTCTGCTGCAGTTTTTTATGACCCATCAGGAACGCGCGTATTCGCGTACTCAGCTGCTGGACCAGGTCTGGGGCGGCAATGTGTATGTGGAAGAGCGCACCGTCGATGTGCATATCCGCCGCCTGCGCAAAGCCCTGGGCAGTGCGCACGAGCATCTGATCCAGACCGTGCGCGGCACGGGTTACCGCTTCTCCACCAAAGCGTCCTGAGCCATGCCGCACAGCTGGCGCACGGAGGCGCAATGGCTGCTGGCGATATTGTTGCCGGCCGCCTTGCTCGGGTACCTGAAAAACCTGTTATGGCCAACTCTGACCGCCGTGTTGTTGCTGGCCCTGCTGTGGCAGCTGTGGCAAATGCACCGCCTGCAGCGCCTGTTACTGCAGGACACCCCAACACCACCAGCGCCACCCGGCGGCTTATGGGAATCGCTGTTCCGCACCACCCAGCGACTGCAGCAGCGCAGCCTGCGCCATCGCCAGCAACTGCAGGCGCTGCTGAGCCGCATTCAGGATTCCACCGACGCCCTGCAGGAAGGCATTCTGATGCTCGACAGCCATGGCAATCTGGAATGGTGGAATCTGGCCGCCAGCCGGCAACTGGGGCTGAAACGTCCGGCCGATACCGGCCAGCCCCTCACCAATCTGGTGCGCGAACCGCAATTTTCCGCATACCTGAAGCAAGCCGATTTCCGCGAACCGTTAATTATGGCTGCGCCGCACGCCAGCAAACGCCAGCTGCAGATCAGCATTACCGCCTTTGGCCGCCATGAACGCCTGCTGGTGATTCAGGATGTCACCCGGCTGCGGCAGCTGGAGCAGATGCGTAAAGACTTTGTCGCCAACGTCAGCCACGAACTGCGCACCCCGCTGACGGTACTGAGCGGCTATATCGAAACCCTGCAGGATCTGAGCGCCGAACTTCCACCGCGCTGGCAGCGTATTCTGCAGCAGATGAGTGAACAAAGCGGGCGCATGGATGTGCTGATTAAAGATTTGCTGATGCTGTCACGGCTGGAAACCACCCGTCAGGAACCGCCGCAATGGCTGGACCTGAACGCCTTACTGGAACAGATTCTGCGTGATGCCCGAGCACTGGCGGCCAGCAAACACCAGCAAGTGGAGCTGCAGGCCGACGCACCATTGCAGATTCTGGGTTACCCGGGCGAGCTGCGCAGCGCCTTTTCCAACCTCGCGTTTAATGCCTGCAAATACACCCCGGACGGCGGCCATATTGTGCTCAGCTGGCAGGTTCTGGACAACGGTTGCGGGGTGTTTGCGGTGCAGGACAACGGCATGGGGATTGAAGCGCAGCATATTCCGCGCCTGACCGAACGCTTTTACCGCGCCGACCCCAGCCGCAGCAAAGCCACCGGCGGCACCGGTTTAGGGCTGGCGATTGTGAAGCATGTGTTGTTGCGCCACGACGCGACGCTGGAGATTACCAGCACACCGGGCACCGGCAGCTGTTTCCGCTGTGTCTTCCCGGCTTCCCGCTGGCAGACTGGCAAGCAGTTAACCGGACCAGACCAGCAGGGATATCAACCATAAGAACAAGGGGCGTTGAAAAACTCAGCGCACCTTGGCAATAAAGCGCGACAAGGTAGCGAGCTTTTCCGGATCGTCATCGACATAACGAATGAGCATCTGGATGGTCTGCGCATCCGGGTGCGGCTCCTGCGCCTGCATCATGCGCACATAGCCATTGATGCGGGCCACCTCGCCGGAATCCTGATCCACAATGTCCAGCACCGCCTGTTCCAGCAATGCCGGCAGCGCGTCTTCACGGCGGAACACGCCGATCATTTCCTGCAGATTAATGTCTTTGATCACCAGTTTGGCGCGGCTGCCGGAAGCAAAACGCACATCGGCCAGCCCCCGCGCCCGCGCACCAGCTTTGGCTGCTGGTTTAGCGGCGGCCGCCGGATTCAGCAACGCCGCGGCGCTGTCAGCGGCCGGGGCGGCGGCGGGCGCTGCCGCCGGTTTGGCCGTTGCACCCATCAGTACCGAGGCACCGCCCAGATCACCGCCTTTAGGTTTGCCATCAATCGCTGTTGCACCCAGCACACCGGCGGCACCAGCGGCACGCGGATTGGCTGGCGCATCGCCCTGCGACGGGCGGATTTTCAGATGTTTCCACACCAGTTTGGTCAGTTTGGCGACAAAGTTTTCCCGCGTGAAGGGTTTGCCAATGTACTCGGATACCCCGGCCTGCACCGCTTTGATGACATGATCGCGGTCACCGCGACTGGTAATCATCATAAAAGGGACGGCTTTGTAGCGCTCGTCGGCGCGCATCCATTCCAGCACTTCAATGCCGGAGACTTCCGGCATTTCCCAGTCGCACAGCACCAGCTGGATGGTTTTGCTGTTCATAATGCTGATGGCCTTACGGCCATCAATAGCTTCATGCAGTTCACAGCCCGGATAGGTTTCACGGACGGCTTTTTTCACTAAATCACGGATAAAGGCCGCATCGTCCACGACCAGAATATTCAGAGCTGCCATTAGCGGGCCTTAGTTATTCAGAAACCCTTTCAGCATAGCCGATCACATCCGCTTTGCCCGTTACATCCGCCAACGGCAACCGCTGCTGGCGCAACAGGGTGGCGCCAATCACGGCCGCCGGCATCACAAACCAGTTCAGCACCGGCACCGTCATCAGCAGCGCCACCAGCGCACCAAAGCCCAGCACGGTAAAACGTTCCTGTCCCATGGCCTGACGCACTTCGGCAAAACTGCGGCCGTGGTTATCAAAGGAATAATCGATGTACTGCAGCGCCACCACCCAGCTGCCAAACCAGAACCACAGAAAGGGCGCAGCCAGGTTAATACCCGGGATAACACTCAGCACCAGCAGCAACAGATAGCGCGGCAGCAGATAGCCCAGCTTGGTCATTTCCCGGCCCAGGGTGCGCCGGATCAGCGCCGGAATGGATTCTTCCGGCAGCATCACGCCGCTGCTGCGCTCCACCTGCTCACTCAACAAGCCATTAAATGGGCTGGCCAGAATAATCAGCACGGTGCTGAAAAAGTACATCAGCAACAGCAGCAGCGTGATAACGGTTAACGGCAACAACAGCCAGTACAACCAGCTCAGCCAACCCGGCAGCCACTCCACCAGCGCGCCCATTTGTTCGTGCAGGGTGCTGATACCCCACCAGCTGGCCAGCGACATAATCAGCACATTCAGCAACAGCGGCAACGCCACATAACGGCGCAAGCCCGGCTCGCCCAGACGGCTCAGTCCGTGCCAGAAAAACATCATGCCCGCCCAGGGATTTCCACGCATAACCGTCTCCGTGCATTCAAAAAGTGGGTTTTATACAATGCCGGCCTGATGCCGGCCAGACCGGTTTTACCCAGCAAGGAGAACTGTGCCCGTGACGCCGCAACGTCTGGAGAGAATCGAACACACCCTGTCACTGCGTCAGCCCGATCTGACCGTTCTTACCGATGAAGTTCACAAAGACCGCAATTTGTCGGCCATTGTACGCAGCTGCGATGCCTTCGCCGTACCCGTTGCCCACTGTGTGTGGCTGGGCGAACAATACCGCGTCCGCCGTAACCACAGCGCCGGCAGTGGCAACTGGGTGGATATTCACACCCACCCCGACATTGGTACCGCCATTCAAACCCTGCAACAACAGGGCTTCCGCGTCTGCGCCGCGCATTTCAGCGAGCGTGCCCGCGATTACCGTGACTACGATTTCACCCAACCCACGGCGCTGTTACTGGGCTCGGAAAAAACCGGTGTCAGCGCCCAGGCCGCCGCACTGGCCGACGAGCATCTGGTGATTCCCATGCACGGCATGGTGCAGTCGTTCAATGTTTCGGTCGCCGCCGCACTGCTGCTGAGCGAAGCCCAACGTCAGCGTCAGCAGGCGGGTATGTTTAATCAGCGCCGGATTGCCGATGACGATTACCAGCGCCTGAAGCTTGAATGGTGCCAACCGCAGGTCGCCCGGATATGCCAGCGCCTGCAACTGCCTTACCCACCCTTACGCGACGATGGCGAACTGGCCGATCCGCAGGGGTTTTCAGCACTGGTGAATCAGCGCGATGCAGAGACCGTCTGAATAAAGTCCCAGCCATAGCGGTCGGACTGTAATTGCATCCGCGCCAGCGGCATACGCTGATAACGGAAATCCTGCTGCCAGAACTGCCGGAACGAGGCCACAAAAGCCGGCCGCATTTCAGCCCCCAGCAGCACACAGCGCAACGCCACCGGCGGCAGCCGCAATAACCCCTGCGTGCGGCCCGCCACTTCCACCAGCCGTCCGGCGTCTGCCCGTGCCAGCACCAGCCGCTGTTCCTGCAGCGGTGCCAGCACCGGACTTTCCGCCCACAGCCGTTGTGGATAAGCCGCCGGCAGCGACGGCCGGTATTCAACGCTCTGCAGCGCCGCTTCCGGCCACTGGCTGGCATCAATGCCCAGCCACAGGGTTTTCAGTCCACCCCCTTGTTGCCAGGCCAGCAGGGAAAACGGATCGGTGTAAAAACGCTGCAGCAACCAGTCCTCCGGGTTACCGGTATCCTGCACCGCCTGCGCCTGCTGCTGCGCTAATAAGGCCGCCTCAATATCCGCCCGCTTCTTTTCCGCCTGCTGAATAAATACCTCCTGCGTCAACAGGCCACGCAAAGAGTCCGGCAAGCGCTGATACTCACGCTGCAAATGCGCCAGATAGGCGGCGTCATCAATCCGCGCCGGAGCCTGAGCCTTTTCGGCTGCCCGAACAAACCAGGGCAAGCCACTGTCAGCCGGGCACAGCAGCGGCACCACACCGCGTTTCAGCAAGGGCAATGCCTCTTCACCCAGCGGCAAAAATACCAGCCCGGACGGGATGTTTAATGCTTCGCTCATACTTAACTCCTGCACCTTTCAGACGAACTTACCGGGCGAAATTCTGCAGCGCGTGTGCGATATATCTCACACGCTGGTAGGACATTCCGGCAGTCATTCGACATCATTTTTCGCCTGCACAGCAATACTATTAGTTAACCCATTGATTTATATGGATTTTGTTAGCCACTGATAACAAAAAAATCATCTGGTAAGTGGTCACAGAAGCGGATACTGGCACTTTTCCAACCCACTGATTCTGTTATCTTTATTTGCATCAGGGATGACTGCACTGCACGGATCGCGGTGGTCAGCAGGATGATGTGCACGGACGTGCGAACGGATGAAATCAGGTAGCGGAATACCACAGGACAAAGCAAAGGATTGCTCAGGGAAGACCCGCCAGGAGGCAACAGGAAGAACATTCATCAGGACGATGACAAGGAAGAACCCAGGAAGGGCAAGACGGATTAAGCGTAAGCTTCTCGGCCAGGAAGGCTTTGGGTGCTGTGGTGGTCAGAAACGGAATTCCGACCGCCCGATTTTCACCCCTCCCCCGCACCACATTCCCCGGATAACCAGAATTTCACCGCCAGCGGCTGCGTTCGGCCAGAACCCCGATTACCACAAACGCCAGGCTTACCTGCAACAAAAACATCCCCGCACTCAAACCGCGCAAATACCCCTGCAGCAAACCGGTTAACCACACCGACAAAATCCCGTAGCCAAACGTACAGAGCAGAATAAACACCAGCACCCGCAACCACGTGGGCTGGGTTTTAATCAGCGTGCGCACCATTTCATTAATGGCGCCACCAAAAATCACCAGCAGCGTGGCAATTAAGGCAATGGCAATACTGCTGGTGTAAGGCCGAACGACACTGGCGATATCAACAATCAGACTCATGGTTATCCCCTTGTTAAGGCGCGGATTATTGCAGCCGGAAAAAGAGTTTCCAATCCACAGAAACGCGGGGCACGGAACCCCGGAAAAGCAAAAGCCCGTCACAAGGACGGGCTTTTTGGTATGGTGCCGGCACCAAGAGTCGAACTCGGGACCTACTGATTACAAGTCAGTTGCTCTACCGACTGAGCTATACCGGCAAGTGGGCACGGATATTAATGAGCGCCCCGGGTGCCGTCAACTGCTTTTTCGGTAAGCCGCTGAAAATCTTCAATTTATGCATACATTCAGCGGGCAAACAGGGCTGCACGGCGATTCATAAAACTGTCACAATACCGGCCGTGTTTTTTACCTTAAAATCGGGGGCCGCGATGAGTGGTGGTTACATTCTGGTGGTAGACGATGAACCAGCCATCTGCGAAATGATCCGCACCTGCCTGGAAATGGCCGGCTTTAAAGTCCGGCTGGCGGCTAACGGGCATCTGGCCCACCAGATGATTGTGAATGACCGCCCCGATCTGGTGCTGCTGGACTGGATGATGCCAATGGTGTCGGGCATTGAACTGGCACGGCGGCTGAAGCGCGACGAATTAACGGCGGATATTCCGCTGATTATGCTCACTGCCCGCAGCGATGAAGACGACCGTATCAATGGTCTGGAAACCGGGGCCGATGATTATGTGGTGAAACCCTTTTCGCCACGCGAGCTGGTGGCCCGGGTACGGGCCTTGCTGCGCCGCAGCGGCAGCCTGGTGGATGATCAGCCGGTAACCGCCGATCAGCTGAGCCTTGACCGCAAGGCCCAGAAAGCCAGCATTGCTGGCGAACCCGTGACGCTGGGGCCGCTGGAGTTCCGCCTGCTGGAGTTCTTTATGCTGCACCCCGACCGGGTTTTTTCCCGCGGCCAGCTGCTCGACCGGGTCTGGGGTGGCAATGTGTATGTGGATGAACGCACGGTGGATGTGCATATCCGCCGGTTGCGCAAAGCCCTGTCGCCACAAGGCCAGGAACAGATGATTCAAACCGTCCGTGGCACGGGATATCGCTTTTCTCCGCCCACCCATAACGGACACTAAGGAGTCGCCAGGTGCAGCAGATTGCCCGGCAGAAAGAGTTGTTACGCGTTCTGGTCATTGCCGGCCTGGGTTTGGCACTGGGCTGGTCGCTGGGCTACCCGCTGATGGGGCTGATGATCGGCCTGCTGGTTGTGATTGTGCTGATGTACCGCACCATGCTGGCGTTATATCGCTGGAGTCTGCGCCAGGGGCCGCGACCGGAAGATGGCCTGATTGGCTACAGCACCGACCGCATTCTGCTGCGCGAAAAAAACCTGAAACATAAAATCCAGCTGCTGACCGGCCAGATTCAGCGCTACAAACAAGGCATCGAGTCGCTGCATGACGGGGTGGTAACCCTGAACGCCGACGGCCATATTGTCGCCTTTAACAGTTCCGCTGCCCGCCTGCTGGGGCTGCGCAAAGAAGACATCGGCCAGCCGGTTACCAACCTGCTGCGCAATCCGCGCTTTACCCGTTATTTCAAAGCCGGTGATTACAGCTCGGCACTGCAGTTTGATATTAATCACCGCCGCCTGTTCAGCCTGCAGGTGCAGATCACGCCCTTTGGTGATGACCAGAAAGTAATGCTGGTCAAAGACATTACCGAGCGCAAACGGGTGGAAACCATGCGGCAGAACTTTATTGCCGATGTCTCGCATGAGCTGCGCACACCATTGACGGTGATTAACGGCTATCTGGAAATGCTGGGCGATATGGAGCTGCCGCCAGCGCTGGCCAAAGCCATCAGCCAGATGGACAGCCAGGGGCAGCGGATGAAGACGCTGGTGAATGATCTGATTCAACTGTCGAAACTGGAAAGCACCAACAGCGAGCAGCGCGGTGACTGGTTTGACCTGCAACAGCTCAGCCATGCGGTCATCGATCAGCTACACCCCCTGAGTGAAGGCCGTATTCGTCTGCACTGTCCGCAACGGATTGACGTCTGTGGCCACGCGGAAGAAATGAGTTCTGTGCTGAGCAACCTGCTGACCAATGCGGTGAAGTACGGTGGTGACGGTCAGATTGACTTGAATATCCGCGCCGGCATGGACGGCGTAAAAGTCAGCATCACCGATCATGGCCCCGGCATTCCGGCACAGCATATCAGCCGCTTAACCGAACGGTTTTACCGGGTGGATGATTCGCGGGAATCGACTCTGGGCGGCTCGGGGCTGGGGCTGGCCATTGTGAAGCACGCCCTGGACCACCACGACACTGTGCTGGATATTGAATCGACTCTGGGCAAGGGCAGCACCTTCAGCTTTACCCTGCCGGCCGACCGTTGCCGGATCAGCGAGCAGGAGTGAGCGGCTGTTGCAGCTGCTGGGCCAACCGCCCATTATTTCCACCAATAACATCCAACAATAACGTCGCAAAACCTCAATAAACGGCCAATAAAAAGGGGCGCCGCAGCGCCCCTGATAAACCACACCAGCCGATCAGAAGCGGTATTCAACCGCAACGCCGTTGTAACTGGCCGATTCATCTTTTCCGGCTTTGTCACCAGAGTTAAGCGTAGAAAAAACCATCAGACGGGTATTTTTAGCGTACTGGTAATCAGCACCTACGCTGACGGATTCACCGTCTTTGTAAACCATATCCGACTGACCGTACTGAGCTTTCAGGGTGACCTTAGGCGCCAAAGTATAAGCTGCAGAAACCAGCCAGCCGTCTTCTTTATCATCGCCAGTGGCAAAGTTGGTCACTTTATTTTCTGATTGTTCGTAAATAGCCCCCAGCTGTACCGCCGCAATATTGATACGCGCCGAGGCACGCAGCGTGCTGATATCCTGACCTTTTACGTTATCGTCATAAGCAATACCGAAGTACATCTTGTCGGCCTTGTAGCTGACCGCTGCGGAAATACCGTCATCATCGTTATTGCCTACACCTTCTTCTTCGGCACTGAGATGCGCGACATCCACGGTAAAACCGCTCAGGCTCGGTGAGGTATACATCAGCATGTTTTGGCCACGGTTTTCACTGTTGGCGAACAGGGCTTCTTTCATATCACCATCAAGGGTGCTGAACAGGTCGATTTTGTCCTGAATCAGTTTCAGCGGGGTGTCATGAGTACCGAACTTCACCGTACCAAACTCGCCTTTAAAACCAATAAAGCTGTTGCGGTGCTGCATGTTTTTTTCGTTAGCACCTTCACCAAGCGCATCCGGGTTAATGCGCAGTTCCACCTGGTAAATGGCAGTAACGGCGTCGTTAATCACCTGTGAGCCTTTTACGCCGATGCGCGAACTGTTGTTACGCAGCTCGGTTTTGCCATCCAGTTTGCCGTTAAGATCGGCTTCATTCACATATTGAAAGCCCAGATTGACGCGGCCGTACAGCTCCGGCTCACCGTCTGCAGCCTGCGCCAGGCCGGCCATAAAAGGAGTGGTTGCAATGGCGATTGCTAAAGCGAGTTTTTTCATAATTGTCTTCCAATAGTCAGTTTGCCGGGTGCCGCCATGGCAGCAGAGTCATGACGATTGTGTTGCAGAATAGTTACAGTTTTATGACATTGCCGGGCAATATTTCTGTTTAATGCCATTTGGGTGATGTTTTTATGACATTAACAGGAAGGTCGCCAGACGTGAGTTCTACCATAGTACGCTTTAGCAAAATTGCCTGCCCATAACGCAGCAGGCCCGCACATTGGCGGGCCTGGTGGTAAAAAGCACAAACAGACTGCGTTACTTTTTCTGCGCCTGCTCTTCAATTTCGGTCAGACTGCTGTGGCGTACGTCGGTGCCTTTCACCAGGTAAATAACCTGTTCAGAAATATTGCGGGCGTGGTCACCAATACGCTCAATGGCGCGCAGAATCCACAGAATGCTGATGGCCTGACTGATAGAACGCGGGTCTTCCATCATATAAGTAATGAGTTCACGCAACGCCGAGGCGTACTGCTGATCCACCAGTTTGTCGTTACGCACCACATCCACCGCGCCGTCCATATCGTGGCGGGTAAAGGCATCCAGTGCCCCGGAAATCATTTTGACGACTTCGGCACCCATGTAACGCATGGCTTGCTGGCACAGCGGGTTATTTTTCTGGTCGCCCATTTCCAGGGTATGAATGGCGATTTTGCAGGCTTCGTCGCCAATGCGCTCCAGATCACGCACCACCCGCGAAACCGACAATACCATGCGCAAATCCGAAGCCGCCGGCTGGCGGCGCACCAGAATCTGGGTGCATTCCTGGTCAATTTCCACTTCCAGTTTATCCACTTCGTCTTCGCGGCGAATAACGTCATCGGCCACCCGGCTGTCGCCGGTGGTAATGGCTTCAATGGCATTGGCCACCTGACGCTCAACCAGGCCACCCATGGCCATCATGCTGTTGCGGATACCTTCCAGGTCGGCGTTAAACTGACCGGAAATATGCTGGTTAAAATTCATTTCCATGCTGCGTCCCCTTAACCGAACCGGCCGGTAATGTAGGCTTCTGTTAGTTCATGATCGGGCGTGGTGAAAACCTGATCGGTCGGATTCACCTCAATCAGCTGACCCAGGTGAAAATAGGCGGTACGTTGTGAGACCCGTGCCGCTTGCTGCATTGAGTGAGTAACGATGGCGATGGTGTAATTCTCGCGCAGTTCGTCAATCAGCTCTTCAATTTTGGCAGTGGCAATCGGGTCGAGGGCCGAACAGGGTTCGTCCATCAGGATCACTTCCGGGTCCACCGCAATGGTGCGGGCAATGCACAGACGCTGCTGCTGACCACCGGATAAACCGGTGCCCGGAGCATGCAGACGGTCTTTTACTTCGTTCCATAAACCAGCCCGCTGCAGGCTTTTTTCGACAATTTCGTCCAGTTCGACCCGTGAGGTGGCCAGGCCGTGAATGCGCGGACCGTAGGCAATATTGTCGTAAATGGATTTCGGAAACGGATTGGGTTTCTGAAACACCATGCCAACACGCGCCCGCAGCGGCACCACATCCACTTTCGGGTCATAAATATTGTCACCGTCGAGCAGAATTTCACCGGTGACATTACAAATGTCGATGGTGTCGTTCATACGGTTCAGGCAGCGCAGGAAGGTGGATTTACCACAACCGGACGGGCCGATTAAGGCAATGACTTCGTTGGCGCCGATATCCAGGCTGACATCAAAAATGGCTTGTTTTTCACCATAGAAAACCCCGACATTGCGGGCTTTCAGCTTTGGATTATCACAAAAGGCTGCGCCGCGGGTTTTATGGTTGTCGATAATATTCATGGTCATATTCCGCTCTTTAATTCGTTAAACCCGGCGCCGCTTACCAGCGACGCTCGAGGCGACGGCGCAAAATTACCGCCAGGGTATTCATGGTGATCAGGAAGCCCAGCAGCACAATAATGGCGCCGGAGGTACGTTCCATAAACGCCCGTTCCGGGCTGTCGGCCCAGAGGAAAATCTGTACCGGTAATACGGTGGACGGGTCGTTAATAAAGCCCGGAATATCCACCACGAAGGCCACCATGCCGATCATCAGTAGCGGTGCGGTTTCACCCAGCGCCTGCGCCATACCAATAATGGTACCGGTCAGCATCCCCGGTAGCGCCAGCGGCAATACATGGTGGAAAACCACCTGCATTTTTGAGGCGCCCAGGCCATAGGCGGCTTCGCGAATGGACGGCGGTACCGATTTAATCGCCGCACGACCGGAAATAATAATGGTCGGTAGGGTCATTAACGTCAGCACCAGACCACCCACCAGCGGTGTGGAACGGGTTACCCCGAACACGCCGATAAAAATCGATAAGCCCAGCAGGCCGAAAATAATCGACGGCACCGCGGCCAGGTTGTTGATGTTAATTTCCACAAACTCTGTCAGTTTGTTTTTCGGCGCAAATTCTTCCAGATAAATCGCCGCCGCCACACCAATCGGAAAGGACAACAACAAGGTCACCAGCAAGGTCAGGAAGGTACCGGTAATGGCGCCGCGGATACCCGCCAGTTCCGGCTCGCGCGAATCACCGTTGGTAAAAAACAGCCGGTTAAACTGGGTGCTTAAACGGCCGTCGCCCTGCCATTGCTGCAACCACTGCAGCTGACGTTCACTCAGCTTGCCGGTCTGACCGGCATGACGGTAATGCTTGAACCACTGGTCCACTTCGTCATCCAGCAACACCGCAACGGTAATGGTGCTGCCAAGCAGTTCCGGATTATCAGCAATCACATCGCGCAGCTGCCAGCCGGCACCAGCACTGAGCAAAGCGTTCATCTGGCGGCGTTCACCGCGGTTTTCCACGCCCAGACGCTCACGGAACTGGCTTTTGATTAAGCCTTCGTAATCGGCATTAAACAGCTCCTGATCATCGGATTTGCGGCTGATACCCAGGTAATCCTGATCCAGATAAATCTCAGTGCTTAATACGGTTTGCTGAAAAGCCGTCAGGCCTTTACTGAGGATGTCGCCAAACACCATCAGCAAACACAACAAGCCAAATAACACCGACGCCAGGCCATAGGCGCGGAAGCGCAGTTCACGGCCACGCCGGTACTGCATGCTGCGCTCAACTTTCTGGCGAGTGGTTAAGGATGAATCAGTCATATTGCTCCCGGTATTTCTTCACAACTTTAAGGGCAACAAAATTCAGCACCAGCGTGGTCAGGAACAGCATTAAGCCCAACGCAAAGGCTGCCAGTGTTTTCGGTGAATCAAATTCCTGGTCGCCCACCAGCAGGGTCACGATCTGTACCGTTACGGTGGTGACGCTGTCGAACGGGTTGGCGGTGAGGTTGGCGGCCAGACCAGCCGCCATGGCCACAATCATGGTTTCACCAATGGCGCGTGACACGGCCAGCATAATGGCGCCGACAATGCCCGGCAGCGCCGCCGGCAGGACCACTTTTTTCACCGTTTCACTGCGGGTGGCTCCCAGGCCATAGCTGCCATCGCGCAACGATTGCGGCACGGCATTGATCACATCGTCTGACAGTGATGACACGAACGGAATAATCATAATGCCCATCACCAGACCAGCGGCCAGCGCACTTTCCGATGACACATCCAGCCCCAGTCCGGCGCCCATGTCGCGCACCAGTGGCGCCACGGTTAAGGCGGCAAAGAAGCCGTACACCACGGTCGGAATACCAGCCAGAATTTCCAGCGCCGGCTTGGCGAACTGACGCACCGAGGGCGCGGCGTATTCGGATAAATAAATGGCCGACATCAAACCCACCGGCACCGCAATCAGCATGGCGATTAATGAGATCAGCAGCGTTCCGGCAAACAGCGGCACCGCACCAAAGCTGCCGGAAGAACCGGACTGATCAGCGCGTAAGGAAATTTGCGGCGACCAGCTGGTGCCGAACATAAATTCAAAAATATTCACCTTGCCGAAGAACTGCCAGGACTCGTACAGCACGCTGGCGAGAATGCCGAAGGTGGTCAGCACCGCAATGCCGGAGCTGGCAAACAACAAGCGCCGCACCAGCGCTTCCACTTCAGAGCGGGCGCGCAGATCGGCGCGGATACGCCGCCAGGTAAGGGCCACACCAATCAGAGCCAGTGCCAGTACCATGCCGGTCTGTAACAGACGGGTACGTTGTTGCAGATCCTGCAAATGCTGCACGGCACGCTGCAGTTCGGGCGCAGCGGCCAGTTCGGCACCGGCGGCGAGGTTATACACCTTACTCAAGGCCAGGCTGATCTGGGTGCTGGTGCCGGTCTGAATGGCATCCGGTAATTGGGCGATCAGCAGCTGCCGGGTTACCGGCCCTTCCAGCAGGCTCCACAACAGCAACAACAATAACGGGGGCAGGCCTGTCCACAGGGCCATTAAGGCGCCGTAGTGGGTTGGCAGAGAATGCAGGCGATTACCACTGGCGCTGATTTGCCGGGCGCGGTTACGCCCCAGCAAATACGCTCCGGCCAGCAGAATCAACACGGCGATAATCAGGCTACTGTAATTCATCAGCTATCCAGACGGGTTTATACGCAAAAGCCGGGGTAAGCCCCGGCTCTTAATCTGACCGGCTGTTACACCGGCCCAAGGCGTATTATTTTGCCTTTAACACACGCAGAGTGCGCGCAGTTTCTTCAACGTCTTTGCGCTTGTCTTCCGACAGGGTGATCATGCCTTTTTCTGACATATAACCGTCTTCACCCATGGCGCGCTTAGAGGTCATTTCCAGCAGGAATTCCTGCAGACCCGGAATTACGCCGACGTGCGCTTTTTTGGCGTACACGAACATCGAGCGGCTGACCGGGTAATCACCATCGGAGATGGCATCGTAGGTCGGCTCTTTGCCGTTAACAATGGAGCCCTGCACTTTATCCTGGTTTTCTTCCAGGAAGCTGAAACCGAAGATACCGAAGGCGTTCGGCGTAGCCGCCAGCTTCTGCACGATCAGGTTGTCGTTTTCACCGGCTTCAACAAAACCACCGTCTTCACGCAGACCATGACACACCGCTTTGAATTTTTTCTCGTCGGTTTTCTTCATGTCTGCAATCAGCGGAAACTGCTTACAACCGCCTTCCATCGCCAGCTCAACGAAGGCATCACGGGTACCGGAAGTCGGCGGCGGGCCCAGCACTTCAATGGCAGTAGCCGGGAACGCCGGGTTGATCTGGTTCCAGGTTTTGTATGGGTTTTCAATCAGCTGGTTCGGGTTTTTAGCATCCGGTACCATTTTACCCAGCGCCAGGAACAGCTCTTTCAGGGAAATGTCCATACGCGGCGCTTTCACCGAGTTAGCCAGCACAATGCCGTCGTAACCGATCATCAGCTCAACCACATCGATCACGCCGTTTTTGGCGCACAACTCAATTTCAGAAGATTTGATCTGACGGGAAGAGTTGGTGATGTCCGGCGTGCTGCTGCCAACACCAGAACAGAACAGCTTCAGACCACCGCCGGAACCGGTCGATTCCACTTTCGGGGTCGGGAAGTTGGTGGAACGGCCGAAACGCTCAGCCGTTACGGTAGAGAACGGATACACCGTGGAAGAACCCACAATGCTGATGTAATCACGTTCAGCCTGAGCCTGCAGACTTACTGCAGAGGCCAGCAGAGCGGCACCGGTTAACAGAATCTTTTTCATCGTCGCTTCCTTTGTTCTGATCACTGATCAGGTGGCTTGGATGGCAGCGATTATTGAGGCGTCATGTTACAGAAATATGACAAGCCGCTGCATTTATGACATTGCGATGACAGCTGCAACGCTTGGGCTGGCCCGCCGCTGCTGGCTATAATGCCGGCCCCGTCACCACCGGACGCCCCTGATCATGCTCCGTACTGTGCTTTTTCTGGATGCCCTTACCCGCCACACCGGCCGGGCGGTGCGTTGGCTGGCCCTGCTGATGCTGGCCGGCACCCTCACCGTGGTGGTACTGCGTTACGCCTTTGGCCTGCCCGCCATTATGGTGCAGGAATCGGTACTCTATGCCCACGCCGCGCTGTTTATGCTGGGCGCGGCCTATACCTGGCAGCAGGGCGGCCATGTACGGGTGGATGTGTTTTCACGCAACTGGCCACAATCCCGCCAGCTATGGGCAGAACGGCTCGGTATTCTGTTATTACTGATCCCCTTCGCGCTGTTTTTGCTCTGGTCAGGCTGGAGCTATGTCGGCAACAGCTGGGCCATTACCGAAGGCTCGCCGGATGCCGGAGGACTGCCCTTTGTATACCTGCTGAAAACCCTGTTGTTATTGCTGCCGTTATTGTTACTGCTGCAGGCCGTGGCGGAGCTGGGTAAAACCTGGCTGCCACAGGCGCAGGACCGTAACGATCAGCATGCCGACGAGGAGACCCACTATGGCTGAGCTGCTGCCATTGCTGTTATTTGCACTGGTGTGCCTGGTGCTGATGCTGGGTTTCCCCGTGGCCTTCACCCTGGGCGGCGTATCGTTGTTATTTGCTATGCTCGGCTGGCTGACCGGCACCTTCGACCCCGCCTTTCTGCACGCCATGCCGAACCGCCTGTACGGCATTATGACCAACCAGATTCTGATCGCCGTACCGCTGTTTGTGTTCATGGGTGTGATGCTGGAAAAATCCCGCATTGCCGGTCGCTTACTGCAGAACATGGGGTTGCTGTTCGGCCCGCTGCGCGGCGGACTGGGCTTATCGGTGATTCTGGTCGGCATGCTGATGGCCGCCAGCACCGGCATTATCGGCGCTACGGTGGTAACCATGGGGCTGATTTCCCTGCCCACCATGCTGCGCAATGGCTACAGCCCAGCGCTGGCCAGCGGTACGATCTGTGCCACCGGTACCCTGGGGCAGATTATCCCGCCCTCCACCGCCCTCATTATTCTTGGCGATGTGTTATCCAGCGCCTACCAACAGGCTCAGCTGCAGCAGGGGATTTTCAGCCCCGACAGCATCTCGGTGGCCGACCTGTTCGTCGGTGCGCTGATTCCCGGCCTGCTGCTGGTCGCGGCCTATTTGCTCTATGTGGCTGCCATCGCGTTGTGGCAACCCCAAGCCGCACCGGCGGTGGCGGACCGGCCGCCGGTTGACCGCGCCTTTGTGCTGGAACTGCTGCGCGGCCTGCTGCCGCCGCTGGTTCTGATTATTGCTGTGCTCGGCTCGATTCTGGCCGGCATCGCCACGCCGACCGAAGCCGCTGGCATTGGTGCGGCCGGCGCCTTGTTGCTGGCCGTACTGTACGGCGAGTTCAGCATTAAGCGGTTGCGCGAGGTCCTGGATGCCACCCTGCAGGTAACCAGCATGGTGTTTATGATCTTTATTGGTGCAGCTCTGTTTTCGCTGGTGTTCCGTGGTTTTGGCGGCGAAGAAATGATTCACAACTTCTTCAATAGCCTGCCCGGTGGCGTCTTTACCGCCATGCTGATTGTGATGCTGGTGATGTTCCTGCTCGGCTTTATTCTCGACTTTATCGAAATCACCCTGGTGGTGGTGCCCATTGTTGCGCCGGTGTTACTGGCCATGGGCGTTGACCCGGTGTGGCTGGGCATTATGATCGCCATTAACCTGCAAACCTCCTTCCTGACGCCGCCCTTTGGCTTTGCCCTGTTTTACCTGCGTGGGGTAGCGCCGGCCAGCCTGCCGACGCCGGTGATATACCGCGGCGTGCTGCCCTTTATTGTGATTCAGGTGCTGATGCTGGTGTTGCTGGCGCTCTACCCCGGTCTGGCCACCTGGTTACCCGGGCAACTATACGGCTAAAGTGGTCTTTTCCGCGGGTGTACTGACCGGCAAAAACCAGTACACTCCGCGCAAAATAACAGCAATTGGTTAAGCCCCATGAATACCACTCCTTGCGACGAGTCCCGGGAAGACTGCGAACCCGCACCCGAAGGCGAATTAACACTGCGCCTCATCCCCACCCGCAACGAAACCAACCTGCACGGTGACATCAGCGGTGGCTGGGTGGTCGCGCAGATGGACCACGCCGCTGAAAGCGTCGCCAGCCGCCTTGCTCAGGGGCGTATTGCCAATGTGGCGCTGGAATCGGTGGTGTTTATGTCGCCCATCCGCGTGGGCGCGGCGGTGTGTTTCTACACCCGGTTGCTGGATATCGGTTCTTCGTCCATTCGCATTGCCATTGAGGTGTGGACGCAAAATCCCAACGCTGAAGACCGCCGCAAAGTGGTGGATGCGGTGTTTGTATACGTCGCCATCGACGAGCATGGGCGGATACGGCGCGTGCCGCGCTGAGGCTCTTTTTTGCGGCTTACAGCCGCTGGTTTGGCCGCCGCTACGCGGCAGCTGATGAGGTTTAGCCGTCACTGCGTGACGGCTTATGCGGGGCTCCGCCCCTGCGCCCCAATGTAAGGAGAAGGTTCTCCTTACAATCCTCTCTGGCCCGCGTTCCAGCTGATCCTTGCTGAAAAAACCCGCTAACGCCCACGGATCGTAAGGTACATCCTGTACCACGATCCTTGCCCGGCATCCCGCCGGGCATGGCTACCGTCTTTTTCCAGCGGCGGGCTGGAACGAATGGGCCTGAACAAACCCCAGCGGCTAAGCCGGAAAGGCTTTCTTGGGCGTGCTACGCACGCAAAAACCAAAAACCAAAAACCAAAAGAAAACATCCGGCCGCAGGCCGCCAAAATTCTCTCAAATTGCTGCGGTTTTTCCCGGCCCATTCGTTCCAGCCCGACGTTTGGCAAAGCCAATAGCATCGTTTGGATGATTCCAAACGAGCGGGTAGGGGCATGGATGCCCCTTGGCCGCGTATGCTCAATTGGGTTTGGTAAACGAGGATAAAGCTGGGACGCGGGCCAGAGGGGTTCGCAAGGGGATACCTCCCCTTGCAATACCAGCGGCCGAAGGCCGCAAAAAGCCGTCACGCAGTGACGGCCAGGGGCGAAGCCCCGCATCAGCCCAGCGGGCTGACCAGCCTGCAAGGCTGGCATACGGCATAGCTAACAGCCGCTAGACTGGCACAGGTCTCAGCCAGAAGGGCTGAAAAATCAGTCGAGGCCCATGGCCTTCATCATCACATGCTGCTTCACCGGCAGCAGCCGGTCGAACAATCGCATCCCTTCGTTGCGCAGCAGCCGCAGCAGTGGCCGGTCGTTGCCAAATAACTGCTTAAAGCCTTCCATTGTCGCCATGGTCGCCAGGTTATCGGCCTGCCGGCGGCGCTGATAACGCGCCAGCACCAGTTCACTGCCGATATCCAGCCTTTTGGCCTGCGCGCGCAAAATTTCTTCCGCCAGCGTTTCAGCGTCTTTAAAGCCCAGGTTCACGCCCTGCCCGGCTAACGGGTGAATGGTATGCGCGGCGTCACCGGCCAGCACCACGCCTTCACACCAGTAGTTGCGGGCATGGCGCTGACGCAGCGGAATGCAGGCTTTGGCTGAACTTTCCAGCACCGCCCCTAAGCGGCCTTCAAAGGCGTCGCTGAGGGCGCGATTAAAACCGGCTTCGTCCAGCGCCAGTACGGCATCGGCTTCTGCCGGACTGGTTGACCACACAATGGACGCCAGCTGCGGATCGTGCGGCAGCGGTAAAAACGCCAGCGGCCCCTGCGGGCGGAAACGCTGCCAGGCGGTCGCCTGCAGCGGTTGTTCACAGCGCACGGTGGCAACGATGGCGTGGTGGCCGTAGTCCCATTCGGTGGTCGGCAAACCAGCCCATTGGCGTACCCGCGACAGCGCGCCATCAGCACCGACAATCAGTTTGGCCTGCAGCAGCTCGCCATTGTCTAACGCGACCGGCGTGTAGCCATCGCTCTGGCGATTATCGAAGTAGCGTACTTTTTCGCTGAAAACCTGCACCTGCGGCGGCAGGCATTGTTGCAGCGCCCACAGGGTCTGGCTGTTTTCGACAATATGCCCCAGCGCCGGTACCTGCAGATCGGCGGCGGCAAAAGTAACGGAGCCGGTGCCTTCGGCATCCCAGACGTGCATGCCGGTGTAGGCGCTGAGGCGATCAGCGGGAATGCGCTGCCAGGCACCGAGGCGGGTTAAGAACGCCTGGGTTTTGGCGGTTAAGGCCGACACGCGCTGGTCGTAGCCGTTCAGGCTGCGGTCATCGGCCGGCGCCTGCGGGCTGAACGCCGGATCGATCAGCGCCAGTTTCAGCGATTCATCGCCCTGCGCCAGTGCCACGGCTATGGCCTGTCCGACCAGTCCGGCACCGATAATCACCACATCAAAGGCTTGCTTATGCATGGTTCTCTCCGCTCAGTGAGAAGGAAACAGGGTGGCGGCGCGCTGGCCCAACCCCATGGCGTGACGGGCAAACAGCCGGCGCGCAGTCGGCGCGGCGGTTAAACCCAGCAGCCCCAGATTGCGCAGCAGACCAAGGCCCGGCACGGTGGAACCAAACACCCGTGGCAGCAGGTCGCTGGCCATAATGGTGTTGCGCTGATCCTGACGTTGCTGCTGTTCGTAAGCCTGCAGCAGACTCAACTCGCCCAGCGGCTGACCGGCCAGAAATGCACGGTTCAGGTGTTCGGCCAGTGCGGCGGTATCACGCAGCGCCAGATTAAAGCCCTGCCCGGCCACCGGATGCAGACTGTGCGCGGCATTGCCCAGCAGTACCAGCGAGCGGCGTACCTGTTCGTTGCTCTGTACCAGTGCCAGCGGGTAACTGGCGCGTTCGCCCACACGCTGTAATTGTCCCAGACGGTAGCCGATACGGGCCTGCAGCTGGGCTAAAAACTCGGCATCCGGCAGCGCCAGCACGGTATCAATCTGCTCGTCGGGTAAGGTCCAGACCACCGCATAGTCGCGCTGATTCAGCGGCAGAAAGGCAATCGGGCCGTGCTCACTGAAGCGCTCATAGGCCCAGTGCTGGTGCGGCTGACTGGCCTGCACCTGGGTGACCAGGGCGTGGGTGCCATAGGTTTTGCGTGCATGCTGAATGCCCAGCTGTTGCGCCAGTTCCGAACGGGCGCCATCGGCCAGAATCAGCAAGGCGGTTTGCAGTTGCTGGCCATCGCTGAAGGTCAGCAAAGCGCCAGCGGCATTCATCTGTACCGCACTCACCTGCGCCGGTGCGCGCAGCGTGACGCCGGGTTGTTCCAGTCCGGCCAGCAGGCCCTGACCGATCACGGCATTTTCGACGATATACCCCAGCGCGTCGGTCTTCTGCTCATCCGCGTGCAGTTGCGTCTGACCGAAATAACCCTGATCAGACACCTGAATATGCTCAATGGCGCAGGCACGCGGCGCCATCGCCGCCCACAGGTCGAGGCGTTGCAGAATCTGTTGTGAACCATAAGAGACAGCGGTGGCGCGGCCGTCAAAGCTCGGCGGACGACTGGCAAAATCACCGTCCCAGCGCAGCGGCTGGCGTTCGATCAGGGTCAGTGATAATCCCTGTTGCAGCGCCGGGCGCAGCAGGTGCACCAGGCTGGCACCGACCATGCCGGCGCCGATAATGGCGATATCGGTACGCGCCACTTCGCTCATGCTGTCTCCTCAGCCCGCCATCAGGGCTTCAATCGCATCAATGTCTTTCACCACCTTACTGGTGAGCACCTGACAACCGGTTTTGGTTACCACCACATCGTCTTCGATGCGGATGCCGATGCCGCGCCACTGGGCGTCCACGGTGTCATCGTCCGGGGCGATGTAAAGGCCCGGCTCAATGGTCATCACCATGCCCTCTTCCAGAATGCGCCACTCGCCGTCGATGCGGTATTCGCCGACGTCGTGCACATCCATGCCCAGCCAGTGCCCGGTTTTGTGCATGTAGAACTGGCGGAACGCCAGCGCCTCAATCAGTTCATCGACATCGCCCTGCAGCAGCCCCAGTTTTACCAGCCCTTCAGTCAGCACACGCACCGCAGCTTCATGCGGCTGATTCCAGTGGTTGCCGGCCTTCACCTGGGCGATGGCGGCGTAGTTGGCGTCCAGCACCAGTTGGTACAGCTGCCGCTGCGGTGCCGTGAACTTGCCGTTGGCCGGGAAGGTACGGGTGATGTCCGAAGCGTAGTAATCCAGCTCGCAGCCGGCGTCGATCAGAATCAGATCGCCGTCTTTGATCTCGGCATTGTTGTGCGTGTAGTGCAGGATGCAGGCGTTGTCGCCGGTGCCGACAATGGACGGATACGCTGGCCAGCGCGAACCGGCGGCCATAAAGGTGCGCATCAGCTCGGCTTCCAGTTCGTATTCGTACATGCCCGGTTTCACCATTTGCATGGCGCGGGTGTGCGCCTCGGCGCTGATGTCGCAGGCGCGCTGCATCAGGGCCACTTCGGCCGGTGATTTGATTAAACGGATATCGTGCAGCAGATGATCGAGGGCGCTGAATTCGTGCGGCGGCGTGGCACCGTTACGCACCTGCGCTTTAATGTGGTTGACCCACTGCATCAGCTGGCGGTCGAACTCGGGGCTGACGCCGAGGCTGGCGTAAATGCGGTCTTTGCCTTCGATCAGGCCGGGCAGAATGTCGTCGATGTCGCTGATCGGAAAGGCATCGTCGCAGCCCAATACCTGCGGTGCGGCTTCCGGGCCGACACGACGGCCAGTCCAGATTTCCTGTTCTTTGATTTTTTCCTGACAGAACAGCACGTACTCGCCATGTTCGCGGCCGGGAATCAACACAAGTACGGCATGTTCTTCGGCAAAGCCACTGAGGTAATAGAAATCAGAATCCTGCCGGAACGGATGCTCGACATCGCGGTTGCGCACCGTCACCGGTGCCGAGGGAATAATGGCGATGCTGTTCGGGCTCATCAGCTGCATCAGCTGACGGCGGCGTTTCGGGTATTCGCGCGGGTCCAGTTTCATACTCACCTCAGAACAGCCTCAGTGCAGGGTTTTCGAGGCAGGGGTTACCTGCTGATTCATGGCGTAGAACACGGTTAACGCCGCTACGCGGGCGTGCTCGGCCAGTTCCAGGTACAGCAGTTCATTTTGCGGATCCTGCATATCGTCCAGCTCGGCCTGGGAAAAGGCATCCAGATCCTGCAACACCTCCAGCACGTCTTCCGGCACCTTGCCCTGAATTTTGCCGGACGCCCCGAAGCCATCGAGGAAGCCTTTGCTCCACTGCGCCAGGCATTCCACCTGTTCGTCGATGTCGGCGTCTTCATCAGCCGGCAGCAACAGGGTGAATTCCATGCTGTCGCCCGCCAGTCCGCGCAAAACGTCGGTGTAAAAATCCTGCAGCAAGGTGCGCAAAGCGTCTGCTGGCGCATCTTCCAGCTCCAGATATTCCTGCGCTTCCTGCAGCCAGGCCTCGGCAGTAAGACGACCGCCGGCCGCCAGATAGCCGGTCAGCCAACCCTGTAACGCCGATGGGGTCTGATAGCAGCGGGATTCCACCCACAGGTCGGCCGCTGCGTTAAAATCGATGGTCATATCAGTCTCGTCGCCGGTAAAAGTTGCCCATTCTAGCACTGTCTGCGCCTGTCTTGCTGCGCCTGCCGTGAATCCCGGGCCGGGCAATTGACCCCGCCGGCGACGCACTCTTATAGTAGGAGCCTTCTCACTACCTGATCCGATGCCATGCCCAACAACGATCTTCAGGCTCTGCAGCGCAAAATAGAAAAACTGCTGCTGGTGCACAATGAATTGCGCCAGCAGAATCAGGCCATGCGCGCCGCCGAAGCGGAATGGCAGGCCGAGCGCGCCAAGCTGATTCAGCAGAACGAAATGGCCCGCCGTAAGGTCAATGACATGATCGTCCGTCTGCAAACCCTGGAGCGCAACAGTGGCTGATTCTCCGAAAACGCTGTCGCTGAACATTCTCGACCGCGAATACCGTATTAATTGCCCGGTGGGTGCAGAAGAAAAACTGCGCGATGCCGCCCGCATGCTGAATGAAAAAATGTCGGAAATCAAAAGCGCCGGCGCCGCCAGCGGCAAGGTGCTGGGTACCGATCGTATTGCCGTCATCGCGGCGCTGAACATTGCTCACCAGCTGCGCGAGCAGGAAGGTCAACAACAGGATCTGAGCAAAGACCTGGCGCGTATGCACCAGCTACTCGATGACGCGCTGGCGCAGGATCTGCAACTGGAACTGTAACCGGCCGTTTCGCAATATGCGGGGCATAAGTGCCCCGTACTGGCGCATTCCGCTCCCGTTATCATAATTTGTTCTGATATACTGCGCCGGCTCCCTGGGGTGTTTGCCAGTCGATAAAGTCCTGAGCCGATGCACTTTTAAATGGAAGGTTTCACGCGCTGATGTGTGCATGTCCGCTTGCCGGAAAGCCTGATTCAGTGCCTGGCCTGCCACCTTGGACCAGTTGGGTTCAAGGCCTTTATTTACGACAGCGGCACAGCGGGGAGTCCTGCTTTTTTTATGCCTTCCACCACCATGCTCAGCAAACCTGAACTGCGCCGCCAGATGCGCAACCAGCGCCGTCGCCTGACCCAACCGCAACGCCGCCAGGCCGCCGCGCAATTACTGCACAGCCTGCGCCACAACCGCCATTTTCAGTACAGTCGCCACATTGCGGTATACCTGACCAATGATGGCGAAATCGACACCGGCCCGCTGATCCGCGACCTGCAACGCCGGGGCAAATGCCTGTACCTGCCGGTGCTGCACCCGCTGCGCCAGGGCCATTTGAGTTTTTTGCGCTGGGACCGGCACACAAAACTGGTGAAAAACCGCTTTGGTATCCGCGAGCCGGTGTTCGGCCGCAGCCGCAGCATGCCCGCCCGCTTTGTGCAGCTGGTGTGTATGCCGCTGGTCGCGTTTGACCAGCAGGGCAACCGGCTGGGAATGGGGGGAGGGTTTTATGACCGCACCCTGGCCTTTATGCATCAGCCGGGGCAGCAACCGGCACTGCTGGGCTGCGCCTACGACTGGCAAAAAACCACAGCATTAGCGGCCGAGCCCTGGGACATTCCACTCAGCGCTATCGCCACCGATCAACGCTTATATCGGTTCCGCTAGCGGATGCTGCTTTCCAGGGTAGAAATCTGTACCGTTTTTTTGCTTTCAGCGGAAATGCTGGTAGTAAAAGCGCCCAACAGGGCGACGATGGCCAGTAAAATCAGCACATCGGGCTTACGCATAGCGAACTCCAGATTGTATACACAACGTCTTGCTGAGAAGCTGTTACCAGCAATTCTCAAGCCAGACTGACGACTGCAGATATAAAAATATGAAGTACTGGTTATTGAAATCCGAGCCGGATGTTTTTAGTTATTCTCATCTCAGCGCCGCACCAGAACGGCGCACAGTATGGGATGGCGTCAGAAATTATCAAGCCCGCAACCTGCTGCGCGATGCCGTCAGTGTGAACGACTACGCATTTTTTTATCATTCCAGCTGTAAAGAGCCCGCCATTGCCGGCATTTGCCGCATTGTCCGCACCGGTTTGGCCGACCCGTCTCAATTCAATGCACAATCGCCCTATTTTGACCCCAAATCTGACCCGGCCAACCCGCGCTGGATAACGGTAGAAGTCGAAGCGGTTCAGGCCCTGCCGCGGCCACTAACACTGAAAGAAATGCGCCAGGACAGCGCACTGCAGGAGATGGCGCTGCTGAACCGGGCACGGCTGTCGGTGCAACCGGTCAGCAACACGGAATGGCGGCATATTCTGCAGCAGGCCGGCCTGTCAGCCGCTAATATCAGCCGCTTCAACTGATACCGACGCTTCCGGCTGGTCATGCAACCAGCTGGCCAGCTGAGCGTACAAACGCTCACGCAGCGCCTCACTTTCATTGACCAGCTGATGCCCGGCACCCGGCAGCATATACAGCCGCCGCTGCGGAAATTTCTGCTGCAATACCTGCAGGTTGTGCGGCCAGGCCACGGTGCCATCCTGATCGCCCTGAACAATATTCACCACCAGCTCCAGCGGCGGCTGCGCTTCAATAAAGGGCACCCAATGGCGCAGCGCGCGCACCCAGCGCAGGTTCAGAAAACGCGGCTGCAACGGATCATGGCGGGCAATAAAGTCCAGAAAGACCGTATCGGAAGAATTAGGGTGAAAGGTACGCTTCAGCTGACGCAAAAATGGCCCCAACAACGGCTGCAGCATTTTTACCTGCTGCCAGCGCCACGGCCGGACCAGTGGCGATAACAGGTTGATGCTGGTGAAAGGCGACTGCGCCGGTTGCAACTGGCGCTTAAGCACATAGTTCACAATGATGGCGCCACCGGTGCTCTGACCGAACACATGCAGGGGCGCCGGTAAAAACTGCTGGGCCCGTTGCACCAGGACACTGAAAATCTCGTCATACTCCTGAAAACTGCCAATGGCCGCCGGCTCACCGCCGGATAAACCATGGCCGGGCAAATCCACAATCAGCACCTGTAACTGCTGCTGCAGACAAAAACGGATTAACGATCCATAAATACCGGTATGGTCGTAATAGCCATGCACCAGAATGGCAGTGCCGCGCACCTGCGCCGGCGCCCAGCTCTGTACCGCCAGCTGATAGCCGGCACAGGACAGCCGGCCGGCGTAATGGACAGAGGCTTCACTGAAGCGCAGCCGGTAAAAATCACAATAGGGTTGCAGTGCCCGGCCCGCCTTGGGCAGATGTTGCCAGTCGAATTCCGGCAATGCCTGCAGCAGATCCGTTTTGTTCCAGTCCAGCATGATGATGTCTCCGCGAAGGCCGCTATGGTACCAGCGCCGCCGCCCTCGCGCACAAACAGCAGGCATAAAAAAAGGGCCCCGCAGGGCCCTTTTACAGCGTAACCGTCAGATTACAGGCTGTAGTACATGTCGTATTCAACCGGGTGAGTGGTGTGCTCAACACGGTAAACGTCCTGCATCTTCATCTTGATGTAGGCATCGATCATGTCTTTGCTGAACACGCCGCCTTCGGTCAGGAAAGTGTGGTTAGCTTGCAGGCTGGCCAGTGCTTCGCGCAGCGAACCACACACCTGTGGAATCGCCAGAGCTTCTTCCGCCGGCAGATCATACAGGTCTTTGTCAGCGGCATCGCCTGGGTGCATTTTCTTCTTCACGCCGTCCAGACCAGCCATCAGCAGCGCAGCGAATGCCAGGTAAGGGTTCGCCATCGGGTCCGGGAAGCGGGCTTCGATGCGCTTGCCTTTCGGAGACGCTACGTACGGAATACGGATAGAAGCAGAACGGTTGCGGGCAGAGTAAGCCAGCATAACCGGTGCTTCAAAGCCCGGAATCAGACGCTTGTAAGAGTTGGTGGACGGGTTGGTGAAGGCATTCAGTGACTTGGCGTGGTGAATGATACCGCCGATGAAGTACAGGGCAGTTTCAGACAGACCCGCGTAGCCGTCACCGGCAAACTGGTTCACACCGTCTTTCCAGTAAGACATGTGCACGTGCATACCGGAACCGTTGTCGCCAACGATTGGCTTCGGCATGAAAGTAACGGTTTTGCCGTATGCGTTAGCCACGTTGTGGACAACGTACTTCAGCATCTGCACTTCGTCCGCTTTCTTAACCAGGGTGTTGAAACGCACGCCGATTTCGTTCTGACCGGCGTTGGCCACTTCGTGGTGGTGAACTTCTACGTCCAGACCAATGGCTTCCAGGGTGTTACACATGGCCGCACGGATATCGTGGTGGCTGTCAACCGGAGGCACCGGGAAGTAACCGCCTTTCACGCGCGGACGGTGGCCCATGTTGCCGCCTTCCATCACCGTTTCAGTGTTCCAGGCTGCTTCAGACGAGTTGATTTTGCAGAAGGAACCGGACATATCCGAGCCCCAGCGCACGTCGTCAAACATGAAGAATTCCGGCTCCGGACCAAAGAATGCGGTGTCACCCAGACCAGTAGACTTCAGGTACTCTTCAGCGCGACGGGCCACGGAACGCGGATCACGGTCGTAACCCTGCATGGTGGACGGTTCGATGATGTCGCAGCGCAGCACCAGGGTGGCGTCTTCAGTGAAGGGGTCCATGAAGCTGGTAGAGTCATCCGGCATCAGGATCATGTCGGACGCTTCAATGCCCTTCCAGCCGGAAATAGAAGAACCGTCGAACATCTGGCCGGTTTCGAAGAAGTCTTCGTTTACATAACGGGACGGAATGGTGACGTGCTGCTCTTTACCTTTGAAATCGGTGAAACGCAGGTCAACCCACTTCACGTCGTTTTCTTTGATCAGATTCAGAGTTTTCTCTGACATTGTCTTTCTCCAGATGCTGGTTCAACTTGTTTCGGGAAGGCCCCGGCTTGCCATGCTCAGAGAGGAGCAAACTGCGTGCCACGTTGCCAATGCAGCCGGATCGCACAGAATCGGGGCTGCGGCGGCGGCTACGCATTTTTTATGCACCATCTTGAATCACAACCTGAACCAATAGCACCATTTGGGGGCGTTTCAGTCTGTTGGGGATGCCGGCTTGTGCAAACCCGCCCATTATAGGTTCACTGCCGCCCGGGGTACATGGTCAGCGGCACAAAAAGAGCGCCGGCCGGTCAGGCAGGAATTCCCGCCAATTCGGGCAAAAAACCACCACGGTGATGCAATTTCCTGTCACGCCAGAGGCCCCTTTCGGGTATAATCGCCCACCATTTTTGTACAAACCTTCACCAAGGCCCTTCCTGTGATCGAAAACCTCAGAAACATCGCCATCATCGCCCACGTTGACCACGGTAAAACCACCCTGGTCGACAAACTGCTGGAGCAGTCCGGTACCCTGGACCGCCGCGAAGGCGATCGCTCCATGGACTCTAACGACCAGGAAAAAGAGCGTGGTATTACCATTCTGGCGAAGAACACCGCCATTCAGTGGAATGATTACCGCATCAACATCGTGGACACCCCCGGACACGCCGACTTCGGCGGCGAAGTAGAACGGGTAATGTCGATGGTGGACTCCGTGTGTCTGCTGGTCGACGCGCAGGACGGCCCAATGCCACAAACCCGTTTCGTCACCCAGAAAGCCTTCGAGCGCGGCCTGCGTCCGATCGTGGTCATCAACAAAGTTGACCGTCCGGGTGCACGTCCGGATTGGGTTCTGGATGAAATCTTCGACCTGTTCGACCGCCTCGGCGCCACTGAAGAACAGCTGGATTTCCCGGTTATCTATGCGTCCGGCCTGAACGGTATTGCCGGCCTGTCACCGGATGAACTGGCCAGCGACATGACCCCGCTGCTGCAGATGATTGTCGACCACGTACCGCCACCGCCGGTGAACGTTGACGGCCCGTTCCAGATGCAGATTTCGGCGCTGGATTACGACAGCTATGTGGGTGTTATCGGTGTTGGCCGCATTACCCGCGGTAAGCTGAAGCCTGGTACTGACGTACAGATCATCGATATCAAAGGCAAAACCCGTAAAGGCCGGATTCTGGAAGTAAAAGGTTTCCACGGCTTCAACCGCATTGTGACCACCGAAGCCAGCGCTGGCGACATCGTCTGTATTTCCGGTATCGACGGCCTGGGCATCTCCGACACACTGTGTGACCCGTCTGCCGTTGAAGCTCTGCCGCCACTGAGCGTGGATGAGCCGACCGTAAGCATGACGTTCCAGGTCAACGATTCACCCTTTGCCGGTAAAGAAGGTAAGTTCGTGACCAGCCGCAACATCAAAGAGCGTCTGGAAAAAGAACTAATCCACAACGTCGCCCTGCGTGTGGAAGACGGCGACAGTCCGGAAAAATTCAAAGTATCCGGCCGTGGCGAGCTGCATCTGTCGGTACTGATCGAAACCATGCGTCGTGAAGGTTTCGAAATGGGCATTTCCAAGCCGCAGGTGGTGGTGAAAGAAATCGACGGCGTGCTGCAAGAACCCTACGAGCAGGTTGTGATTGATATCGAAGAAGAGCACCAGGGCTCCATCATGGAAGAGATGGGTAACCGTCGTGCCGAAATGACCAACATGGTGCCGGATGGCAAAGGCCGTGTACGTCTGGAATTTATCGCTCCGGCCCGCGGCCTGATCGGTTTCCGTGGTCTGTTCCTGACCCTGACCTCAGGTTCCGGCATCCTCACCAACATCTTTGATCACTACGGTCCGGTTCAGTCCAGCCTGACCTCTACCCGTCACAACGGTGTACTGGTGTCCATGGTAGGCGGTAAGGCATTGGGTTATGCCCTGTACACCCTGCAGGAGCGCGGTCGTTTGTTCATCGGCCCGCAAACCGAAGTGTACGAAGGCATGATTATTGGTCTGCACAGCCGCGACAATGACCTGGTGGTAAACCCGACCAAGGCCAAGCAGCTGACCAACGTGCGTGCTTCCGGCACCGACGAAGCCATTGTACTGACCCCGCCGGTACGCCACACCCTGGAACAGGCACTGGAATTTATCGAAGACGACGAGCTGGTGGAAGTAACCCCCATCAGCATCCGTCTGCGGAAAAAACTGCTGACTGAAAACGAACGTAAGCGCGCCAAAAAGAACTGACACACCGATAGGCAACCGGCCGCTCTGGCCGGTTGACGGCGGGCAAACAAGGCACACATACTGCTTTGCACTTGCCCGGTCCGGGCACCTGCAGACCAGCGGTCATGAGGTGTTATGCGTGTAGTGCTGTTGTTATCTTTCCTGTTGCTGAGCGGTGCCTGGCTGCCGCTCAGCGCAGCGACCGTTGTGCAGATAGGCTGCAGCCTGTCGATTCCCCCCTACGTTATTCCGCATAACAATCGCGGCATTATGCTCGATCTGCTGCGCCGTTCACTGGCCAACGCCGGTCTGACCCTGCAACTGGAATACAACAGCAACCACAGCAATGCCGATGGTTTTAATCAGGGCCGGCTCGACGGTCTCTGTGTTACCAACCAGCAAGCCACCCCCAGCGCTTTCTTTGCCAGCCTGCCATTGGTCAGCTTTCAGAATGTCGCCATCAGTCTGGAGGAGCGCAGCCTGCCACTGAGCACCATCAGCGACCTGCGTCATTACCGGGTACAGGGCTTCAGCCTGGCCCGGCAACTGTTGCCGGCCGAATTCTCTACGGCCGTCAGTGCCGCGCCGCTGTATCTGGAGCAAGGAGATCAGATTGAGCAGGTGCGCGCCCTGTTTGCCGGCGAGGCCGATGTGATTGTGATGGAAAAAACCGTGTTCCGGTATTTTCTCAGCCAGCTGCGCCGGCAGAATCCGACCGCAGCCGCGGCCAGCAAGCCCTATCGCTACGCTGAATTATTCCCTCATACCGACTATTACCCGGCCTTCCGCACCGCCACCCTGCGTGACCAGTTTGATCAGGGCTTTCAGCAGCTGCGCGCCAGTGGCGAAGAGCAGCGCATTATCCAAAGCTACGAACAACTGCTGGCGGATTACCTGTTCCGCTGACAGCCGGCCAAACCGCAGCCATAAAAAAACCCGGCACAGGCCGGGTTTTTTTTATTACCACTCAGGCTTACAGATCCGCCAGAGTTTGCAGCGGGTAGTTCGCCGGGAACGGCTTGCGTGCCACTCCGGTATCAACCGCAGCCTGAGCGACCGCTGAAGATACTGCGCCCAGCAGACGGGTATCAACAGCCTTAGGAATGATGTACTCACGACCGAACTCCAGTGACTCCAGACCGTAAGCATCCAGAACTTCCTGAGTAACCGGCTCTTTCGCCAGGCCAGCCAGCGCTTTGGCGGCGGCCAGTTTCATTTCTTCGTTGATGCGACGGGCGCGAACGTCCAGAGCACCACGGAAAATGAACGGGAAGCCCAGTACGTTGTTTACCTGGTTCGGGTAATCAGAACGGCCGGTCGCCATGATGGCATCCGGACGCACTTCCTTAACGATTTCCGGCATGATTTCCGGAACCGGGTTAGCACAGGCGAAGATGATCGGGTCAGCGGCCATTTTCTTGATCTGTTCGCCGGTTACCATGTTCGGACCAGACAGACCCAGGAAGATGTCAGCACCATCCAGCGCATCGTCAACGGTACGCTTGTCAGTATCAACGGCGAAGGCCTGCTTGTACTGGTTCAGATCGGTACGGCCAGAGTGGATCACGCCGTTACGGTCACACATAAAGACGTTTTCCGGCTTCATGCCTGCCAGAATCATCAGTTTGGTACAGGAAATGGCGGCAGCACCGGCACCCAGTACACACATTTTGGCGTCTTCTACTTTCTTACCAACAATTTCCAGCGCGTTCAGAGCGCCGGCAACGGTAACGATGGCGGTACCGTGCTGGTCATCGTGGAATACCGGAATATCGCACTGTTCGATCAGGGTGCGTTCGATTTCAAAGCACTCAGGGGCTTTGATGTCTTCCAGGTTGATGCCACCGAAGGTAATCGCAATGCGACGCACGGTGTCGATGAAGGCTTGCGGGCTTTCAGATTCCACTTCGATGTCGATGGAATCCACACCAGCAAAGCGTTTGAACAGCAGGCTCTTGCCTTCCATTACCGGCTTGGAGGCCAGCGGACCCAGGTCACCCAGACCCAGAATCGCAGTACCGTCAGAAATAACCGCTACCAGGTTACCTTTGGAGGTGTACTTGTAAGCGTTTTCCGGATCGGCAGCGATCTCTTTTACCGGCTCAGCCACACCCGGGCTGTAGGCCAGGGACAGATCACGGGAAGTCTGTGCCGGCTTGGTCAGTTCAACACTGATTTTGCCCGGTTTCGGGAACTGATGGTAATCCAGGGCTGCTTGCTTGAAATCTTGTGACATAGTTGCTTGTCCAGTCTCGTCGCGTTGGTAAAAAAGCCGGCTGTGTAAAAGTTCCTGACACAGGGGGCATAAGGGCCGTACTTTCTACCAAAAACCTATTGCCTTTTCCAGTGAATAACGCCGATGCAAGGCGCCGGTGTCATGATTTTGCCGTATTTATACGCTGCGGCAGACGCATTACCACCCGTAAGCCGGGATATGCATTACTGGCCGTCACCATTCCTTCGTGCAATTCAACAATGCGCCGCACCAGTGCCAGCCCGAGGCCATAACCACCGGCGGCGTGGTCGCGGGCGGAGTCCACCTGGGTAAAGGGATCAAAGATGGATTCCAGCTGTTCTTCCGGTACCCCGGGGCCCTGATCCTGGACCCACAGCGACACCAGCCCATGACTGCTGCTCAGCCCCACCTGCAACACAGAACCTGCCGGCGCAAAGCGGATGGCATTGCGCAGCAGATTATCGAAGGCCCGCTGAATCAGCAGCCAATCCCAGCGACACGGCAGTGCTCCGGCGCTTAGCTGCCAGTCAATCTGCAGCTGCTTTTGCTGCAGCTCCGGCTCGGCATCATCCACCCATTCGTGCAACTGCTCCTGCAGTGGCAGGGTTTGTAACTGCAGCAGGGCGCTGTCACTTTGCTGCAGCCGGGCCAGGTCGAGAATCTGGCTGACCAGCCCATCCACCTGCTGCACCGCCCGTTCAATACGGCTGTGCTCTGCCTGCAGCAGGTTTTGCTGGTCTTTTTTACGGGCAATCCCGAGGGCAATCTGCAGCCGGGTTAACGGCGAACGTAACTCATGCGAGACATCGCGCAGCAACTGCTGATGGCTGTGCAACAGCCGTTGCAGCGCACCGGCCATATCCATGACTTCACCGGCCAGCATGCCGATTTCATCTTCACGGAAGCGCACATGACGCAGGTCGGACACATCAAAGTTGCCGGCCGCCAGACGCCGCACCGTGCGCTGCAAACGGCGGATGGGGGTGGTTAAGCTCCACACCAAAGCGCCGCACAGCAGGGTAACCACCAGCACCATGGCCACTGGCACCAGCCAGCGGTCTTCGTTGTCCAGCAGTCCCGGCCATTGCGGCCGGGCCACAGCAATATAGAGATAGCCGGCCTGCTCCAGCGGGCCGATCATCAGCCAGCCGTCATTCTGGCCGTACAGCACCTGCGCAGTCTGGCCGGCGTAATCGGCAAATTCTTCCAGATCGTGGGGAAGCTGAGTAATCAGGTCAGCCGGCACCGACACCAGATTCCAGCCCGGCCGCACCTTACGCCACAGCTTGCGGCCTTCGGCAATGATGGGCTGGTCGCGCTCCATCATCTGCACCAGATGCAGCACTTCGTTCTGGCTGGCCGGGCGGAAGTAGTCTTCTTCAATCCAGTGGTTGGTGATCACCGCCGCCCACATGGCCAGAAAGATAACCGCCCAGAACCACAGAAAGACTTTGAAAAACAGCGAGCGGTACCAGCGCATACCCACAATCAGTGCGCCAGCATATAGCCGCGCGAACGCACGGTTTTGATCCAGTCGGAGTCATCGCTGCGGCGGCCGAGTTTTTTGCGCAGGTTACTGACGTGCATATCGATGGAGCGGTCATAGGCCATCAGCCGTCGTCCCAGCGCCGCCAGTGACAAGGTATCTTTATCCACCAGCTCACCGACATTTTCCATCAGGCATTCCAGCACGCCGAATTCGGCGCCGGTCAGCGACAGCTCTTCGCCATCCAGTAACACCTGACGCTTACTGCTGTTCAGCTGCAATTCACCCACCACCAACACACCGGCGGCTTTCTGCGTATCGCCGCTGAGTTCAATGCGGCGGAACAGGGCGCGGATGCGGGCCACCAGCTCGTGGTGGTGATAGGGCTTGGGAATATAGTCATCGGCGCCGTGTTCCAGCCCCAGCACGCGGTCGACACTTTCACCGCGGGCGGTGAGCATAATGACCGGAATGGCCGATTCGGCACGGATGCGTTTCAGCACTTCAAAGCCGTTCATTTTCGGCAGCATCACATCCAGCAACACCAGATCGTAATCACCGCTGAGGGCCTTCTGCAGACCGCTTTCGCCATCCTGCACCGCGGTTAAGGCGAAGCCTTCCATCGACAGGTATTCCTGCAGCAGCTCGCCCAGTTCGTAGTCATCGTCGATCAACAATATGGATTTCATGCTTTTCCCTCCATTGCGCGGCATTCTGGCACCTCCCGGATAGCGGGCGGCAGTGCTTTTACCCTTCTTTGCTGTCCGTCCCTCAATGATCCAGCAAGGTAGCGATCCAGCGGGTTTGCGGGCGGGTCTCTAGGGCGATTTTCACGACCATGGTCAGCGGTATCGACAACAGCATGCCCACCGGCCCCAGCACCCAACCCCAGAACACCAGAGACAGAAACACCACCAGCGTCGACAACCCCAGCGACCGCCCCATCAGGCGCGGCTCAATCACGTTGCCGAACATGGTATTCACCAGTACATAAACACCGGCGGTCAGCATGGCCACCAACGGCCCCAGCTGAATCAGCGCCACCAGTACCGCCGGTACGGCCGCAATAATGGAACCGATGTTGGGAATGTAATTCAGCAGAAAAGCGACCAGCCCCCACAGCGCCCAGTAATCCACCCCCAGCAGCGCCAGTAACAGGGCCACCACGCCGCCGGTACCCAGGCTGACCAGGGTTTTGATAAACAGATACTGCTGCACCGCTTCGCTGAAGCGGGCGAAATGCGCAAAGGCCTGGGTTTCTTCTCCGAAGGCCCGTTTCACTTTGGCCGGAAAACCCGAGGCTTCGAGCAGAATAAAAATAACGGTAAACAGAATCAGGAAGGTATTGGTCAGCACCCCGCCCAGTCCGTTGAAAACCGAAGCCACCGTACGCATCACCACACCGGGGTTCACATACTCGCGGATAATATTGTCGGCCACGTCAAAGCCCAGGCTGCGCAGCCACAGCACCACATCCGAGGTCAGCACCTGCAGCTTTTGTTCGTACACCGGCATGTCGCGGTAAAAGGCATTAATGGTGCCGCCCAGAAACGATGCCAGCAGCGTGCCCACCAGCAGAAACAGTGCCACCAGCACCAGTACGGCGACCACTCCGGGCACCCGGCGGGCGGTCAGCCAATGCATTAATGGCGCACTGAGAATGGCAATAAACACCGCCAGCAAAAACGGCACCAGCATATCGGCGGCGCTTTTCATACCAGCGATAACAATAACGGCAGCAGCAGTGCCCAGCAGCACATTACTGGCGAGCGGATGATCTCCTGACACGATGCGGTCTCCCTGCAAAATAAAGCGGCACAATACAGGATAACGGCACGGGCCCGCTATCTTTGCACCAAGGCAGTCTTGGCAAGCCTTGCTGAGTTCTATAATATCCGCGCCCACCTGCGGAAGTGGCGAAATTGGTAGACGCACTGGATTTAGGTTCCAGCGCCGCAAGGCGTGAGAGTTCGAGTCTCTCCTTCCGCACCATCATTACAGGAGCAGACCCATGGCCGGCCTCCTTGTCCTGCTGTTTTTTCTGTTGCTCGGTACGCTGCTGCAAAGTGCCTTCAGCCTGCCGCTGCCCGGTTCCATTCTGGGCATGTTACTGCTGCTGATCAGCCTGATCCTGCGCGGCAAAATCCCTGCCAGCCTGGCGTCCATCAGCCAGACCCTGGCGCCGCTATTACCGTTGTTTATTATTCCCGTCAGTGTCGGCGTGGTGACTCAGAAAGCCTTGCTGCAGGAACATGGTCTGCTGCTGCTGGGTATTCTGGCCATCAGCCTGATTCCCGGCGCGCTGCTGTGCGCCTGGATCATGAAAGGGAGCAAAGCCGGCTTATGATCAACGACATGCTGCAGCTGCCCCTGTTCTGGGCCACCCTCACCATTGGCGCCTTTATTCTGGGCCAGCAGGTCTACCGCCTGAGTGGCAACAGCGCCTTTATTCCGCCCATTCTCACCGGCATTGCGCTGGTGGTGACGGTGGTGGAAGTTACCGGCACGCCGTTCAGCACCTATATGCAGGGCGGTGACTATCTGCACCAGATGCTGGGGCCGGTGGTGGTGATGCTGGCAGTGCCGATGTACCAGTTTCTGCACAGTATGCGTAAACAGATTGTGCGCATCGTACTGGCCGTCAGCCTCGGCAGTGGGGTTACGGTGGCAGTGGCAGCCGCACTGGCGCACTGGCTGATTGGCGATGCCGCCATTACCACCACCATGCACACCAAATCCATTACCACGCCGGTGGCGGTGGCGGTGAGCGAACAGGTGGGCGGGATTCCGGCGCTGGCGTCGGTGTTTGTGATGATTACCGGCTTGCTGGGCGCATTAATGATTCCGCCCTTACTGAAAGTAACCCGGCTGGACCAACCCCAGGCACTGGGGCTGGCACTGGGCACCTGCGCCCACGCCGTGGGTACCGGCCGTGCCATGGAACTGGGGGCGCAACAGTCGGCCTATTCCGCCATGGCCATGACCTTAACCGGCACCTTGCATGCCGTGGTATTACCGCTGATCTTATAAACCCGGCCGCCACAGCAGCCGGGTTGTGAGCATCAGGATTTCTTCTGCGGCCGCTGCCAGCCTTCGACATTGCGCTGCTTGCCGCGCGCCACCGCCAGTTCGGCCGCGCCGACATCTTTGGTCACCACCGAACCGGCCGCCACGGTCGCCCCGGCGCCAATGCTGACCGGCGCCACCAGGGATGAGTTGGAACCAATAAAGGCTTCATCGCCGATCTCGGTTTTAAACTTGTTCACGCCATCGTAGTTGCAGGTAATGGTGCCGGCGCCGATGTTGGCGTTGCGGCCGATGCTGGCGTCACCGATGTAGGTCAGGTGGTTCACCTTGGAACCGGTCCCAATAACGGACTTTTTCACTTCACAGAAGTTGCCCACCTTGGCGCCAGTGTGCAGATCGGCACCCGGACGCAGGCGCGCATAGGGGCCGATATGACAAGCATCGGCGGTAACAGCGGCGTCGAGATGGGAATAGGCTTCCACTTCGGTGCCGGTACCGATACGGCTGTTTTTGATCACACAGTACGGGCCGATGTGCACGCCGTCTTCCAGCACCACCTCGCCTTCAAATACACAGCCAACGTCGATCACCACATCGCTGCCAACCTTAAGCGAACCGCGCACATCAATGCGCGCCGGATCGGCCAGCGACACGCCGGCACGCATCAGTTCATCGGCCAGACCACGCTGATACACCCGCTCCAGCGCGGCCAGCTGCAACCGGTCGTTCACGCCCTGCACTTCGTGTTCATCGTGCGGATGAATGGCGCGCACGGCCACGCCGTTGTCCACCGCCATGGCGATAATATCGGTTAAATAGTATTCGCCCTGAGCGTTGTTGGCCGACAGCTTCGGCAGCCATTCATTCAGCAACCGCGCCGATACCGCCAGAATGCCGGTGTTCACTTCACGGATTTTGTGCTGCTCGGCACTGGCGTCTTTGTGTTCGACGATGGCCTGAATATTACCGGCGTCGTCACGCACAATGCGGCCGTAACCGGTCGGATCGGCCAGCTCCACCGTCAGCAGGGCCAGGGCATGGCCATCATGGGTTTCATCCAACAGTTTTTGCAGCGTGTCGGTACGGATCAGCGGCACATCGCCGTACAGCACCAGCACGGTGGCGTCGGTCGCCACCTCCGGTATCGCCATCGCCACCGCATGGCCGGTGCCTTTCTGCTCGGCCTGCAGCGCCCAGCTGACCGGGAAACCGGTAATCTGCTCTTTCACCGCTTCAGCACCGTGACCAATTACCACATGCAGGCGCGCCTGCGGCAGCTGCGCCGCACTGTGCAGTACATGGGCCAGCATCGGCTTGCCGGCCAGTTTGTGCAGCACTTTGGGAAGATCGGATTTCATCCGCGAGCCTTTGCCCGCAGCCAGGGTAACGACGGCCAGTGTCATAGCAGGGTTTCCATGCAGACTGAAAAATTGGGGGCTTATTGTAATGGCGGCAGACCGGCTGTCTACCGCCGCCCGTTTCCGGGTGGGAATATCAGGGCTTAAGGCAGGTGGCAAAGCGCCCGGTCAGATCGGCCAGATAGCGCACATAACCATCGGCACCGATGGGAATATGCTGCGCCAGCGGGTCCAGCTCGGCGCGCTTAACCGCTAAGCCCTTCACCACCGCATCCACCAGCGCCGGGGAAAATTCCGGCTCACTGAACACACAGACCACCTCGCCGCGCTGCAACTGCGCGCGCATGCTTTGCAGAGTGCGGGCACCGGGTTTGTATTCCGGCGACAGGGTAAAGGCGCCCACCTGATTCAGGCCAAATTGCTCGACCCAGTGATCCCAGGCGCGGTGAAACACAAAGAAGCCGCGGTCCTGCAACGGTTCCAGTACCCGCGCCGAAGCGGCCAGCTGTTGGGTTACTGCCGCGGCAAAGGGGCTGGCGTCCTGCTGCAACGCCGCCGCCAGCTGCTGCTGGGTGTGAATCATGCGCTGCGGGTTCAGCCACCAGTGCGGGTCGGCAAAACCATCGTGGTGATGGGCATGCTGTTCCTGCCCGGCAGGCTCATGGTCGTTGTGCTGTTCATCAGGCTGATGAGCGTTGTGATCATGGTCGTTGTGCTCATGGTCATCATGGGCGGCAGCATGAGTGACGTCAGCGGCCGGCTGCTGGCCGGCGGACGCATCAATCCACACCTGTTGCGGCCAGCGCCCCACGAAACCACTCAGATAAGGCTCCGCCACGGCACCGCTCCACAGCACCACATCGGCCTGGCGGATGCGTTCAATATCGGATGGTTTCAGGCTGAAATCGTGCGGCGTCATCCCCAGCGGCAACAACACCTGCAACTGCGGCTCCGGTACCACCGACGCCGCCACCAGACCAAGCGGATGCACACTGGCCAGTACCTGAAGATCCTGGTCGGCAGCCTGCACCGGCAAGACGGCCAGCAGACAACCACAGACCGCTCCGATCATTAAGCTGAAATTCTTCATTGTATCCGGCGACTCCTGGCGTAAAATTGCAACATTATAACCTAAGGCTTTCGCCATGACTCAGAACATCTATAAAAGTCACGACCATCATGCCTGCGTACATTCAGCACTGGAGCGGGCGCAGGCCCTGTGCAGCGCTCAGGGGGCGCGCCTGACACCCATCCGCCAGCGGGTGCTGGAGCTGGTGTGGGCCAACCACAAGCCGGTCGGTGCCTACGATCTGCTGCCCAAGCTGGCGGCCGAAGGCTTTAACTCGGCACCACCCACGGTGTACCGGGCGCTGGATTTTCTGCTCGAGCTGGGCCTGGTGCACCGCATCAGTTCACTCAATGCGTTTATCGGCTGTACCCACCCTGGTGAAGTACACCCCAGCTGCTTTTTCGTCTGTCGTGAATGCGGCAAGGCGCAGGAGCTGGATCCGGCCCAGGTGCAGCAGATTGCCCGCCAGGCCGAGGCCGCACTGGGCGTCACCGTAGAACAGCAGATGACTGAACTGACCGGGCTGTGCCCGGCCTGCAAGGCCGCCGCATGAACACCACCGCGCTGCTGCAAGCCGATCATCTGACCCTGAAACGTCAGCACAAAACCGTGCTGGATAACATCAGCCTGACCTTACAGCCCCGTCAGATTATGACCCTGATCGGCCCTAACGGCTGTGGCAAATCAACCCTTATCCGGGTGTTGCTGGGGCTGGAAACGGTGGATTCCGGCCATATTGAACGCCGGCCCGGTTTGCGCATTGGCTATATGCCACAACGTCTGAGTCTGGATCAGCGTATGCCGCTGACCGTGCAGGGGTTTCTGCAGTTAAGCCGCGGCGCCACCGCTGCCACCATTCAGCACTGGCTGCAACGGCTGAACATCACCGCCTTAGCACCACAGTCGGTACATGACCTGTCCGGCGGCGAATGGCAGCGCGTCCTGCTGGTGCGCGCGCTGTTATCCCAACCCGATCTGTTGGTGCTGGACGAGCCGGTGCAGGGGGTGGATGTGCAGGGCCAGATGGAGCTGTACCAGTTGATTCCGCAACTGCGGGATGAGCTGGGCTGCGCTGTCTTAATGGTGTCCCACGACCTGCATCTGGTGATGGCCGCCACCGACGAAGTCATCTGCCTGAACGGCCATGTGTGCTGCTCCGGCCATCCGGATCAGGTGTCCATAAACCCGGCCTATATTCAGCTGTTTGGTATCCGCCCGGACAAAACCCCGCTGGCCCACTACACCCACCACCACGACCACCAGCACTGTGCCGGTGATCACGGCCACGCCTCACCGCTGGCGCCGCCCGCTATCGGAGGCATTCGCCATGATTGATTTATGGTGGCTGATGCCACTGGCCGCCGGTTTGTTGCTGGCCTTAATTGCCGGCCCGCTGGGCAGTTTTGTGGTGTGGCGGCGTATGGCCTTCTTTGGTGACACCCTCGCCCACGGTGCCCTGTTGGGCATTACCCTGGGCGTACTGACCGATATCAACCTGACGCTGGCACTGATTCTGGGCTCGTTATTGCTGGCGTTATTGCTGGTGCCGCTGGAGCAGCGGGCACGGCTATCGTCCGACACGTTGCTGGGCATTGTGTCGCACAGCACGCTGGCCATTGGCCTGGTGACCCTGAGCCTGACCCAGGGCATCCGGGTCGACTTAATGGGCTATTTGTTTGGTGATCTGCTGGCGGTACAAACCGTGGATGTGCTGTGGATTGCCGGCGCCGGGGCCATACTGCTCGGGTTATTAATCTGGCAATGGCAGGCGCTGCTGGCCATTACCGTCAGCCCCGAACTGGCCGCCATCGACGGCTACCCGGTGCAACGGCTGAAGTTATTGCTGCTGCTGATGCTGGCGGTACTGGTGGCACTGGCAATGAAAGTGGTGGGAATTCTGCTGGTCAGCGCGTTGCTGATTATTCCGCCGGCCAGCGCCCGCGCCAGCGCCCGCAGCCCGCTGCAAATGGCCGTGCTGGCAAGTGTCAGCGGCATGCTGGCGGTACTGATCGGGATGTGGGCGTCATTTCACTGGGATACGCCGGCCGGCCCCAGCGTGGTGGTGGCCGCAACGACGTTATTTGTGGCAAGCCTGCTGCTGCAACCCTGGCTGAGCCGGCGCGCCGGCTGAGCAACAACGCCAGACAAAAAAAGACCCGGTCGCCATTGGGGGCAAACGACCGGGTCAACTTCGGATCATTGGGGAAGTACCGAAGAAACTGTCTGAAAAACGCCGGAGACGGATAACCGGATCGTTCACAGACCAGAATGACTATAGCCTCTGATCTCTGAACTGGTGAAAAAATCACCAACTCTGTGGTGATTTTTCTTAATGACTACGCCGGGTTTTATAGCTTTGATTGATTAAGCAACGACTTAATCCGCGGCCGCAGGGTCAGCGACTTCGGCTTCATCCTCTGCTGCCGGCAACAGCCAGCTGTCGAGGCGCTGCTGCAATAATTGCAGCCCTTCGCCATTATGCGACGAATAGACCTGCACACTGACCAGATCGCCCAGACTGGCGACGGCTTTCTGCACATCCAGCAAGGTGGTTTTGGCCGGGCCACGTTTCAGCTTATCGGCCTTGGTCAGCAGAATATGCAACGGCAGCTGCGAGCGTTGCGCCCAGCGCACCATCGCCATATCGAATTCTTTCAGCGGGTGGCGGATATCCATCAGCAACACCAGCCCCACCAGCGCATCGCGGCGGGTCAGGTAGGTATCCAGCTCTTTCTGCCACTCGTTTTTAACGGCCAGCGGTACCTTGGCAAAGCCGTAACCGGGCAGGTCAACCAGCGCCAGCGGTTCTTCGCCAATCTGGAAATAGTTAATTAACTGGGTGCGTCCCGGTGTTTTACTGGTACGCGCCAGTTTACTGTTACCGGTCAGGCGGTTAAGCGCACTGGATTTACCGGCATTGGAGCGGCCGGCAAAGGCGACTTCACGCAGGATTTCCGGCGGGCACTGACTCAGCTTGGCGGCACTTTTGAGGAAGCGAGTCTTGGTATAGGTCAAGGATTGATGGTTAGACATGGGGTAAACGTAATGACCGTCCGGAAATTAATGTTATATAATGCCGAGCCTTGCGGATGACGCCGCCATTCTAACACAGAGCCGTGCATCCCGGACCAAGCTGTTTACCAACCGGAACAGACAGAGAGAATTCCATGAAAAAACTGGCTGTGATGGCTGCCGTACTGGCAGCGTTAAGCACTCATGCACAGGCCTTTGATGTGGCTGCGAAGTACCAGCAGTCGTGCAGCGTATGCCACGCCAATGCCGTCGCCGGCGCGCCGAAGTCCTTTGACAAAGCCGCCTGGGAACCACGTCTGGCCAAAGGGATGGCGACACTGGTAAGCAGCGTAACCAACGGTCTGAATGCGATGCCCCCGCGCGGCCTGTGCATGGATTGTACCGCCGACCAGTACCAACAACTGATCAACTACATGGCCGCGCCGAAATAAGCCGGGCCCTGCTGTAGTCAAAGAATTCACCTATAACCTGGACCTGATGATGAAAAACCTGTTGATTAGCCTGATCGTTTCCGCCGGACTGATGTCCGTTGCTCACGCTGGTGACGCCGAAGCCGGTAAAGCAAAATCGGCAACCTGTGCCGCTTGTCACGGTGCTGACGGCAACAGCCTGGCCCCGACCTTCCCGAAAATTGCCGGTCAGGGCGAGCGCTACCTGGTCAAACAAATGCTGGATATCCGTGATGGTCGTCGCAGCGTGCCGGAGATGGTGCCGTTCGTCAGCGGTCTGAGCGATGAAGATATCGCCGACATCTCTGCCTACTTTGCCGCTCAGGCACCCAGTGCCGGTGGCGCCAAAGAAGAACTGGTAGCACTGGGTCAGCGCGTTTACCGCGGTGGTATTGAAGAGCGTGGTATTCCGGCCTGTATCGCCTGTCATGGTCCGAACGGTAATGGTATCGAACCGGCTATGTTCCCGCGCCTGGCTGGCCAGCATGCCACCTACACCGTAACCCAGCTGAACAAGTTCAGCATGAACGAGCGTCAGAACGACGGTGACACCCGCCTGATGCGTGACATTGCCTACCGTATGCACGCCACCGAAATTGAAGCGGTTGCGTCTTACATCGAAGGCCTGCGTTAATTCACGCAGTATAAAAAGCGGCTTCGGCCGCTTTTTTTTCATCTGCCGTTCCGGTCGTGGCCGGCTCTGAACCTTTGTGCAAGAATGCAGACCAATAACAACTTAACAAACCGACGGAGTTATCCATGCTGTCCAAGCTGATTCAGTGGCTCGCCGCTGCCACCCTGCTGTTTTCGGTCACCGCCCACGCAGAATTCCAGGCCGGTCAACATTACAAAGTATTGCCCCAGGCCGTTACCGTGCCTGCCGATGGCCGCGTACACGTTGAAGAAGCGTTCTGGTACGGCTGCCCGCACTGCTTCCGCTTAGAAGATGTGATTACCCCGTGGAAAAAAACCCTGCCGGCTGATGTACAGTTCAGTGGCGTGCCGGCCATGTTCGGCCGCGCCTGGGTTGCCCACGCACAGCTGTACCATGTGGCCGATGTGCTGGGCGTGCTGGAACAGATGCATACGCCGATTTTCCGCGCCATCAACCTTGAGCGTCAGCCGCTGCTGAGCCGTGGCGATCAGCGTGATTTTCTGGTCAGCAAGGCCGGTGTCAGCGAATCTGATTTTGATAAAGCCTACGAATCCTTCGCGGTAAAAACCCGCATGAAGCAAGCCGACCAGCGTATCCGTGCCTTTGGCATCAACGGCGTTCCGGCGCTGATTGTGCAAGGTAAGTACGTGGTTGATTCCGGCAGCGCCGGTGGTATGGAAGCCATGCTGCGCGTAGTGGACCATCTGATCGCAGTGGAACGCGCCGCTCTTAAAGGCAAATGAGCGATTTCTGTACCCTGCAGGAATTCACGGCGGCGCCCCGCGCCGCCAACACCCTTCGCTTACTCTCCTTCAATATTCAGGTCGGCATCCAGACCGCCGCTTACCATCATTACCTGCTGCGCAGCTGGCAGCATCTGCTCCCCAGCCGCAACCGGGATGCCGCCCTGCAACACATTGCCCAGCTGGTCAGCCATTTTGACCTGGTCGCCTTACAGGAAGCCGATGCTGGCAGCTGGCGCAGCCGCCAGCAGAATCAGGTCGCCCGGCTGGCCGCCGAAGCCGGTTTTCCGCATTGGTATCAACAGGTTAACCGCAATCTGGGGCAGTTTGCCCAGCACAGTAACGGGGTTTTAACCCGCTTGCCGGCCGTCCAGGTGGAACAATTCCAGCTGCCCGGATTATTGCCCGGCAGAGGGTTGATGTTGCTGACCTTTGGCGAAGGTAACGATGCCCTAACCGTCGCCATCACGCATCTGGCGCTGGGCAAACGCACTCAGTTCGGCCAGCTGGAATTTCTGTGCGAAAAAGTCCGGCACGCCAAGCATCTGGTGATTATGGGCGACCTGAATCAGGAAGCCGAAATACTGTTGCGCCACAGCCCGCTGCAGCATCTGAACCTGCATCCGCTGACCGCCCGCGCCACCTACCCCAGCTGGCGTCCGCAGCGTGGGCTGGACCATATTCTGCTGTCCGACTCCATTGCGCTGCAGCGCATTGCCGTTATTGACCATCCGCTGTCCGATCATTTGCCGGTAGCGGCAGAAATAATCCTGCCGGGGCTGTCTGGCTGATTTCACCGCCAGCAACTTCACCTATACTATGCCCACAATTTTTTTATGGCTGAACTGCGGGGAACCCGATGACTGAAGGATCAGGTGCTGAAGCCACCCGCCGCTGGCGCGACAAATACCTCGACCTGCTGGATCGGCATGAAAAACTGAAACGCAATCAGGAACACCAGCACGAGCAGATGCGTCGTGGCCTGGTAATGGTTTCCCTGCTGGCGCAAGGACAGGCCGGCACGATCGACAGCTCGCTGCACGATCTGCGCAACGCCCTGAAAAACGGCAGTACACTGCACCGCATTCTGGACGATCTGGAACGCGCCGTGCACCAGTATGAAGACCTGAACCTGGCTCAGGCCGAAGTGCTGCTGGGCCAGATCAGCGATGCAGCGGAGAAGCTTGGCCAATGCCCGCTGCCCCGGGAACTGCAGAAACGCATTAAAGACGTGCAGAAAAATGCCGGCAGCGAACTGAAACACTGGTCAGGCTATATCCGTCAGTTACAGAACTGGATTCAGATTGTCGGCGAAATCGCCACCCTCGAAGGCCATGAAGACGCCCGTCAAAGCAAATGGTGGCAGCGCTGGTTCAAACCGGCGGAACAGCCCGCTGAAGAAGTCATCGCCAAAGAAGCCGACGCCAGCGAACCGGGCTTTTCTCATATTGCTCAGGACGTCTCAGACACCCTGCTGAACCTGCTGGCCCAGCTGGTGGTGCCGGAGCGTCTGAATTACCAGTCACAAAGTCTGCAACAGCGCTTACAACAAGGCCTCAACTGGTTTGAGCTGGTGCCGCTGCTGGAAGACACCACCGAATTCCTGCTGCAGTGTCTGGGCAACAGCCAGGCCGAGCTGGAAAATTTTCTGCACAGCCTGGACCAGCGCCTGCAGGCCATCCGCATACTGGTCAGCGAGGCCAGCGCCGGTCAGGCCGACCGCAAACAAGCGCGGGAAGCCCTCGACAACATGGTGCGGGAACAAATTGCCGATATCCGCTCCGTAGTGACCGGTTCCGGTGATCTGGGTGAACTGGGCGTCAGCGTCCGTGACCACCTGATGCTGATCGTGGAAGCGATGGACAAATACCAGCGCGAAGAAGATGAACGCGAACAGCGGCTGGCCGAAAAGCTGGAACTGCTGCAAAAGCGCCTGAATGAAATGGAACAGGAAGTCAGCGACAGCCGCATCGCCATTGAAGAACAGCGCCGCCGCGCCAGCCACGACACCTTAACCGGCCTGCCCAACCGCGATGCCTACCAGAAAAAACTGGAAGAAGAACTGGCCCGCCGTCACCGCTATGGCAGCCCACTGTCACTGGTGGTGTGTGACGTTGACCACTTCAAAAGCATTAACGACACCTATGGCCACCTGGCTGGCGACAAAGTGCTGCAACTGATTGCCCGCTCTTTGCGTAAAAACCTGCGTGATGTCGATTTTATTGCCCGTTACGGCGGTGAAGAGTTCGTTATTCTGATGCCGGAAACCAATGCCGAAGGGGCCCTGCTGGCCGCTGAAAAACTGCGCCAGACCGTCGAAAACAGCCCCTTCAATTTCCGCAAAGAACGGGTGCCCATCACCCTGTCGTTCGGCATCAGCGAATTTCATTCACTGGAATCGCCGGATACGGTGTTTGAGCGCGCCGACAAAGCGCTGTACAAAGCCAAGCATGAAGGCCGCAACCGCAGCTGCATGGCCTGAGCGGTAACTTGCTTTTTTGTTTCGTTCTGATAGATTTCCGCCCCATTCTTTCGGAACGAAACTTAAACAGGCCAATTCATGCCCAAACGCAACACCGTGCAACGCCGCCATGGCATCCTCGCTCTGTTAAACGAGCAGGGGCAGGTGCAGGTCGATGAACTGGCGCGGCGCTTTGAAACCTCCGAAGTTACCATCCGCAAAGACCTGTCCACACTGGAACAAAGCGGCCTGCTGCTGCGCCGTTACGGCGGTGCTGTGCAGCTGCCGGCGGAACTGACCAGTGCCGATGACCACAGCGAACCGAAAGAAAACATTTCGCAACGCAAGCAAGCCATTGCCAGCGCAGCGGCCGCTCTGATCCGCGACCACAACCGCATCATTATCGACTTCGGCACCACCACCGCCGCCCTGATTCCGGCCTTACACAGCAAACGCGGCTTAGTGGTAATGACCAACTCGCTGAACGTCGCCAACGCCGTGCGCGAACTGGAGAACGAACCCACCCTGCTGCTCAGCGGCGGTACCTGGGATGCGCATTCCGAATCGTTTCAGGGCCAGATTGCCGAACAGGTGTTGCGCTCGTACGACTTTGATCAGCTGTTTATCGGCTGCGATGGCATCGACCTGGAGCGTGGCACCACCACCTTTAACGAACTGTTCAGCCTCAGCCGCGTGATGGCGGAAGCGGCCCGCGAAGTGGTGGTACTGGCCGAAGCCGACAAAGTCGGCCGGCGCATTCCGAACCTCGAATTACCCTGGAGCGCGGTGAACATCCTTATCACCGATGACCGCCTGCGCCCGGAACACCAAACCCAAATCGAACAACAGGGCGTGCGCGTCATCATCGCCGGCCCCCATCAAGGAGCATAACTATGTGTGGCATCGTAGGCGCCGTGGCGCAACGTGACGTGGCCGATATTCTGCTGGAAGGCCTGAAACGACTGGAATACCGCGGCTACGATTCCGCCGGTCTGGCCATTATCAATGGTGCCGGCGAGCTGACCCGCACCCGCCGCCTGGGCAAAGTGCAGGCGCTGGCCGATGCCGTACACACCTACCCCATGCCGGGCGGCACCGGTATTGCCCACACCCGTTGGGCCACCCACGGCGAACCGTCGGAAGCCAACGCGCACCCGCACGTCTCCGGCGACATTGCCGTGGTGCACAACGGCATTATCGAAAACCACGAAGTGCTGCGCCGCCAACTGCAGGCCCAGGGCTATGTGTTCACCTCCCAGACCGACACCGAAGTGATCGCCCATCTGGTTGAGCGCGAACTGAAAACCGCGTCGTCGTTACTGGACGCCGTGATGGCCACCCGCACCCAGCTGCACGGTGCTTACGGCATGGTGGTGGTCGATCGTAAACAGCCTGAACGCATGATCGTCGCCCGCTCCGGCAGCCCGCTGGTCATCGGTTTTGGCATCGGCGAACACTTTGTCGCCTCCGACCAGCTGGCACTGCTGCCGGTAACGCGCAAGTTCGCCTTCCTCGAAGAAGGTGATGTGGCCGAAATCCGCCGCGATGGCATCAGCGTGTACGACCTGAACAACCAGCCGGCCGAACGCGAGGCGCAGGAATCCACCGTTGAACACGACGCCGGCGACAAAGGCGAATTCCGCCACTACATGCTGAAAGAAATCTACGAACAGCCGCAGGCCATCGCCAATACACTGGAAGGTCGGCTGTTTAACGGCCAGCTGAATCTGGAAGCGCTGGGCGATTTAAGCGGCATCGAACAGGTACAGATCATCGCCTGCGGCACCAGCTACCACGCCGGCATGACCGCCCGTTACTGGATAGAAGGACTGGCCGGCATTGCCTGCAACGTCGAAATCGCCTCCGAATTCCGCTACCGCAAATCCGTGGTGCGCCCGAACAGCCTGCTGGTGACCATTTCCCAGTCCGGCGAAACCGCCGACACGCTGGCCGCGCTGCGGCTGGCCAAAGAACTGGGCTTCAGCAAAACCCTCACCGTCTGCAACGTGCCCGGCTCGTCGCTGGTGCGTGAATCCGATATGGCGCTGATGACCCGCGCCGGTGCCGAAATCGGCGTGGCGTCCACCAAAGCCTTCACCACCCAGCTGGTTGCCCTGCTGCTGCTCACCGCTGCGCTGGGCCGTGGCCGCGGCATGGACAGCGCCACCGAAAAACGCCTGACCGATGCCTTAACCCACCTGCCGGGCTTAATCGACAAGGCACTGGGCATGAACGCCGATATTCAGCAGCTGGCCGAACGCTTTGCCGAAAAACACCACGCGTTGTTCCTTGGCCGCGGCGACCAGTACCCCATCGCCATGGAAGGGGCGCTGAAACTGAAAGAAATTTCCTACATCCACGCCGAAGCCTACGCCGCCGGCGAGCTGAAACACGGCCCGCTGGCCCTGATCGACGCCGAAATGCCCATTGTGGTGGTCGCGCCGCACAACGATCTGGTGGAAAAACTGAAATCCAACATTGAAGAAGTGCGCGCCCGTGGCGGTGAACTGTTCGTGTTTGCCGGCGAAGCCGCCGCCATTGAGCCGCAGTCCAACATGGTCGTGCTGCCGATGCCAGCCTGCGACGACATCATCGCCCCGGTGCTCTACACCTTGCCGCTGCAACTGCTGAGCTACCACGTGGCGGTGATCAAAGGCACCGATGTGGACCAGCCGCGCAACCTGGCCAAGTCGGTTACCGTGGAATAACGCATGAGCGATCAAAGCCTGCCGCAGGCACCACAAGGGGAATTTCTCATGTTCGCCTCCGCCGATGGCCGGGTGCGGATTGAGTGTCGCTTTGCCGGCGATACCCTGTGACTGTCGCAGGCGATGATGGCCGAACTCTATCAGGTCACACCGCAAGCGATTACGCAGCATATCCGCTCGGTCTATGAAGAAGGCGAGCTTGATAGGAGCGCAACCTGTAAGGATTACTTACAAGTTCAGCAGGAAGGAAAACGTCAGGTAAATGGTCACTCGAGCAGCATAATAGGCTCGATAAGTTTGCCGTAGCCGATTCAAATACAGGTGACCTCGATTCAAATGCAGGTGACCTTGCATCCAATACAGGTGGCCTTCATACCCTTGTCGCCAGATGGATTTGTCGATCATATTTCCTGTTTTTTGATCATCAACGGGTTTTGTTCACACCAGAGTATCGACAAAACCCGTTTTCATTTCTGGTGCTCATTGGCACCAATGGTATTCTTGCGCCAAGGAACAGCCGATAAGGAAAACCCATGTTCAAACCCTCTGACCTGAATACCGGCGCATGGATTCGTGAAGGCCAGCTGCGCCAAGAGGCCCGTGTCGCGGCTCATAACATTTCCGTGCTGGAAGATGATCTGGATTCTTGGCGGCGTCACGCCAGCAAACTGAAAGCCCGGAACAAAGAACTGCTGGATGATTACAACGGGCTGGTGGATGACTTTAACCACCTCTACGACCTGCTGATAGATGCCAACGAGGCCGGCATGGTGGCAGGCCGGGGTGTGGTGGTGGCTGGTTACACCAACAATATGGCGATGGAACTGCTGCGCTTCCGCTTTCAGCTGTTGGCGCAACTCACGGATGGCAAATGGAACTATGCCGGTCTGGCTTTTGGCAATCTTTCTAACCGTCATACCCAGGCCAAGCAGATCAGCTTTGAAGATCGCCAGTACATCAACCTGCGCCTGCTGTGCCGGATGGAATGGTTTGACTGGTGCCTGCATAACGAAGTGATGGCGAAGTTCGGCGCATTGGTCACTGCGGCCATGCTGAACCCTACCCCGGAAACGGCCCAGCTGCGGGGTCGCCGGCTGCTGGATGCGTTCGTTAAGGAATCCAGCGAGTACCATGCCCTGCGTGAGCGGGCCATGAACTACGAAGAAAGCGAAACCGTGCGTGATGCCTTTGAGCAGGAACGCTTTGACTACTGGAATGGCCGGATAGTGTTTGGTATTGATGAAAGCGATGGCGTTCCGTTCCCGTCCTCCGCCGAAACCCGCAAGCTGCACCCGGATCAGCGGTTTGACCTGCACCTGCCAGCCGGTCGGCTGGCGCGGGACTTCGGTATCAATATCGAAACCGGCAAAAAGGCCGATTGCTACCGGGCAGGCACCGCAGCCGGAGTTTTAACCGGCTACGGCAGAGCTAACGGGGCGAACTGGTTTTTCTGATTACTGTTTATTCGGGTCAGCCTGATCTGCCTCATTGGTCGAAGCCGGCCCGGCCCCCGGTGGTGTTTTGTCCGTATTGGGATCAACTTCGCCGCCATCATCGTCACTCAACTTGTTCGGTTCCTTACCACCGCCATCGCCACCGCCACCGCCACCTTCTTGCCCCTTGCCACCGGCCATAACAGGACTCATGCCACGGCCGCCCGCCATACCCAGCGCCACGATGTTCTCTTTACCTTCACGCTCTCCAAGGTCTTGGTGATCCTGAATACCCATCCAGCGCAGAATCGCATTCGGCAGTTCCCAGGTTAGGGAGAATGACTTATACGCCGCAAACAGGTGCAAACCAGAGAACACCAGCAGCAAGCCGCCAATCTGCGTTAGGTGGAACCATGTATCTGAGTTCTGAATGTTATGTGCCGGCATGATCGTCACGTTAATCCAGTGGCCAACCACCCAGTTAAACGTCACCCCCATAAAGAACCCTATGACGATCTGGCCGCTACGCATACCGGTCAGCTGCGGACCGGGCAAGTCAGAACCGGTAAGCCCATCGGCCCCTATGATCAGATGATCGCCGCCCATGCGCGTAGCCTGGGGTTGATTATCGTCACCAATAACGTCCGCGAATTTGAGCGCGTTCCCGGTCTGCGGGTTGAAGACTGGGCCAGCCAACACGGTTGACCCTTAGCAGAGTAACGCCACGACGCCATCCTTCACCCGGATACCCGCGAACATAAACACTCTGATTCATGCGCTGATCTGATGCCTGTCAGCCTGCGAACTCCCGAAAGCAATATTTGCCACTCAGCTGACGCGGATCAAGTCAGGCCGTAGCCTTTGGCGTATTACACCGCATATTCTGGTGGTGGAGAGGAACGACAAATCCGCTCCGCTTTTTGAATGATCATTGCTGCAGTCTGCTGACTGCTGAGGGCTGCTGATGCGAGTGTTTTCCCCGTCCCTGTTTTTACGTTCTCTGTCGCCGGCCTTGCTGTGCACCACCACCTTTCTGCTGGCGGCGCCTGCGCAGGCAGCGCTGTTTGATATTGAAGTGTCCAGCGGCAGTGAAACTTATCAGGATTCATTTAACTCTGCCGAAGCGCTGATCGACGCCTTCGATGATAACAACCTGAACCGGCAGTTCAGTTTCGATTTTAATGACACCAGCGATGCTCTGGGGATACTGAACTACCGCGGTCTGCCGATGACCCTGAGCTATTCCGCCAACTCAACCGCATTGCGTTTTAAAGTGGATTCACTGGGTATCGACAAAACCTTTGCCGGTGCTACCCGTTCTGAAAGTAATGACCAGTTGCGCGATTTTCTGAAAGCCGAGGGTGACGATATTCTCAACCGCATCAGCCGTGAACTGGTGGCCGTGTCGCCCACCGATCCGGTCGCCGGTAACCCGTCCAGTTTAATGTCCACCATGGCCGCGGGGGCTTATCAGGATGTGGTCAGTGATAACAACACCGGCGTGAATATCGACACCAATAACAAGGCGTATTTAGGCGTAATGTTCGGCAGTTATCAGGTGGATGATGACGAGGTAAAAACCCTGAATGCGCCGCTGTCCTACACCGTTAATTTTGATTCGGCGCCCGGTCATAAGCTGACGTTCAAGCTACCGCTGTCGTACGCCGAAACCAACGGTGAGGCCAAAACGTATGGGGTCGGGCTGGGCGTTGCCTACAGTGTTCCAGCCACCCAACAACTGTCCTTTACTCCGGCTTATGCGTACGGCGTGATCGGCTCAGTAGAGTTGGGTAATGCGGCGGCGATGCACACGGTCTCGTTCACCACCCGCTACGACTTCACCCTGGCCGGCCAGCAGTTCCGTTTTGGTAACTCGCTCACCCATGCCCGCAGTGCGGAACTGAGTGCCGGCGAGCTCGCTATTAACCCGGAACTGACCAATAACATTATGACCAACGGTCTGATCTGGAGCAGCAAACCGACATCCTGGGGTGGTCATGTGGATCTGTTCTACACCGTCACCCGTTTCTTCGGTGACGAACTGTATTCCGACCGCAGCCATGAAATCGGCGGCGCCATCGCCCTGCAGGATCGTGCCGATTCGTTTTTTAACTTTAAGCTGGGGGCCAGCTATATGCTGACCGACCGCAGCGATCTGAACGGTTTCCGCATCAATATGGGGTCGACGTTCTGAAGCTGAGTGCCGGCATCCGGAGGTTAACCCTCCGGATGCGGCTGGTCGGCAAACTGCGCGCGGATTTCCAGCATTTGCGGCAGTGCGTTATGGAAAGCCGGCAACAGACCGGGGTCAAAATGGGTACCGCTGTGCTCCTCAATAAAAACGACCGCACGCTCCAGCGGCCAGGCCGGTTTGTAAGGGCGTTCGCTGGTCAGGGCATCAAACACATCGGCCAGCGCCACGATGCGCGCCGGCAGTGGAATATTCTCCCCGGCCAGCCCGGCCGGATAACCGCTGCCGTCCCATTTTTCGTGATGGTGCAGCGCAATAAGACGCGCCATTTGCAGCAGTTCATCGTCGTGCTCGCCGATAATCTCGGCGCCGATTTCACTGTGTTTCTGCATAAAGGCCCACTCATCGGCATCCAGTTTGCCGGGTTTCAGCAGGATGCGGTCGGGAATACCGATTTTGCCAACATCGTGCATGGGGGCGGCGTTAAACAATAATTCCACCGAGGCCTCACCCAGGCCGGCTTCGCGAGCGATCAGTCGGCAGAAATGGCTCATGCGCAGGATGTGGTTGCCGGTTTCGTTGTCACGGAATTCCGCCGCCCGGCCCAGCCGGTAAATAATCTGCTGGCGCGTGCCATAAAGCTGCGCCGTGCGCTCCTGCACCAGCCGCATCAGTTCGCGGTGCTGGTCGTACAGAGCCAGATGGGTTTTTACCCGGGACAACACCAGCGGCGGACTGATGGGTTTGGTGATGTAATCCACCGCCCCCAGCGCCAGGCCGTGCTGTTCATCTTCCACTTCACTCATGGCGGTGATAAAGATCACCGGAATATCGCGGGTATCCGGGTTGGCTTTCAGCCGTGCGCAGACGTCATAACCGGACAGGCCCGGCATCATGATATCCAGCAAAATCAGGTCCGGCGGGTGGTTGTGAGCAATGCTCAGTGCTTTGTCGCCGTTCAGCGCCACCCGGGTATGGTAATGCGGGCGCAGCACGGCGTTCAGAATATCCAGGTTTTCGGCCACGTCATCCACCAGCAGGATGGTGTGGCGATGGTCCGCAGAATGATCAGCAGAATGGTCCGTCATTCTTCACCTCCGGTCGTATCAGACCCCAGTATCCGCTGCAGCTGCTGTAAGGCCTGATCATAGTCATAACGATCAACAGCCTGTTGCAGTGCCGCCGCGAACTCAGCCAGCCCGCCCTGTTCCAGCTGCGGCATCAACGCCGCTAACTGTTCACCGGCGGCCCCATCGTCATCGGCCAGCAACCGTTGCAGCTCCCGCAAGCCGTTAGTCACAGATGCCGGAACAACCACACCTGACGGGCTGTTAACATCGGCGGCGGCGGCAACCTGATGCATCTGCAAAGCCGAGATAAGCTCCGCAACACCGGTTTCTACGGCTGCCAGCGTGGCGGGAACCTGATCCTGTTGCTGATGCCGCAAGGCGGCTTCCAGTTCGGCCGCCAGATGCATCAGGTCATGCGCACCAATATTACCGGCCAGCCCTTTCAGTGTGTGCGCCAGGCGCACCGCTTCTTCCTGTTCGGCCCTGGCCAGCGCGCTGCGGATCTGCGCCGCCACACCCGCCTGACTGTCGTGGAAGCGTTGCAGCAATTTGCGCAACAAAACACGGTTACCACCCAGACGCTGTAAGGCGACCTCCAGCTGTAATCCGGCGATATGAGGCAACGGCGCGTCATCAATAACCGGCAGCGCCGGTGTGACCGCCGCCGCTGGGTTACGGATCCAGCGCTGCAGCGTCATAAACAGCTGCTGCACATCCAGCGGCTTGGTAATATGGTCATCCATGCCCGCTTCGCGGCAGCGCTCTTTATCGGCCTCCATGGCATTGGCGGTCATGGCCAGAATGGGCAACGAGCGGAAACGTTCCTGGGCACGGATACGCCGGGTGGCTTCGTAACCATCCATCACCGGCATCTGACAATCCATCAGTACGGCGTCATACGGACGCTGCGCCACCAGCGATAAGGCTTCAGCACCATTATTGGCAACGTCAGTATGAATGCCGGCCTGGGCCAGAATTTCCACCGTCATTTCCTGATTCAGCTCGTTATCTTCCACCAGCAGAATGTGACTGCCACGCAGGGCCGCGCGGGCGCCGGCCGACTGGTCGGCGCGCTGACGTTTACGGGTACGGCGCACGCCGTCACGACCAAAGGCCTGCAGAATACCGTCCAGCAAACCGGATGGGGTTACGGGTTTTTCCAGCACCGCCGCCACGGGTAAATCCTGCAGCTGTTCCAGCAGGTCATCACGGCTGTAGGCGGTCGCCATCACAATTCGGGGGCGCTGTTCGGCGGGCAGAGCCGTCATCAGCTGTTGCAGCAGATTTACCCCATCCATGCCCGGCATCATCCAGTCCAGCAGCAGCAACTGATAGGGCTGTCCCTGCGCACAAGCCGCCTGCAGACGCTGCAGAGCGGTCGCGCCATCGGCCACGGCATCGGCACTAAAATGCAGCGACTGCAGCATGGTCTGGAAAATCTCCCGGGCACTGGCGTTGTCGTCCACCACCAGAATGCGGATATCGGTCAGGTCTTTATCGTCAACCTGCAGCTCGCGCTGCCGCTCCTGCACACCCAGAGGTACCCGGAACCAGAAGGTGCTGCCGATACCGGGTTCCGAATCCACACCGATTTCACCGCCCATTAAATCCACCAGCCGCTTGCTGATGGCCAACCCCAGCCCGGTACCACCAAACTGCCGCGAGGTAGACGAATCGGCCTGGGTAAAGGCCTGAAACAACTGCTGCAGCTGTTGTTCATTCATACCAATACCGGTATCGGTAACATCAAACCGCAACCAGGCCTGACTGTCCTGCCGCTGCTCGGTACTGATCGACAGGCGGATTTCACCACGTTGGGTGAACTTAATGGCGTTGCTGAGCAGGTTATTCAGAATCTGACTCAGGCGCAGCGGATCACCGATCAGCCCGGTCGGCACCTCGGAATTAATATCGAACAACAGTTCCAGGTCTTTTTCCTGTGCCCGCAACATGGCCAGATCCACCAGGCCACTGAGTACGTCTTCAAGCAGGAAATCGACCCGTTCAAAATGCATTTTGCCCGCTTCGATTTTCGAGAAATCCAGAATGTCGTTAATAATGCCCAGCAACCCCTGCGCCGCAGTGCTGATTTTTTCCACGTAGTTGCGCTGGCGCTTATCCAGCCCGGTACTCAATGCCAGATGCGCCATCCCCATAATCACATTCATCGGGGTACGGATTTCATGGCTCATATTGGCAAGGAAGTCTGACTTCAGGCGGGTGGCGTCTTCGGCCAGCGCCCGCGCTTCTTCCTGGGCGCGTTGCGCTTCTTTTTGCGCAGCAATATCAATAAGGGTGCCGACCACACCGGCGATACGGCCATCGCTACCGGAATAGCTGGCCAGAGAATAGAGCACCGGGTGCACCACGCCGGTGGCATCCGGAATCTGCATTTCGGCCATATAGGTACCGCCGTGTTGCAGAACACGTTCGTTGGCTTCCTGATATTCCACCCGCTCCTGCGCCGGCAAGGCAATAAACTGCAGTACGGTTTTACCAATCAGCGACTCTCGTTCGACGCCAAAAAACTCCAGAAAGGCCTGGTTAAACCCGAGATAACGGGCATCGCTGTCTTTGAAAAACACCGGATACGGCAGGGTATCCAGCAGTACCCGCTGAAACTCCAGCTGGTCGGCAATGGTGTGCTCGTATTGTTTTCGCTCGGTGATATCTCGCACCGTGACACAGGTAGATTCAAGCCGATCAGCAATCTGCGGCAAACGGGTAAGCCCCAGCTCCACCGGAAACTCATGACCATCGGCGTGCAGCGCACGGAACTCGCCATTTACGCTGTCCATGGCCCGCTGGGCATTACTGCGCATAAAGGCTTCACGGTACTGCACATGGCGTTCACGCGCGGCAGCCGGCATCAGTTCTTCTACCCGCAGGCCAATCAGGCGGCCCGGCTGATAACCAAATTGCTGATGGGCTTTGGGGTTGGCAATAACAACCACACCCTGATCATCCACCACCAGCATGCCATCCGGCGCAAATTCAATAATTTGCCGGTACCAGCGTTCGGCATCACTGAAACGCTGCCGCTCGGCTTCCAGTTGCTGCAATACCGTACCGGTATGGCGGATAGCACTGGCCAGTTCCTGGATTTCTTCCGGATCATTACGCTGCGCCGAATGCTCACTGGCTTCTTCCCAGGCGCCGCGATGAACGGCACCGGTCAGTTGCAGTACCGGGCTGAGTACCCGCTTAAAAAAGAACCCGCGCAGTACCAGCAACACCAGCAGCAGACTGATCAGTACCAGCACCAGGGCCACGGTTCCGGCAACCTGAGAGCGGTATTCCAGTACGCTGACGCGCTGCTCGGTACTATTGCGCACGGACGTTTGTAATTCCTGTAAGGCGCCGACCGTTGCGGTCGAAGCGCGCTGGTATTCTGCGCCGAACAACAGCTGCACCGCCTGCTCCCAATGTCCTTCCCGGGCCGCCAGTAACGCGTCCATCTCCAGATGCTCAGCTTGCTGGGCTTGCTGTTTGATGATCAGCAGCAGATTCATTTCCCCGCTACTCAGGCTGTGCGTCACAAACTCTTGCAACGCCAGCTCGGCGCGCCGGGAGACCGTCTTTTCATACAGGTAGTTCTGGTAATAATTTTCGCCGTTGGTCACCACATAGCTGTGGACGGCTTGTGTCAGAGCGTGGGTAGCGGCCTGCAGCTGGCTGAGGGAATCCAGTACGTCGTGCATCTGTTGCGAGGTGTCGCGATGCTCGCGGTTAAACACCAGCGCCAGGCCGACACTGAGACAGGCTAACGCCAATAACAGAATCACCAACACGGTTAACAGATTTCCGGATCTCTGCAGACGCACGTTCAGCACCAAGGTTTTATTTACGGTGCCTGAAACACTAGCACAGCTTCGTGTAGCGCACTGCCGCGGCACCAGTCTTACGCCGGTTTCTGCTGGACACAATATGCCAATCATTCAGCCAGCATGAAAATTAATCCCATACAACTAATGATGGCTTGTAGATTTCTGCCATCCTGCTATTAATTACACCCCTGTCAGAAGCGGAAGCAGTTCACACTTTATGACCGTTAACACCATCCAATACCTGTTCCGTCTTGGCCGGCAGGTTGCTGTATTGCTTGCGTGTACGCTGTCAGGGGTGGCCAGCGCCGGTTTCATTGAAATACCCGCCAGCCCGCAGCATATAGCCCTGCTGCAACAGGGCGGACTGGTGATCTATATGCGCCATGGCCGTACCGATGCCCGCATCCCAGACCAGATTCCGGTCAATCTGAATGATTGCAGCAGTCAGCGTCCGCTGACCGATGCCGGTCGGCAGACGCTGGATAACATTGGCCAGTATGTCACTCAACTGAATATTCCCTACCAAAGCGTCATCAGCAGTCCGTTCTGCCGGGCCCGGGAAAGTGCCCAGCGGGTATTTGGCGATGCCATTGCTATCGATATTGACCTGCGCTACACCGCCGCCATGCCTGCCGCCGAGCGCAAACCCGCCGTTGAGCGCACCCGTTTGCATCTGTCGGAACCGGTAAGCCCCATGGGTACTAACCGCATTGTGGTTGCCCATGGCCCGAATATCGCGGAGCTGATGGATTATTTACCCAAAGAAGGCACGCTGATTCTGTTCCGGCCGCTCGATCAGGGACGCTTTGAGTATCTGGCCAGTATTCCACCGGCACACTGGCCAGAGCTGCTGCGACAATGGCAAACGGAGAATACGCTGCGATGAAAGCCAGCCACCGTTTGCGCCTGTTGTTGTTGTTACCTGTGGTCACGGTGGTGCTGTTGGCAACCGTCATTGTGTTGCTGTCGCTGCACAACATTCGGGGGCACTTCGCCACCTCCGGCGCCGCCCAGCATGCGGATCTTGAAGTGATCGCCCGGATGGCGGATTTTTCGCGCCGCATCAACGAAGTTCATAACGCCACCATCAGCGCCTTACGCGGCGCCATGGCGGATAACCTGGACGAATTGCAGCTGTACCGCCAACACCGGAACATTGTCGATGAGCTGGAACAACTGGACGGCCTGGTGCAGCAACTGACCGGTTCCGAGCTGATGATTTCCGCCAATCACAACAGCGCTCATGAGCTACAGGAAGAATTCCGCGCCTATCGTCATTCTGTGATTATGGCGACCGACGTCATTGCCGTTGATCCGCAGGTCGCCGACGAATTTATCAGCCAGGCCGCCGCCCACTTCCGCGAGTTTTCGCTCTACACCAGCATTGTGTCCGGCCGTCTGGCCGAACGTTCGCAAGTGCGCACGACTGAGCAGAATGCGCTGGTTAATAACGCTCTGTGGCAAGTGCTGATCACCGGGTTGTTATCGCTGTTGTTGCTGTTTTCGGTCGCCTTTCTGGTCGCACGCCGGGCCAGCACGCAAATACTGCAGATTGCCGATGCCTTAACCACCCTCAGCCGCAGCGAACAACAGGAAATCCCCCTGCCGCAGATTGAAGCCATGCAGCATGGTCAGGGAGAACTGGCCGGCATTGCCGGTACCCTGCTGAAGTTCCGTAACGCCATTGAGCGCCAACGTGCCGCCGAGCAGAAAGCCTTTGAACTGGCATTTTATGATCCGGTGACCGGCCTGCCGAACCGGCGCTTACTGGCCGAACATCTGGAACATGCGCTGGCGCTGGGGCAAAAAAACAACACCTGGACAGCACTGCTGCTGCTGGATCTGGATGGTTTCAAAACCATTAACGATCTGCATGGTCACCGGTTCGGCGACCAGTTGCTGGCCGAAGTAACCGGCCGCTTTACGGCGCAGTTGCAGGACCATGGCACTCTGGCTTGTCTGGGCGGCGATCAGTTTGTGCTGCTGCTGGATGGGTTAAATGGCAACAGCCGCGACGCAGCCCTGCAAGCCCGCCAGCTGGCCAAGGAACTGGCTGGCTGTCTGCAGGCTCCGGTGCAGCTGCAGGACATTACCCTGTACATCTCAGCCAGCATTGGCATCAGCATGATCCAGCAACCGCCGGAACTGCCAGAGCAACCGCTGCAGTTTGCCGAAGCGGCGATGTATCAGGCCAAAACCGAGGGCCGTGGCATTATCCGCTTCCACGATGCCGGCATTCAGCAACGGCTGGAAGAACGGGCATTTATGGAGCTGGAGCTGCGCCAGGCGGCTGAACGCGATGAGCTGGTGCTGTATTACCAGCCACAGGTAGGCAATAACGATAAGGTTGATGGCGCCGAAGTGCTGCTGCGCTGGCAACATCCGCAACGGGGCCTGATTCCGCCGATGGATTTTATTCCGCTGGCGGAAGAAACCGGCCTGATTATCGGTATCGGCCAATGGGTACTGGAACAAGCCTGCGCACAACTGGCACAGTGGCAACAGGATCCGGCGCTGGCGGAACTGAGCCTGGCGGTCAACGTCAGCGCCCGGCAATTCAGCGAAGCCGGCTTTGTGCAGCAGGTAGCGGATATTCTGCACGCCACCGGCGCTAACCCACACCGCCTGAAGCTGGAGCTGACCGAAAGCACCCTGCTGCACAATATGGAAGACACCATTGCCCGCATGCAGGAACTGCAACAGCTGGGCGTGCAGTTTTCACTGGATGATTTCGGTACCGGCTACGCCTCACTGCAGTATCTGCAGCGACTGCCGCTGGACCAGTTAAAAATTGACCGTTCTTTTGTGCAGGGGCTGCTTAGTGGCGACAGCGACCCGGCCATTGTGCGCGCCATTATTGCCATGGGGCAGGCGCTGCATCTGGAAGTGATCGCCGAGGGTGTGGAAGAACGCAGCCAGCAGCAGAATCTGGCGTTGCTGGGCTGCAGCCATTATCAGGGTTACTTATTCAGTGCTCCGGTGCCGCTGGCGCATTTTGAACAGTGGTGCCTGCAGCACCATAACGCCAGCCAGCCGGCTTAAAAATAGTAACCCAGCTGAATGTTGAAAAAGGTATCCGTGCCGCGCGCACCGTCGCCGGCGGCAAAGGCGGTTTTATAGTCGCCGGGGCCGATAAAGGGCACATTCCTGGCGCTGGTAATATCGAAGTTGGTGTACAGCTCGCCGGTCACCACCATGATGCCCAGCGTGTTGATCTCGGAATCACTGAAGCCGGCATGGTCTTTGTAAACCCGGTTCCAGTCGTTATACAACCGCACCTGATCCACAATGCCGCCCTCCCAGGGCAGATCATAGCTGAGGTTAAACACCACCATATTGGCTTTGGCCGCGGCCAGATAGGTAGCACCAAAACCACCCAGCTGTACCGACGAACGGCTGACGCCGGCCGGGTTTTCCGCACTGTAGATATAGCGCATCAGCTGGGTTTCCACCCCGAAACGGCCATAACTGGCGGTGTAATGCAGTGCCGCTGCCGCTACTGAGCCCATTCCCCGGGTGGTCTGGTTGTATAAGCCACCGTATTGCACGGATACCCCGGCTTCCGCCCGCTCCTGCAGTGCGTAGGCCGCCCGCAGGTTCAGCTGATGGGTTTCCTGATTCTGCTGTGGGCCATTATTGGTGTCCGACACCACATCAAACGAAAAACGTTGCGGATCGGTGGGCGAGGCATCACCACTGGCAAAATAGGCCGCCTGCAGATCCCAGCGGCCCGCTTTGGTCAGCACTTTTACGCCGCTGTCGTAATCATCGTTAAAGCCCAGATACAGGCTGGCATCGCTCCAGTAACTGTGCGATTCGTAGGGCAGAATGCCAAAGGGCACCTTGGTGATGCCGACCTGAATTTCGGTCTGTTCGGTCAGGTCGGTGGCAAAGTAAGCATGGTGAACCATGGCGCCGTTGGCGGCATCGTACCAGCGGTACTGGGCCGATAACCGCACGGCGCGGTGCAGGGTATCAATGCCCAGTGTCAGCGCATTAAAGCGGAAATCGCCGCCCCGGTCGGTCTGAGCGTCATTCCAGTCCTGCACGGTGTAATTCAAGCGCACACTGCCACTGATGCGCAGATCTTCCAGCGCACTGACGCGCTCATCCAGGGTCTGATCCACGGCCTGTACTGCCAGCGGGGTCAGCAGCGCCAGCATAAGCGCGCTCTGGCCTGTAAGCGTTGCAAGTCGTTGCATAAGATTACCCGTAAAAACTGACCATCCGGTCATAAAGTGGCGCATCTAAGCAAAAAAAGCCCGGACTGAATACCAGCAGAATGTAACGATGTTTAACCGGATGGGCGTTGCCGTTGTCTTAACAGCAAAGCAGCTGCGCCAGAAAATGCCAGCGGCAAGCGCTGTTGAGCGCGGGTGCAGGCTGCGGGTAACTCAGAAATCGGCCAGCATATTTTTCAGGCTGCTTAACGTCTCTTTGCCGCGCTGCTTCTGCTCTTCCACCGACACTTCGGTTTTGCCTTCCCACACCACATCGTCCGGCGGCAGTTCGTCGAGGAAGCGCGAGTGCGTGGTGTCCATGGCTTCGCCGAACTGGCGGCGCTTACCGGCGTAAGTGAGGGTTAAGGTGCGCTTGGCGCGGGTAATGCCCACATACATTAAGCGCCGTTCTTCTTCGATGGTGTCGGCTTCAATGCTGTTGCGGTGCGGCATCAGCTCTTCTTCCATGCCCATGATGTAGACGTGCGGAAACTCCAGACCTTTGGAGGCGTGCAGAGTCATCAGCTGCACCTGATCGGATTCGTCTTCCTGTTCCTGATTTTCCAGCATGTCGCGCAGAATCAGTTTCGACACCGCATCTTCAATGGTGCATTCGTCGCCCAGCTCGTCGGCCTTCTGAATCATCTTGCTGATGGAGTCGACCAGGAACCAGACGTTTTTCATGCGCCGCTCGGCCTGATTCGGCGTGCCGGAGCTTTGCGCCAGATAACTTTCATAGTCGATGTCGGTGATCATTTCCTTCACCGCCGCTACCGGGTCATCGGTGTAGGCGTTGCGGGTAATGCCATCCAGCCAGTGGCGGAAGCGGCGCAGGCGATCCAGCGCCTTCGGCATCAGCTGCTGCTCCAGCCCCATTTCCTCCACCGCCGCCAGCATCGAGGTGCCGCGCATGGCGGCGTACTCGCCCAGTTTTTCAATGGTGCTGGGGCCGATTTCCCGGCGCGGCGTATTGATGATGCGCAGAAACGCGGCGTCGTCGGCCGGGTTAATAATCAGCCGCAGGTAACCCATGATGTCTTTGATTTCGTTGCGGCCAAAAAACGACTGTCCGCCGCTGAGCTTGTACGGTACCTGATAGGCCTGCAGCTTCATTTCGATGGCGCGCGACTGATGATTGCCGCGGTACAGCACGGCAAAGTCGCGATAGCCGCAGCCATAGCGCAGACGGCGTTCGACAATTTCGGTGGCGATGCGCTCGGCTTCCACTTCGTCGTTGCGGCATTTCAGAATTTTGATCGGGTCGCCGTAGCCCATGTCGGACCAGAGTTTCTTTTCAAACTCGTGCGGGTTGTTATCAATCACGCGGTTAGCCGCGTTCAGAATCAGGCCGGTGGAGCGGTAATTCTGCTCCAGCTTCACCACTTTTAACGTGGGGAAGTCTTTTTTCAGCAGCGACAGGTTTTCCGGTTTAGCACCGCGCCAGGCGTAAATAGATTGGTCGTCGTCGCCCACCACGGTCAGGCCGGTGCGGTGGCCCACCAGCAGTTTTACCAGCTCGTACTGGCTGGTGTTGGTGTCCTGATACTCGTCCACCAGCAGGTAGCGGATTTTCTTCTGCCAGCGCGTCAGCACCTCGGGGTTATCGCGGAACAGCACGGTCGGCACCATGATCAGGTCGTCGAAATCGACGGCGTTGTAGGCCTTCAGCATGCGCTGATACACGGCGTAGGTTTGCGCGATCAGTTGCTCCTGCGGGCTGCCGGCCATGTTGATGGCCTGTTGCGGGGCGATCAGGTCGTTTTTCAGGTTGGATATGGCGTTCTGCACCAGCTCCAGCATATCGCCGTCGTCACCGTGCTCGCGCATCATCACGTCGCGCAGAATGCCTTTGCAGTCGTCCTGATCCAGAATCGAAAAGCCGTTTTTATAACCCGCCGCCAGCAGTTCGTGGCGGATGATGTTCAGACCCAGATTGTGAAAGGTCGATACCGTGAGGCCTTTGGCTCCGCCTTTGCCCACCAGCGCCATCACCCGCTCTTTCATCTCGCGGGCGGCTTTGTTAGTGAAGGTTACGGCGGCAATGTGGTGCGGCTTGATACCACACACACCAATCAGGTAGGCGATTTTGCGGGTAATTACCGAGGTTTTGCCCGAGCCGGCACCGGCCAGCACCAGCAGCGGGCCGTCCACGTATTTGGCGGCTTCTTTCTGACGGGGATTGAGCTGACTTAAATCGACCACGGGGTTACCTCACTAGCGGGCCGGCATTTTAGCAGCTCTGCCCGGTGAGGGAACCGATGGATAAAGGATGGCGAAAAAGAGCGGTGGGTTTTTCGTGTGGCTCAGTTCGCCGGGCGGCCGGGTTGAGCCATTTTGCTGGGCTTATTCCCCATATCCGGCTCGGAGTCGCGGGCCTCTTCACCAAAGAAGACCGGGCTGTTATAGGGGTTTGGGGTGCTCTGATGGTAATACAGCATGCCACCTACCATCGCGGCCAACACCAGTAAAAAGATAATCAGTTGTTTATTCATGGTTGTTCTCCTGTTGCAACTCAGTTTGGCAGCTTGTGTGGGTTATGCAAAGGCCGGCATCAGCCCGGCCGATAGCGGTCCAGGCTGCGGTAACTGAGCGCTTCCAACAGGTGCGGCCGGGCAATCCATTCGTCACCATTCAAATCCGCCACGGTGCGGGCAATTTTCAGCAAGCGGTGGTAACCGCGCGCCGACAGCTGCAGCTTTTCAATGGCGTTCAGAAACCAGTCTTCATCGGCCTGCTGTAACGCACAGAACTGCCCGCGCTGCTGTGGATCGAGCGCGGCATTGGCACAGCCCTGGCGTTGCCACTGACGCTGGCGCGCCGCCATCACCCGCGCCTGCACCGTGGCCGAACTTTCGCCGGGCGGCGCCTGCTGCAACAACGCCGGCGGCAGCGCCGGCACTTCCACATGCAGATCAATACGGTCGAGCAGCGGGCCGGAGGTCTGGCCCTGATAGCGGCGGATTTGTTCACTGGTGCAATGGCAGCGCCCGGACGGGTCACCGAAATAGCCACAGGGGCACGGGTTCATGGCAGCGATCAGCTGAAAGCGCGCCGGAAAGGTCATGGAGCGGTTGGCGCGGCTGATGACGATGCGGCCGTTTTCCAGCGGCTCGCGCAGCACGTCCAGCACCTTGCGACTGAACTCCGGTAGCTCATCAAGAAACAGCACGCCGCCATGCGCCAGCGATATTTCCCCCGGCTTAGGCGATGAGCCACCGCCCACCAGCGCCACACCAGACGCCGTGTGGTGTGGCGCACGGAAGGGCCGTACCCGCCAGCGCTGCTGCCAGTCGCTGCTCTGATTGCTGATGGAATACACCGAGGCCGACACCAGTGCTTCTTCTTCACTCATGGGCGGCAGAATGCCCGGCAAGCGGCTGGCCAACATGGTTTTGCCGGTGCCCGGCGGGCCGATAAACAAGAGGTTATGATCGCCAGCGGCGGCGATTTCCAGCGCCCGCCGCGCCTGCGGCTGGCCGCGCACATCACTCAGATCTGCGCTGTGCCATTGTGCCGGTGTTGCCGGCTCCGCGCGCTCAATCACGGTTAACGCCTGCAGTCCTTGCAGATAAGCCGTGACCTCACGCAGTTTGCTGGCGGCGCGGAATTCACCCTGATGGCACAACGCCGCTTCGCCGGCGTTCTGCACTGGCAACACCAGCGTGCGCCCGGCTTTGGCACTGTGCAGTGCGCACGGCAATACACCCGGCACCCGCTGCAGCTCGCCGCCTAAGGTCAGCTCGCCAATAAACTCATGCTGCTCCAGCAACGTTGCGGGAATCTGCTCCGACGCCGCCAGAATGCCCAGCGCAATGGCCAGATCGTAACGGCCACCCTCTTTGGGCAGATCGGCCGGCGATAAATTGATGGTGATGCGTTTGGCGGGAAACTCAAAATCGCTGTTCAGCAGCGCACTGCGCACCCGGTCTTTGCTTTCCTTCACCGCCGTTTCCGGCAACCCGACCAGGCTGAGCGAGGGCAATCCACCGGATAAGTGCACTTCCACCACCACCGGCGGCGCATCGATACCCGCCATGGCGCGGGTGTAAATTCGGGCAAGCGACATAGAGCATTCCTTGGCAATCCTTCAACCACCGGAAGGCTACTGCAAATTACGGAAACTCACCCAGAGTGGTGACCGTCTGTCACAAAAAACCAGCCGGATTTCTGATAAAAACGACGCAGTGCACGGCGGTGATTCTGCCTTGCCGCTAAAATGATGGCCAATTTCTTACCCGCCTGGCTTTTGCGGAGTTTATCCATGCCGATCCGATCGCACGTCCGACCTGTTGTTATGTTGCTGAGCAGCCTGTGGCTGGCCGCCTGCGGTGGCGGTGGTGGGTTTATTGAAGTGCCTAAAGAGCCGGATGCCCCGGCCAGCCAGTTCAACATCAGCGGCAGGCTTAGTATTGCCGCGGGCATCAGTGTCGATGGCGATACCAACGACCGGTTTGCTGAGTACACCAACAATGACGATCCAGATAATCCTCAGATAATCAGCAACAACGCCTTGGTACATGGCTTTGCTTCGGCGCGAGGCACCGGTGGAGATTCCAGTCAGGAACGCTTTACCAGCACTATTGATGAAGATGATTATTATCAGGTAAATCTGCAACAAGGCCAAACGGTACGGCTGCAGGTGGTCGATACCAGTGTTAGTAATGATCTGGATTTGTATCTGTTAGACAGCAGCGGCACAAACGATATCGATTTTTCCCAAAATGAAGGCGAGACTGGCAACCAGGAGGAAGTCTCTGCTCCAACCGATGGTGAATACCTGATTAACGTCAATGCCTTCTCCGGCATCTCCAAATACATCCTGCAGATTCTGCCGGCCAGCAGCACAACCGTTGCGCCGCCGGCCGATTTTGTCGCTGGTGAACTGGTGGTGCAGTACAAACCCGCTGTCGGTATCGCCAGCCGCAGCAGCGCCACGCAACCGCGTCCGCAGCTGGTGACAATGAACAGCGCTCGCACCGCCATGGTCAGCAGCAATGACCCGCTGCAGGTTTTTAACCCGGAACTGTACGAAAAACGCCGCACGCTGATCGAAGCCAAACGCATGCAAAAGCAGGATGACGTGGAATGGGCTGAGCCTAACTATATTGTCCAGCCTACTCTTATCCCCAATGACACCCACTATGCTCAACAGTGGCATTATCCGGCTATTAACCTGCCGCAGGCCTGGGATCTGAGCACCGGCGATGTCGACGCCCCGCAAGAACCCGTTATTGTGGCGGTGATCGATACCGGCGTGTATCTGGCCCACCCAGACCTGGCCCCGAAACTGGTACCCGGTTACGACTTTATCAGCAGCACCAGCATTTCCCGTGATGGTGACGGCATTGACGCCAACCCGGACGATCCGGGCGACAGCGATACCCCTGGCGCCAGCTCCTGGCACGGCACCCACGTCGCCGGTACGGTAGCCGCCCGCAGCAACAATGGTGTTGGCGTGGCCGGGGTCAGCTGGGGGGCGAAAATTATGCCGCTGCGGGCGCTGGGCAAGATTGGTAACACTTTTGATATTTCTGAAAGCATCCGCTTCGCCGCACGCCTTAGTAATGACAGTGGCACAATTCCTACTCGTAAAGCCGATATTATTAACCTTAGTCTTGGCGGTACTGGATTCTCCAATACATTACTCTCTGCCATTACCGACGCCCGTGATGCCGGGGTGATTATCGTTGCCGCCGCCGGTAACGAGAATGTTTCCACCCCCTTTTACCCCGCCGCTTATGAGGGGGTAATCGGCGTCAGTGCCACCAATCCGCAAGCGACCAAGGCCAGTTATTCCAACTTTGGCACCTACGTGGACATCGCCGCGCCAGGCGGCGAAATGCAGCAGGGCGTCGACTTTGGCGTGCTCAGTACCGTGGCAGACGACAGCAGCGGTGTGCGCGTCCCGGCGGTGGCATTTTCGCAGGGCACGTCCATGGCCGCCCCGCACGTGGCCGGCGTGATTGCGCTGATGAAGGCCGTGCATCCGGACTTAACTGAAGCTGAGTTGGTTAGCCTGATCAGCTCCTGTGCCATTACCAACAAAACCACCGCCTGCGGGCGTGATAACCAACTGGGCTATGGCCAGATTGATGCTTACAAAGCGGTAGCGGAAGCCCGGCGGCTGGCGGCCGGTGGCACCACACCTGCCCTGCCCGCCATTGTGCAGTCTGATAAAACCCAGCTGTTTTTTGCCAGCATTGTGTCCGAGCAAAGCTTTGTGCTGAGCAACGTCGGCGACAATGACGTGACCAAGCTTCAGATCACGGACAGCAGCAGCTGGCTGACCATTACCCCCTCCGCAGGCGTTAGCAATGGTTTGGGAACCTACACCGCCAGCGTTAACCGCACAGATCTGATCGACGGTGAATACGCTGGCACCATCCGGGTTACCTATGAAGACAGCACCGCTGCGGGAGTAACCAAAACCCTGCAATTCAGCGTCACCATGCAGGTAGGCACAGTGATCAGCGCCGGCGTCATGACCCAGCAATATGTGTTACTGGAAGACGCCGACTGCGTTACCGAAGACTGCGTGCTGCAGACTGTGTTTGCTGACAGCAGCACAGGTTACTTTGTGTTTAACGGGGTCGAGCCGGGTAATTACCGCCTGTACGCCGGTTCGGATATTGATGTGGACGGGCTGATCTGTGGTGCCGGTGAAACCTGCGGCGCCTACCCCAGCCTCGGGGCCGAGCAGATTATCCGCATCACCGACCGTAACGTTACTGGCCGGGATTTCCTGCTGAACCTGAACGGTGCCGGCGGCGTGGCCAGCAGTGGCACGCTGCAGATACAGAACCTGCAACCAGCCGGCCAGCCCGGCAAAGCACGCTGAGCTGAAAAGCCGTTATGGCAGCGCCTGATGCACGGCCTGCAATAACGGCAGCATCCGGCCGGCATCGTGCGGCGGCGCAATATAGCCACGGTAGCTGCCGTGACGATCAACAATCACCAGATTGGCGCTGTGGTCCATTAAATAGGGCTGATCGGGGCCGCGCTCCACCTTGCTGTAAATGGCGTTCAGTTCCGCCGCCAATACCTTTACGCCGGCTTCGTTGCCGGTAAAGGCCATAAAAGACGGGTTGAAGTAACGCAGATAGGGCGCCATGGATTCCGGTCTATCCCGCTGCGGGTCCACCGACACCATAATCACCTGCCAGTCAGCCCGCACGGCCTCCGGCAGTTGTTTCCACAGGCGGTTTAAATCCATCAGGGTGGTCGGGCAGATATCCGGACAGAAGGTATAGCCAAAAAACAGCAGCAGGTGCCGCCCACGCAGCTGCGCCACGGATACCGGCTGACCGTACTGATCCACAAACTGAGTATCAGAAACCGGTAAGCCACGGGCGAAAATCTGCACGCCATCCTGTTGCAACAGCGCCTGCTGCTGCCAGACCGGCCCTTTGGCGACCACGATGCCGAGGCTCAGAGCCGCCAGTAAGGGTAAAAACAGCAGAAACCAGCGTTGCATAAACTTTCTCCCGGTAAAAAAACCGCCGCAGTATAACAATTAACAAAACACCTGAACTGCGACCGGCTGTCGCAGTACCTGTTATAACAGGCGCTGCTGCAGCGCTGGCAAGCGTTGTTGTAAAAAGCTCTGCAGCGCCTGCACCCGGGCGCTGCGGCGCATATCTTTGTGGTACACAAACCACATCTGCGCCGGTTCGGTGTTCAGGCCGAAGTCGATACGCTGCAGCGTTTCATCCTGCCATTGCACCCGCTGCAGCCCCCCCACCGGGCCAATGCCCATGCCTTCGCGTACCGCCGAATAAATATCGGTGAAACTGTTGCTCTGAAAGGCGATCTGACTCGGGTCTAACCGCTCCAGTAACTGGCGAATACCCGAAATGCGGCGCTTTTCGCCACTGGGCATCACCCACCAATGCCGGTTTATGTCGGCCAGTGACTGCGGCCGGCCATAGCGGGCCAGATAATCGGCCGAGGCGTAATAGTGCATACGCGCCTGCAATAATGGCCGCGCCACCAGATCCGGCTCATGTGGTTCAGCACCCATACGGATGGCCACATGCACTTCGCCACTGGCCAGCGACAGTACATCGTCGGTGGCGACAATCTGCACCCGTACCTGCGGATACTGCTCGCGAAATTCGTGCAGCAGGGGCGTGAAAAAGCCGGAAAAATCCGACACGGTGGAAATGCGCAAGGTACCCGACGGCGTGGCATCCAGGGTAGATAAACTGCCCTGCAGACGCTGCATATCCGCCACAATCGGCCGCATTTTCTCCAGCAGCAGCTGGCCGGCATCGGTTAAGCGGTAGCCACGCTGATGACGGATAAACAGCTTCAGCCCCAGCTGTTCTTCCAGCCGGTTGACGTGACGCAGCACGGTGCTGTGGTTCATGCCCAGCTGCTCGCCAGCCCGGCTTAAACTGCCCGATTCCGCCACCTGCCAGGCAATGCGGATATCATCCCAACGGGTTTCCAACATATCAGCTCCCCCGGTTGTGCAGTTTTGCACAACAGTTGTCCGATTATGCCGGTTTTTAACGCGGACTAAAGCCGCTATGGTTAAAAAAGAATCATCAACGTCAACGGAGAGCATCATGCTGCGCAACACCACCGAAGGATTTGGCTGGGTCAGTATCGGCCTGCACTGGCTGATGGCACTGACCATTTTTGGCCTGTTCGGGTTGGGCTTATACATGGTGGAACTCACCTACTACGACGCCTGGTACCGCGGCTCGCTCGATCTGCACAAGAGCGTCGGCATTGTGCTGGCACTGGCCTGGCTGGCACGGGTGCTGTGGAAATTCAGCAATCCGCAGCCGCGGCCGCTGGGCAATAAAGCCTGGGAGCACAAGGTAGCCACCCTCACCCATGCGTTGCTGTACCTGCTGATGCTGGGGCTGTTTATCAGCGGTTATCTGATTTCCACCGCCGATGGCCGCAGCATTGAGGTGTTTGGTCTGTTCAACGTACCCGCCACGCTGACCGGTAAAGGTCAGGAGGAAACCGCCGGCCAGATTCATGAAATTCTGGCCTGGAGCCTGATCGGCCTGGTCGCTTTACACGCCGGCGCGGCAATTAAACACCATGTTTTCGATAAAGACCGGACGCTGGTCCGGATGCTGAAGGCGGGTAACCACCCGTCCGATTCACTTTGAAACTCAACGCAAAACCAAGGAGTTACACCATGAAAAAACTGTTACTGGCCACCGGCCTGAGCGCTGCCCTGCTGATGCCGTCCCTGTCCCAGGCGGCCACTTATGAAATTGATACCCAGGGCGCTCACGCCTTTATTCAGTTCAAGATTCAGCATCTGGGTTACAGCTGGCTGCTGGGCCGCTTCAATACCTTTGAAGGCCAGTTTGAATGGGATGCCAAGGCACCGGAGAAATCTTCCATTCAGGTGACCATCGACACCGCCAGCGTGGACTCCAACCATGCCGAGCGTGATAAGCACCTGCGCAGCGCGGATTTCCTGAACGTGGGCAAACACCCGCAATCAACCTTCAAGAGCACCGGCTACAAAGCCACCAGCGCTAACGAAGGCGTACTGAGCGGTGATTTCACTCTGAACGGCGTGACCAAAGCCATCAGCTTCCCGGTGAAAGTGGTTGGCGAAGGTAAAGACCCATGGGGCGGCTACCGCGCCGGTTTTGAAGGTAAAACCACGCTGAAGCTGGCTGACTACGGCATCAACTACAACCTCGGCCCGGCGTCTACCGAAGTAGAAATCGAGCTGCATGTCGAAGGTATCCGCAAGTAAGCCTTCGCTTTCTGCGGTAACGAAACGGGAGGCCTTGGCCTCCCGTTATTTATTGGGCACTGCTGCTCTTACGCGGCTTTGGCCTCCCGCTTTTTTTGCCCGCCTGGCGGTGCTTATTTCAGAAGTTGCTTCTGCAACTCGCCGTAAACCCATCCATGGGGGCTCGAGTGCGCCATCCCTGGCGCACACGGTTGCCTCATCAACATTCTGAAATGCACCCAGGCTAGATTGGCAGAAGCGTTTACGCGTACGGAGCGTTTCTGGCTGGGCATTCCGGCATGCAGCGAAAAGACCGTGTGCGCCAAGGATGGCGCACCCGAGCCTACAGGGACGTATTCACGGCGAGTCTTTGAGCTGTGCGCCGGAATAAAGCCCTAAGACAGAAGCAGCGTTAAAGAGCCGCCGAAAACGCCATAAAAAAACGGGAGGCCAAAGCCTCCCGTTTCGTCATCACTGTAATCCGGTTACGGCTTACAGGTCTTTCAGTGCCGCAATGGTGTCCTGCAGAACTTTCTTCGCGTCGCCGGATACCATCAGGGCGTTGTCGCGGATGAACAGTTCGTTCGGGATACCGGCGAAGCCCGGTGACAGACCACGTTTCACAACCACGACGGTGCGGGCGTTGTGTACGTCCAGAATCGGCATACCAAAGATCGGCGACGCCGGGTCTTTAGAGGCAGCCGGGTTCACCACGTCGTTGGCACCCAATACGATGGCTACGTCGGTCTGGGCGAATTCCGGGTTGATGCTGTCCATTTCGATCAGCTGATCGTACGGCACTTCGGCTTCGGCCAGCAGCACGTTCATGTGGCCCGGCATACGGCCGGCAACCGGGTGAATGGCGTATTTTACGTTGCAGCCTTTGGCTTCCAGCATATTGGCCAGTTCGCGGGTAGCGTGCTGAGCCTGGGCAACGGCCAGGCCATAACCCGGTACGAACACCACTTTCTGAGCGCCGTCGAGCAGCATGGCCAGTTCGTCAGCAGAAGAGAACTTCACTTTGCCTTCGTAGAAAGCATCGTTCTCAGACTTGCTCACGCCAGCAGTGGCTGCCATAGAACCGCCGAACAGTACGTTGGTCAGGGAACGGTTCATCGCCTTACACATGATGGAGGTCAGGATGATGCCGGACGCGCCCACCAGCGAACCGGTGATGATCAAACCGTTGTTGCCCAGTACGAAACCGGCCGCCGCGCCAGCCAGACCAGAGTAAGAGTTCAGCAGTGCCACAACCACCGGCATGTCGGCGCCACCGATCGGCATCACCAGACAGATACCCAGCACCAGACACAGCACGATCAGGCCCGCAATCAGCAGGTCAGAGTTCAGCGGGTCAACGGCGGCAAAGTACGCAGCACCGGCCAGCAGCGTCAGCAGGCACAGTTTAACGATCCATTTGAACAACTTAACGTTGGTGGCATCGCCGATTTTGCCTTTCAGCTTGCCCACGGCCACGAAGGAACCGGTCAGAGTCACGGCGCCAATCAGGATGGACAGAATCACCGCGATGGACCAGTCGTAGGTCGGTACGAAGTTACCGGCTGCGCCCAGTTTCTGGCTTTCCAGATAGTTGGCTGCCGCTACCAGCAGAGAAGCACCGCCACCGATACCGTTCAGGCTGGCGACCATTTCCGGCATATCGGTCATGGCCACTTTCTTCGCCATGAAAACACCGATAGCACCACCGATCAGAATACCAACGATGATCCAGGTGTAATCGACCACGTTGTAGTCGAGCAGTGCCGCAACCACCGCCACCAGCATACCGATGGCCGACATCTGGTTACCGCGCACGGCAGTTTTCGGTGCGGTCATGCCTTTGATGCCCATGATGAACAGCACCGCAGCAACGAGGTAACCCAGGTTGATCAGAATATCCATTGTCGTCCGCTACCTTATTTCTTTTTGAACATGTTCAGCATGCGGTCGGTCACCATAAAACCGGCCACAATGTTGATAGTGGCCAGCACGATGGCGGCCACGCCCAGTACGGTGGACAGCACGGTGGTGTGATCGCTGCCGCCGGAGCTGATGATCGCGCCGACCACGACGATACCGGAGATGGCGTTAGTACCGCTCATCAGGGGGGTATGCAGGGTTGGCGGTACTTTGTTGATCACTTCCACACCGACGAAAATCGCCAGTACGAAGATGGTCAGGCTCATGATGAACATTTCCATCCGGCTTACTCCTGTTCAATCCGGGCTTTCAGGCCCGCGTGTTTGATGTCACCGTCCTCAGTCACCAGCGTGGCGGCCACGATGTCGTCCGCCATGTTGATGTTCAGCTGGCCTTCTTTGGCCATGTTCAGCAGGAAGGTGGAGATGTTTTTGGTCAGCAGCTGCGATGCGTGTACCGGTACGCGGCCCGGATGGTCGGTGTAACCAATAACGGCCACGCCGTCGATGTACACTTTCTCACCGGCCACCGTGCCTTCGACGTTACCGCCACGCTCGGCGGCCAGGTCCACAATCACGGAACCTTTCTTCATGTAGTGCAGCATGTCTTTGGTGATCAGACGCGGAGACATTTTGCCCGGAATGGCAGCGGTGGTGATGACCAGATCAGCCTGCGACACTTTGGCAGTCATCTGTTCACGCTGCTTACGGTAGAACTCTTCCGACTTCTCAGTGGCGTAACCACCGGTCGCACCGCCTTCTTCCTGCGGCAGGTCGAATTCCACGAACTTAGCGCCCAGAGATTCCACCTGCTCACGCACTTCCGCACGGGTATCGTAGGCTTCAACCACCGCACCCAGACGACGGGCGGTAGAGATGGCCATCAGACCAGCCACACCGGCACCAATGATGAATACGCGCGCCGGGTGAATGGTACCGGCAGCGGTCATCAGCATCGGGAAGTACTGTGGCAGTGCCATCGCACCGGTCAGTACGGAACGGTAACCGGAGATCGCACCCATAGAGCTGAGGACGTCCATCGACTGCGCGCGGGTGGTACGCGGAATGAATTCCAGCGCGAACGAACGCACGTTTTTAGCGGCCAGTTGCTGAATCAGCGGCAGGTTGAACCAGGCGTCCAGCATACAGATCAGAGTGCTGCCGTCTTTCAGCAGCGGCAGTTCTGAATCCAGCGGCTGACGGACTTTCAGAATGATGTCGGCCTGCTCGTATAACGAGGCGGCCGTGGGGGCAATGCTGGCACCGGCGCTGCGGTACTCGTCATCGCTGAAATGGGCTTCGTCACCGGCGCCTTCCTGCACCACCACTTCAAAGCCGGCATTGAGCAGGGTCTGAATCCCGGCGGGAATCAGCGCGACCCGGGCTTCCCCAGGATAAATTTCCTTAGGTACACCTAATAACATAGGTAAAACTCCTGTTGGATTAACTTGAATTCGGAATCAGCGAAGCGTGGGCCGGGCGCTTAACGCCGCAAGCCCAAAGCAGACAAGGTGTTGCTGCGGATGCCGTGCAGCAGCTCAGCGTTCTGCACCAGCGATTCGCCATAGGAGGGCACCAGCGCTTTCAGGCGGGCTTGCCAGCCCTCACCCAGCTGGGCACTGCAGCAGCGCTCGATCACTTCAATCATGGCCTGAGCGGCTACCGAGGCACCGGGCGATGCGCCCAGCAATGCGGCCAGTGTGCCGTCTTTGGCGGCCACCAGTTCGGTACCGAACTCCAGCTTGCCGCGACCACGGGCATCTTTTTTGATGATCTGCACGCGCTGCCCTGCCTGCGCCAGCCGCCATTTGCCGGCTTCTGCACCCGGGAAGTAATCGCGCAGCGACTGCACCCGCTGCGTGTGCGACTGCAGCACTTCACCAATCAGGTATTTGGTCAGATCCATATTGGTCGCCGCCACCGCCAGCATCGGCAGCAGGTTGTTCAGGCGCACGGATTTGATCAGATCCAGCAGCGAACCCGCCTTCAGGAAGCGGGTGGTGAAACCGGCGTACGGGCCAAACAGCAGCGCCGGCTTACCATTGATGATGCGGGTATCCAGATGCGGCACCGACATCGGCGGTGCGCCGATGGCCGCTTTGCCGTACACCTTGGCGTAATGACGCTTCACCGTGGCTTCGTCCTCACACACCAGCCACTGGCCAGAGACCGGGAAACCACCATAGCCTTTGCTTTCCGGAATGCCGGATTTCTGCAGCAGCGGCAGCGCGCCACCGCCGGCACCGAGGAAGACAAACCCGGCATTCACCACCTTGCTCTGCCCGCTGCGGCGATCTTTCAGGGTGACCAGCCAGCGACCATTGCGCTGCTGTTCCAGATCACTCACCTCATGGCTGAGCAGCAATTCAAACTGGTCACGCTGCTGCAGCGAGGCCACCAGATGACGGGTGAGGGAACCGAAATCCACATCACTGCCGTAGCGGATGCGGGTGGCGGCCAGTTTTTCATCGGCGCCACGGCCGGCCATCACCAGCGGCATCCACTCACGCAAGGTGTCGTGGTCTTCGCTGTATTCCATGTCGGCAAACAGATGATGGGCCGACAGCTTCTCCCAGCGCTGACGCAGGAAAGCAACGTTGCTCTCACCCCAGACAAAGCTGATGTGCGGCGTGGGGTTAATAAAATTCTGCGGCGCCGGCAAATCGCCACTGGCGGTCAGGGCCGTCCACAGCTGCAGCGATACTTCGAAATTGGCATTGATGGCCAGGGCGCGGTTGATCTCAACCTCGCCGGCAGCATTCTGGGGGGTGTAGTTCAGTTCGCAGTAACCGGCGTGACCGGTACCGGCATTGTTCCACCCGTCGGTGCTTTCATGGGCCACGTGGTCCAGACGCTCGACCATGGTCAGTCGCAGTGAGGGGTTCAGTTTGCTGAGCAGCGTGCCCAGCGTTGCGCTCATGACGCCGCCGCCCACCAGCAGTACGTCAACGGTGTTTGTTGCCATGTGATTTCGCCTGTAGGTAAAAATCAGAGTGTTCTGTGGCGCGGATCTGCACCAATCCCCGGGCTTTTGGCCCATGTTGCCACCGCAAACATATCAGGGACGGCGATTTATACAGGCGGGCGTGGTGGCCGACAATGGCCAGCCACCTAATGAACAACCATAGTTTTTTATAATTTCTATAAGCCTTTAGTTATATATGCGGTGAAATAACGGGAAATGGGCTTATGGATGGCCCGGTCAGCAGCCGGCAAACAGCAAACAGCAGATAAAAAAACGGGAGGCCGTAGCCTCCCGTGGTATTGGTGATGATCATCCGTAATCACAGCGCACCTCAGCGCAGCTTATCCACCAGCGTGATGCTGAGCTCTTCTCCCAGCAGCGCCGCCACATTGCGGGTAGCCGCCTGCCGCGCCACATCCGCCAGACCAGAGACGCCGCGCGCCTGCTTGCTGAACGAACTGAGCGCCCGGCCGTTGGCATCCCGAACCGTCACCCGGGTATCGGCAAACACATAATAACTGCCGCCCTTGGCCTTGCTGCTGAGCGTGGCGCTGACTTCAAACACCAGATCGGCATTGGCACGGTTTTCCACCCGCAGACCTTGTTGGGTTAATACTTCCAACACGCCGCCGGACACGGCATCGGCACCGGCATCCAGCGCCACCAGCGCCACGGACAGCTGATCCAGCAAACCATCAATGCGCGCCTGCAACGCCCGCAGGTCATCGTCCAGCGCCAGCCCGCTGCGGCTGGTGCTGATCAGCGCCAGCTGCTCGGAGGTTTTATCGCGCAGGGCAAACTGCTTCAGCGCCGGTAATAACGGCTGCAGCTGCTGCAGGGTGCTGCCCTGCGGTTGCTGTGCACCGATACGACGCAATTCGGTATCAATATCACCAATCTGACGGCGCAGACGGGCAGCCGCCTGAGCACGATCCAGCTCCGCCAGCGCATAGGCGTATTTGCCATCGCTGTGGGTTTCGGTGATCTGCACTTCATCCAGCTGCACATCCGGCACCTGGCTGCGCACATAGTTACGCACGTTTTGCTGTACTTCGGAGGCCTGACCGGTACCGCTGCGTTCCTGGGTATCGACGCTGAAATCACCGCTGACGGTCACGCGCAGCTGCGACACCAGATCAACCCGGGCCAGATCGCCGGCCCGTTTAATGGCGTCGGTGACGCTGCCGTAAATCTCCATGGAGCCCACGCCGTAGGCCATGCCATTACGCTGCGGCAGCTGGGTAATCCAGTCTGGTGTCATGGCCCGCTCGGCGCGTGCTTTGGTACTGTCCTGCTGTGGCTTGGCTGACTGCGGTAAACAGCCGGCCAACAAGGTGGCACTGAGGGCCAGCGCCACCGCTGCCCCTGCCTTGTGCTTACGGAAACTCATATCAGAAACCGAAGGACGATTTCTGCTGCAGTTTCTGGATCTTCTTCTGGCCGTTCCACACTTCGCGGTTGCTTTCCATATCGATCAGCTTCAGGTCCACCTGATAAAAGGTAACGCGTTGTTTGCCGACCTGATCGACGATGGAGTTGATGCTGCCGGACAGCGCAAAATCGGCGGCGGTTTCATTACCCTGCGCCTTGGCGTTGCGGGCGTTCAGCTCCTGATCACGGCGCTCTTCGCGCACGGCATCACGCTCGTCACCAGCGGCAACGAAATCAGCCCGGCCGGAACGGATAATGGCGCGCTTGATGTCGTTGGTGAAGGTATCAATAGCAATGTGTTCGTGCGATTTGTTGCTGATGCGCGAGATGATTACGGTCGGGCGATTGTTATTTTTCAGTTCAAAATCACGCGCCCAGGGGAACGACAGCATGTCGGTGATCATTTCATTGGCCACCAGCTCGGAGTCTTTGGCATTCCAGCGATCAGACAACGCCACTTCTTCACTGGCATCCAGACGGGTAACTTTGGTGGCACAGCCGGCGCTCAGCAGTACAGAAGCACCCAGCAGGGTGGCCAGAGTCAGTTTGGTTACTTGAGTCAGCATAGCGATTCTTCCTTAATCCGATGGTCAGTTGGAGGTTTTAATCAGTTGTTTAACCGGCGATGCCTGAGTATGCCCCAGTTCCGGCAGGCTGCGTACCCGCCAGAAATGAATTTCACCCGGCTGCAGGCTGATCTGGTTATCGTAGCGTTTTATGCCGGTCGGCAGTTGTGACTCCAGGGTCAGCGCGTGTTCACCCGGCTCCAGCACCACCCGGCGTAAGCGGATTTCCTGTGGCAGCAGCAGCCAGTTACGGGTTTCGGCAGCATCGGTAAGCTGCGCCGCCAGCTTGCCGGCCATGGCCAGCAGGCCACCAAAGTTACCACCCACCTGCCCCACTGACTGCGCGGTAATGGCTTTCAGGGACGAGCGCGCCAGTGCCATCTGAATATCGTAACCGGCACGGGTCATCTGTTCCTGTACGGCCATTAAAGCCGGGTTGGAGGCTTTGTGCATGGCCAGACTCTGGCCGCCTACAGACAGGTTGGAATAGCCCAGCGCTTTCACCGGCTCGTAGTACGGCACGGTGACGCGCATGGAGGAGCCAATGGCCGTTACCAGCCCCAGCTCTTCGGCGGTTTGCCACAGCGGGCCGATGTTCACGGTTTTGGTAAAGCTGTTCAGCACATAGCCCACTTCCACCGCATCCAGATAATTGGAGACCGCATCCAGAATGCCTTTGTCGGCGTACAGCACATAGAACCAGGCCAGCTGCGCCTGATCGTTACCGATAAAATAAGGCCGTAATTGCAGCGCCTGCATATTCGGGTTGGCGGACAGTTCCAGGTTCATTTCTTTACGGTGTGGCGCCAGACCTTTGTGCTCCAGCACAATCACCTGGGCCTTGTCGCGGGTCCACAAGTCCAGTTCGGCACGGCGGGCTTTGCTCAGTTTTTTACTGGCCAGCCGGCGCCATTCGCTATCGTAACCACCGGCCAGACGCATCATGCGGATGGTGTCGAACCAGGCTTGTTCGGTAACGCCGTCATCCAGCCGGTATTGTTTGGCAAAGCCTTTTTCATAAGCTTCGGCCGCCCGTTGGTAGCTGATGCGGGCATCGTCGTATTCGCGGTTCATTTCAAAGGTAATACCGGTGAGGTAATGCGCCATGGCATCGTCGCGGTATTTGATGCGGTCCATATCGACCAGGTTGCCCTGCAGCGCCGAGAACAGTTTCAGCAGCTGGGTAAAGGTTTGCTGTTCTTCATCGGCGGCTTCTTTGAAATTGCCTTTGCGGGTGTTGAGATCGTTCAGGCGGATAATCAGCCGGCGCGATTCAATGCGGGCGCCATCCAGTGCCGCCTGACGATCGGCATCGGTCTGCGCCAGCTGGGCCAGACCGAAGTAGTTCAGGGCTTTGTAGTAGTTAATAAAGACTTTTTCAAAGTCGGCCCCCGGATACGGCCCCTGCCGCGGGTTCGACATCAGCGTCAGCAGCAGGTCGCTCATCAGGGTGGTTTCCATGTCTTCCGCGATCTGGCCGGCGGTTTCCAGTAACGCATTACTGGCGGCGAAATCGCCCTGCAGGTGTTTCACCACCCCCAGTTCAAGGTAATGCAGCAGACGGTCACCACCGGTGGGTTTCAGCGCCTGCTGAAGCTTGGCTTCGGAGGCAACGTAATCACCCTTTTGCAGATCTTCAATGGCTCCGGTCAGGCCGGCACCGTAGGTAGCACAGCCGCTGAGAATCAGCGCACAGAGGGCGGCCCCGGTGAGACGCAAGAAATGAGACATTGCTTATAAAGCTCCCTGCTCTGTTATTGGTAAGAGCAGGGAGTGTAGTTAGTGCGGCGTAATATGACCACCGCGACTTCGGGCGAAGATGCCGCCAATTGGTTTATTTTTGCTTTGGATCAACCGTACCGAAGCCGATGATTTTCAAGGGTTGTTCACCTTCATCCAGCACCGTCTTGCCCGCCGGCGTAACCCGGGTGGCCAGCTCCTGCTGCGCTTGTTCTTCGGCGGCGTGCTGAGCGTAGGTTTGGTGGAAACCACAGGCCACGCATTCGCGCACCTCATCGCCCTCATCGTTGGTGAACATCACGGTTTTATCCATTTCGTTGCACTTAGGGCAGACCACGCCGGCAATAAAGCGGCGCGGGCGCTTGTAGGGTTGCTCAGTCATCAGGCGACTTCCTCAACAATAATGCCGGAATGGCGTAACAGGGGTTCCACCGACGGCTTACGGCCGCGGAAGTTTTCAAACAGCTCGGCCGCCTCAGAAGAACCGCCCTGACTTAAAATTTCGCGCAGGAAGCTTTCACCGGTTGCGCGATTGAAAATGCCTTCTTCTTCAAAGCGCGAATAGGCATCGGCACTCAGCACCTCGGCCCATTTGTAGCTGTAGTAACCGGCGGCGTAACCACCGGCAAAAATATGGGTAAAGCTGTGCTGGAAACGGTTGAATTCCACCACCGGCACCACGGTGACCAGCTGACGTACTTCGTTCAGCAGGTCCTGCACTGTTACCGGATTGGCACTGGAATATTCGTGGTGCAGACGGAAATCGAACAAGGCAAATTCCAACTGACGCATGGTCATCATAGCGCTCTGGAAGTGCTTGGCCGCCAGCAGTTTATCCAGTAACTCCTGTGGCAGCGGTTCGCCGGTTTGGTAGTGACCGGAAATAAACGCCAGCGCTTCCGGCTCGTAGCACCAGTTCTCCATAAACTGACTGGGCAGTTCCACCGCATCCCAGGCCACGCCATTAATGCCGCTGACATCCGGCACGTCGATGGCGGTGAGCATGTGGTGCAAACCATGGCCGAATTCGTGGAACAGGGTGGTCAGTTCGTCGTGGGTCAGCAGGGCTGGTTTGTCGCCTACCGGCGGGGTGAAGTTACACACCAGATAGGCCACCGGCAGCTGCATGCTGCCATCGGCGGTACGGCGACGGATACGGCAGTCGTCCATCCAGGCGCCGCCGCGTTTTTTCGGCCGGGCGTATAAATCCAGATAGAAAGCCGCAATCTGTTGGCCGTCTTTATTCACGTGGAAGAAACGTGCGTCCGGGTGGTAAGTGTCGAAGGTTTTCTGTTCTTCGAAGGTCACGCCGTACAAACGCGACACCACTTCGAACATACCGCCGATGGCTTTATCCACCGGCAGGTAGGGACGGATATCTTCCTGCGAAATGCTGTAGCGCGCCTGACGCAGCTTTTCGCTGTAGAAACTCACATCCCACGGTTTCAGTTCGGCGCAGCCCTGCTCGGCAGCAAACGCCTGCAGTTCGGCGAACTCACGCTCGGCCTGGGGTTTGGCTTTCTGGGCGATGTCGTTCAGGAACGCCAGCACTTCATCCGGCGACTGCGCCATTTTGGTGGCCAGTGAATAATGGGCGTACGACTCAAAGCCCAGCAGCTGTGCCAGCTCGTAACGCAGCTGCAGAATTTCGTTCATATTGGCGCTGTTGTCGTGCGCGGCGTCGGCACCCAGCTCTGACGCGCGGGTAACATAGGCGCGATACATTTCTTCGCGCAGGGTGCGGTTTTCACCGTAAGTGAGCACTGGCATATAGGACGGAAAATCCAGCGTAATACGGTAGCCTTCCTGCCCTTCGGCTTTGGCTTGTTGCGCCAGTAAATCCAGCGCGCTGTCCGGCAGACCGGCCAGTTCGGCTTTGTCGGTAATCAGCTTGCTCCACGCATTGGTGGCATCCAGCACGTTCTCGCCGAACTTGCTGGTCAGCTCCGACAAACGCTTGCGGATTTCGCCATAGCGGGCTTTTTTCTCAGCGGGCAGATCAACACCGGCTAAGTGAAAATCGCGCAGGGCGTTATCAATGGCCTTCTGTTGTGCTTTGCTCAGAGTCGGGTACTCGGCCGAGTCGCGCAGTTTTTTCCAGGCATTGCACAGGTCTTTGTTCTGGCCCATCTCCGTGCTGTAGGCACTCAGCAGCGGCAGACAGGCGTTGTAAGCGTCGCGCAGCTCATCGCTGTTGAGCACCCCGTTTAAGTGCCCCACCGGCGACCAGGCCTGATTCAGCTCGTCTTCCCACTGCTGCATGGGGGCAACAAAGTTATCCCAGGTCGGATTCTGCACGCTGGCCAGCAGCTCGCGCACGCGCTCGCGGTTGGCGTTCAACCTTTGTTCGATGGCGGGTTTAACGTGCTCTGGTTTAATGGCCGAAAACGGCGGCAGACGATGGTGTTCGGACAGCGGGTTGCTCATAGGGGATAATCCGGTGCTGAATTTCAGTAGCGTTCAGGCCGTTAATTGGGTCCAATCAGGCCTGAATCAAGTGGCCACAGCATAACAGGAGCACCTTCCCCATGGCAGACATCCGTACCTATCAGGGCCATAGCCCGAAACTCGGCGAGCGCGTTTTCGTCGATCGCAGCGCCGTGGTAATCGGCGATGTGGAACTGGGCGATGATTGTTCGGTGTGGCCGCTGGCGGTGATCCGTGGCGATATGCACCACATCCGCATCGGCGCACGCACCAGCGTTCAGGACGGCGCCGTACTGCACATTACCCACGCCTCCGACTACAACCCCGGCGGCTACCCGCTGATCATTGGCGATGACGTGACCATCGGCCACCAGGCCATGCTGCACGGTTGCACCATCGGCAACCGCGTATTAATCGGTATGAAATCCATGATCATGGACGGCGCCATTGTGGAAGACGAAGTGATCGTCGCCGCTGGTGCGGTGGTGACACCCGGCAAACGTCTGGAAAGCGGCTATTTATACGTCGGCAACCCCGCCAAACAGGCGCGCCACATTACCGAAAAAGAACGCAGCTTTTTTACTTATGGTGCGGGCAATTATGTGCGGCTGAAGGATAAGCATATTGCGGAGGGGTATGACAAGCCGCTGTGATGCTTAATGCTTAACGGGAGACGGGAGACGCCTGAAGCTGGAGGCTGGAGGCTGGAAAACAGCGTGCCCGGCCAACCGCACTGCCGACTTGACCGCACAATCAATAACGTGACGCTCGCAATGGGAAACAGCCATGAAAACCGAACTTTTCACCCCACTGAAACGCCAGGCGACACGTATTCTGGCGGATCTGCACAGCAGTACAGAGACTGTACTGATTACTGAACACGACCACATGAACGGGCGCATGACAATTCTCGAAGGCATTGCCAGAGGTGAGCAGGCGATTCAGAACAGGCTGACATCAACGGATGATGACGCTCGCCGCCAATTCGCAAAATGGCTGTAAATACGGCCTAACCAAAGTCTGCTGCGTTACACCTCAGAACGCTCTGATACCTTCACTGAATACGCCCTGCTCATCCACCAGCTGGTTTTCCTGCCGCCATTGCTGATCACACAGCAAAGCCAAGTCCGCCAAGCTGTCTGCTCTGTATTGCCCGGCTTCCTGGCCACACAAATCGTATGCCATACTGCACCAATAGTATGATAACCGATGCAGGAGGACTGGCATGAGCACCGTCCGGAAAACCATTACCCTGACAGGGCAGCAAAGTGAGTGGGTTAAATCCCGCATTGCAGAGGGTGGATTCACCAATGACAGCGAGTACATCCGTGACCTGATTCGCCGCGATCAGGAACGCCTGCGCCATATGGAAGCGTTGCAAGCGGCTATTACCGAGGGGCTGAACAGCGGCACAGCGAGTGCGCTGGACATGGATGCCATTAAGAGGAAAGCCCGGCAGGAGGCCGCCCGATATGACACCAACACGCCAGATTTATAAGCAGCCGCAAGCCGAGCAGGATTTGCTGGATATATGGCATTACTCCGCCCAACACTGGGGGGCGGCCAAGGCCGATGACTATTTAGACGAGTTGCTGGCGGTGTTGCAGAAAATAGCAGAGCAACCAGCCGCCTATCCGTTGCAAATGCAGTATTCGCCACCGGTAAGGTTCGCGGTCTGCAACCGGCATCTGCTGATTACCACAACCGATGCTACCCGTGTGACGTTGATCCGGGTGCTGCATCAACGGATGGACGTTAATCCGGATACCTGGGACGAGCGGCATTAAAAAACGGGAAGCACCTTCCGGTACCTCCCGCTTTTTAGCTTCTGGCTTCAACCCCCTGCTTCTGGCGTCAAGCCACCAGCGTCAGGCGCTCCTTCAGAACTTCACCCTGCCAGCCCAGTTTCACGCCCCAGCCGGTGCTGGTGTCGGTGCCCTGATTACTGACTGCTCCGCCATCTTGAGACATCATGGCAAAACCCTGAATACCATTGGCTTTAAAGCTCTGATGCACCCAGGTCAGGCCCAGACCCAGCACATGCTGGTCATTCAGGCGGTACGCCACTGTACTGGTAACAAACAGCTGCTCCAGATTTACGCCGGCGCTGCCACTGGCATTCGACGGATCAAAGGGATTGCGGGCATAGTCGGTGTTCATGCCGCCGTTACCGTACAGGGCGATGCCGTAGCTCAACACATCAGAATGCTGACGGGCAAAACCCACTTCCGGCATCCAGAAGGCTTTGGTGTCGTTGCCATCGAATGAACCATCCAGACCAGGATTACCGGAAATCCGGCTTTCACGCTCCGGCTTAAAGTAGGTAACGCCCAGATCCAGCTGTTGCTTGGCGCTCAGGTTACCAATGGCCGCCGGGTTCACCGCCGCGGTCAGGCTGTCGTGCGCCAGTGCGGTAGCCACACCGGCCATGCCCTGCGCCTTCACGCTGGTGGCGTGGGTAAAATAACCATTGGTGGCGTGAGCACTGATGGCCACACCGGTTAAAGCAATCACACTGGCAAGACGAGTAACCTGAAGCATAACCGACCTCGGTACTGGGGTATTCACAATGCTGCGCAGTGTAGGCAAACCACTTATAACTGTTAACCAATGCTTTTCTATATTCTTATAACCAAAAAGGAGTTATCTCGCCGGACTGGACAAGACAGAATGGCCGGCAGCGGTTACAATCGGAGCCGTTTTTTTAACCATCAGCAGAAGAAGCCAGTCCTATGGGTCGCGCCTATCAGAACCGTAAAGAGTCCATGGCCAAAACGGCCGCTGCCAAAACCAAAGTGTATTCCCGCTACGGCCGCGAAATTTATATGTGCGCCAAAAGCGGCGGTACCGACCCCTCTGCCAACCTGACCCTGCGCGGTCTGATTGACCGCGCCAAGAAAGACCAGGTGCCGGGCCATGTTATCGACAAGGCCATCGACAAAGCCAAGGGCGGCGTGGGTGAAGATTTCCAGCCGGCATTGTATGAAGGCATCGGCCCCGGCGGTGCGATGGTGCTGATCAGCGCCTTAACCGATAACAGCAACCGCACCTTCGGTGAAATCCGTGGCGTGTTCTCCAAGTGCAAAGCCAAACTGGGCAGCCAGGGTTCGGTGTCGCACATGTTCGACCACCGCGCCATGTTCGTGTTTGCCGGTGACGACGAAGAACCGGTGCTGGAAGCATTAATGGAAGCCGATGTGGATGTGAACGACATCGACAGCGAAGACGGCATGATTACCGTGCTGTGCCCGCCCACCGATTACTTCAAAGCCAAAACCGCCGTGCAGGAACTGAACCCGCAGGTGGATTTTGAAGTGGAAGAAATCACTTATTTGCCGCAAACCGAGCACCCGCTCAGTGGCGATGACGCCGCGCAGTTTGAGCGCTTTGCCGGCTTACTGAACGATCTGGAAGACGTGCAACACATCTACCATAACGGTGTGTTTGAGTAATACCTCCCCTGTTCAACAGCGCTGCAATAGCAGCGCTTTTTTTGTCTGCTTTTAAAAGAAGGAACTTATCGTGCTGAAGTCACTGCTCGCCGTAACCGGCTGTGTATTATTAGCGGCCTGTGCCACCACGCCGGACCCTGCCCGTTTTGCTCAGGCATTAGAGCAGAACGACCAGAAAACCATTAACAAACAACTCGCCGCCGGGCTGGATATCAATGCCCGCCTGAATGAACAAAACGATACTGCGCTGATGCTTGCCATCCGCAATAAAAATGAACCGCAGGCAGTTCAATTACTTGCCGCAGGTGCCAATCCGTTTCTGCGCAACACAAACGGGCTGACCGCCATTGATTACGCCAAAGAGAGTTCATTGGTGGTGCGGAAAAAATGGGCAACACAACTCATTGAAGCGGGCAAGCCTCAGCGGGAACAAGTTCGGGAAGCTATCCGCAAGAAAGACACCACAACACTGGAACAACTGCTTAGCCAGACTTCGTTTTACTGGTACGGCGATAATGACTCCTTTGCCGTCACCGCGCTTATCGCCGATTGCCTGCCCTGTATCGATTTACTGGCCAACGCCGGGTTTGATTTTTCCAGCACCCGCAAAGACGTGACCGCATTGATGCAGGCAACCTTGATGGGCAAACAGAACTTTGTTGAGCGTCTGGTGGTGTTTAAAGATACCCTCAATATGCAATGGGAGGGCTTCACGGCATTGCACCTCACGGTCGACAAAGACAGTCTTGGTGGCGATGCCACTCAGGTACAAATCGCCCAACTGCTGATTCAGGCCGGTGCCGATATCAACGCACAAAATAACTACGGCAATACCCCGCTGAATCTTGCTGCCTTAAACAACCGACCTCTTGTCGCCAAGGCATTACTGGCGGCCAAAGCCGATCCAACACTATCCAACAGTGATGGCTGGACTCCTTTAATGAATGCCGTTGATGAAGGCCATATCGAGCTGGTGCGGTTATTGGTAACGAACAAGGCCACTCTGAATCAGAAACAAAAAGACGGCTGGACTGCCCTGCACATCACGGCCAATGACAGCAATAAAGGGGGCGATGAATTACAGTCACAGATCGCTAAATTGTTGATTCAGGCGGGCGCCGATATCAACCCGCAAAATAACAAGGGCAACAGTCCACTACGCGTCGCTACTCTCAATAACCGACCGCTCGTCGCAAAAGCATTACTGGCGGCCAAAGCCGATCCAACACTATCCAACAGTGATGGCTGGACTCCTTTAATGAGTGCCGTTAATGAAGGCCATATCGAGCTGGTGCGGTTATTGGTAACGAACAAAGCCACTCTGAATCAGAAACAAAAAGACGGCTGGACCGCCCTGCACCTGACGGTCGATAAAGACAACCGCGGTGGTGACGCCACTCAAGCAAAAATCGCCCAACTTTTGATTCAGGCCGGTGCCGATATCAACCCACAAACCGACAAAGGCAATACTCCGCTGAAACTTGCTGCCGTCAACAACCGGCCACTTGTCGCCAAGGCATTACTGGCGGCCAAAGCCGATCCAACACTATCCGACAGCGATGACTGGACTCCTTTAATGAGTGCCGTTGATGAAGGCCATATCGAGCTGGTGCGGTTATTGGTGACGAACAAGGCCACTCTGAATCAGCAAGAAAAAGACGGTTGGACCGCCCTGCACTTTACGGCCAATAAGAGCAATAAAGGCGGCGATGCATTACAGGCACAAATCTCTAAATTGCTGATTCAGGCCGGTGCCGATATCAACGCACAAAATAGCAACAATGACACCCCGTTGAATCTTGCTGCTTACCATAATCGGCCGCTTGTGGCCCAAGTGTTGCTGACTGCCGGAGCAAATGCTGCACTGTTTGACAACAATGGCTGGACACCGTTAATGAGTGCTGTTAACCGAGGTCATATCGAGCTGGTGCGGTTATTGGTAACGAACAAGGCCACTCTGAATCAAAAAAATAATAACGGCTGGACAGCCCTGCACTTCACCGCTAATAAGGACCACAAAGGCGGCGATGCCGTGCAGGCAGACATGGCTCAGTTGCTGATAAAAGCCGGAGCCATGGTCGATAGTCTCAATCATGAGCTGGTAAGCCCACTACAACTGGCAGCCCTGAACAATTATCCGCAACTGGTGCAGGTGCTCCTGAAGAATAAGGCCAGCGTTACACTGAAAAATAAATTTGACCGCACCGCCGAAGACGAAGCCCGCAAGGCTGGTCACTGGAATATTGTGGCCATATTGCGCGAACACGCTGTACAAACCGGCGCCACCAGCCAACCAGTGAGCAATAACTCCGGCCTGTTTCCCGCCCGGCCAGCCAAGCGGGCAGGGGTTGTTACCTGCAATACCCGCTGCAATAACGGCGACTGTTACCGCACCTATGACGATGGCCGTCAGGTGCGCTTCCAGGCGCAACAAAAATACAACTCACTGTCCGGCCAGTGGGAATTCGATTCCGGTTCCTGCTGACACCTACCCAAAAAAAACGGAGCCTCGCGCTCCGTTTTTTCTGTCTATCCGTCTTGTTAAAGCCAGTCATCAGCAAACCGCTGCGCTTACTGGCGCATAAAATCTTCCAGACCGTGGCCAGTTACCTTGCGCACCTGACGGAACAAATACCAGATAGCGGCTACCAGCACGATCATGCTGGGAATGACAATTACCGGGTAGCTCATGGCGGTCATGGTGCCCAGCTGCTCGTTGTATTCCGGCGTGCCGGGCATGGCGGTCACCAGATAACGCGCCAGGCCATAATTCAGCGCCGACGATAAAAAAAATGACGCCGCGACAATTTTATTGGCCACGTTCAGATGGCGGTCAAAATGTTCCTGCTCGCCGCGCTCGGCAATTACCTGCTGCAGCCGTTCGGTATCCATAATTTCGTCGTTGAGAATAATCATGCGCAGCAGCGAATAGCGGGTATTCAGGGTCACCAACACCCCAAGACCTATCAGCCCCGGAATCAGCGCTTCCTTAATAGCCAGATATTCCGGCGGTAATTTCAGCAGGCTGATGCCACCGGTCAGCAGCACACTGACCACGCCGAGAATGGAAAATACGTTCACCTTGCCGGCATTTTTTAAATCCCAGAAGCCGAACGCCAGCGGAAACGCCAGTGCCACCACCACGCCCAGGGTCGGACCGAGCATATCGTCGCCACTGGCCTTGGTCAGAATCAGCGTCGGAATAACGATGTTAAACAGCAGATTGCTGAAAAAACTGTGATTTTTTTTTGTGCCGGCCGGTGCAGACATAAGCGCTTCCCCAAAAAAGTGGCGCCCAGTATAGCGGCCCGCCCCGGTCGATGGGAGGCGCAATCAATGATGCACGACAGGGCAGCCACCGGCATTGGCCGTTATACTGCGGCGCTGAAGTTGTCCACCACTCACCGCTATTAAGGAAATTGCGTGTTTCAGCCTGTCCGTTTGTTGTGCTGCATCCTGTTATTCATCACCGGCTCGGCCACCGCTCAGTCCCTGCTGTGGGAGCACAGCCCGGCCAGCGATAACGGCCTCAGCTACTGGCAATATATGCACAGCCTGAACATTACCTCTGCCAACTGGTACAGCCAGTGCAAAGACCAAAACTGTTCCTACTGGGTGGCGGTGGGCGAACAACGCTTCCGCGTCGGCAAAAATTCCTCGTTAATCACCCAAAGCCGTTATCAACAGGTCACGTACGCGCTGTACCGCAATGGTGAGCAGTATTATCTGGCCGATAATCATGGCCAGCGGGTAGCGGTTGCCGATGCTGCACTGGCGAACTGTGTCAGCTTCAGCGATGGCGTTATCAGCCTCCGGGGCGAGTTAATCTGCCTCAGCGGCCGTACCTTGCGGGTGGGCAACCGCAGCCAGACGCTGCCGGCCAGGCCACTGCATTACCGGTTTGCCACCTCGTACCGTGGCCATTGGGTACTGGCCATGCTGGATAAAGACTTTAATCTGTATGTGATTGACGCCAGCGGCCAACGCCAGACCCGCACCGGCCTGCAACGCCACAGTGATTTTGACCATATCCTCAGTGTCTTTCCGCAAGCACCCGGCAACACCTGGGTCGCGCTGTACGAGTACCGCAACAAGCGCAATAAAAACCTCAGTCTGTACCACCTGCAGGGCGATAACGCCCGCCACTACACGGTGACCAACAGCATCGGCGACGACACCGGCGTGCGCCCGGAACTGTATCAGGCCGCCGATAACGAACTGCGGGTTTCCACCCGTCTGCGCAGCAGCACCAAATTTTATCGCCTGCGCCCGGAAAGCCTGCCGGCGCAGCAGCCTGAAGCCAACCCGTACCAAACCCCGGATTTAGCCGATCTGCTTATCGGTGCCGGTATCCGCGCCACCCACTGGTCAGTATCACAGTCGGTGGAAAGCCCCGCTGGCAGCGATGGCAGTACCGACAAACTGGCGTCGGTGAAGTACGACATGAACGAGTCGGTACTGCGGGAATACCGCCTGGCCGGGCAACTGGCCGGCAACCAGATTGCCCTTACCTGGCTGACCAGCGAGGCCGAACAGGGCATGAACCAACTGGAGCGCAGCGCCACCCGCAAACTCTACGGCAGCATTGGCTTTGAACGCTTCTTCCATGGCCCGACCCGCCTGCAGCTGGAATTCGCCAGCGAGCTGGCTGGTGGTGTCGCCACCTATCGCGATAACAACGGCGCCGAGCAGGTGGTGGCCTTTGAAAACGACTACCAGCGCTTTGCCCTGCTGGTCACCAGCGAACTGGGCTGGCTCAGCGGGGTGAGCTACAGCCGCAATAATATGCCGATGGCGGTGGGATTTTTTGAAAGTGGCTTAGGCGACCCGGATATTTATTTTGATCCGGATTTTGAACTGCAGAAGCTGACGTATGTAATCGGCTACGACACCGCCCAATATACCTCGCGCTATCTGTTCAATAGCCGGGGTTTTTATCTGGACGGCCGCGTCGGTATTGGCCTGTACCGCTATGACATCGGTGCCGATATCCTGCGCCAGGCCGAGGCCGTCAGCGGCAAAGAGCACAGTGACGATATCGGTCTGGCGCTGGATGGTTTTGTGGAAGCCGGCTACTTCTGGCAGGCGCGCTCGGTGCGCTGGGGTGGTCTGGGCGCGGCGTTACAGGCGGGCGTCAGCGCCGATGTGGAAACCTACTACAACGGCATCAGCGAGGATTCCGAGATTGAAGCGGATGAAATCCGCGCAGCCTTTGAGCGCACCGATGTGCGCTGGGGGCCCTTTGTGCGGCTGAACCTGATGTTCTGAGCGGCCTCAACCGCGCCCATAAAAAATGGCAGGCGCTGGCCTGCCATTTTTCGTTCACCCGCGCAAACAGAGAATCAGGGCAGCTTCAGGGTTAAACCGGCCCCCACCACCACACTATTTTCCTGGGTAAAGGATTTATCCGCATACAGCTGCACGCCAATCCAGCGGGTCAGGCTGATATCCAGCCCGGCACCAACGCGGGCGACCAGATAATCGCGCACGAGATCGTCTTCCTCATCGCTGGCCTGTTCACGGAAGGTATCCAGACTGATGTCCGTGTCGCTCTGGCCAAACTGGTGATAACCCACCCCCAGCTGCAGGTTCACAAAGGGCACAAAGGCCACCTTACCCAGAACGTGCAGCGGCCGGCCTTCGCCCATGTTGGTGAATTGCAGGCCCAGGTTATAGAGCAGATCGCCGCTGATCTTGTCGCCACTGCGGCCCACCATGATGCCCGGGCCATGACGCAGCCATGTGTTCATCTGCAGGTAGTTAATTTTCAGCTGATGCATGCCGTCAAATTCGGCGCCGGCAAAGTCTTCGTATTCGGACGGCAGCCAGGTGTAGCCGTATTTGATTTCCAGCCGCTCACCACGGCTGAACTGATTGCTCAGCTGTTCCAGCTGGTTCAGCTCGCGGCGGCTGTAGAAGCGGAAATGGTCGGTGATTTCACGGCCCGGCTTCAGGCTGTAGCGGCTGTCGCGACTGATGGTTTCGCTGCCATCGTAATAGGTCAACGCCACCGCCACCTCACCGTCACAACGCTGCAGGGTAAGACGTTTGCCGTCCTGCAGTTGCTGGCCATCCGCCATCAACCGTACCTGACCGGGTTTATTGGTGGTCAGCTGCAGGGTCGGCAGGCGATTGCGGCTCATATCAACCCGGATGGACTCGTCTTCACTGGCGTCCAGACTGACCTTACCGGTAACCGCACAGAACCCCGGCGCACTCACCTGATACTGGTACTGGCCCACCGGTAAATACAGTGGCTCACCCGATTTCATCGGCTTACCGGCAATGGTCAGACGGGCATCGGCACCGGTCACGCGAACGGTAATGCCCTGCGGATACAATCCGGCCCGGGCATTGGCGAGGGTTTTCTGCTGGCTGGCCAGCTGCTTTTCCCAGCCGCGCGGTAAATCACGCGGGAACAACAGCCCCAGCAGGCGGATTTGTTCCAGATCCTGCTGCCACTGGTCGAGGGTACGGATGCGCGGGCGCACCTCATCGGGCAGGTTTTTCAGCTGGTAATTCTGTGCCTGGCGGTGGTAATCCACGGCCATGGCACGCAGATCATCGCGCTTCAGGTAAGCACAGTAACCATCGTCTTCGCGGCGGAATTCCACGCCTTTCAGTTTCAGATTGGTACTGACGCCCTGATCCAGGCTTTCCTTGCGGCTGGTGAGGTTAATGCCCAGAAACGAACTGGTGGAAACCGTCTGGCGGACTTCGGAGCGGATATCGGCCACCAGAGAGGTGGCCAGATTGGTAAGGGCTTCATCGCGGTTGGCACCGCAGTCGCGGAATTCAGCGGGTAAGGCCAGGGCCGGCAGGGAACAGCACAACAGCACCGGCAACAGCAGGGTACGCATGGATCGTCCTTGTAGGTTATCAGACAGAGTGGGCCATTATAGCGTTCTGTGTTGATAACGATACCGTATCAATAGGTACGACGTTCCTGCCGCAGCCGCTGTATCACGGTGGCGGTATCCGGACGCACACCACGCCAGCAATAAAAGGCTTCGGCGGCCTGCTCCACCAGCATGCCCAGCCCATCCAGCGTTATGGTCACGCCCTGCTCATGGGCCCATTGGTTAAACACGGTGCGGCCAGCGCCGTACATCATGTCGTAGGTGACCGTGCCGTCTTTGAACACGGTCAGCGGCAGCGGCGGTAATTCACCACCCAGACTAGCCGAGGTGCCGTTAATAATCAGATCGAAGGCACCGGGCACATCAGCAAAGCTGCTGGCGGTTACACAACCAAGGTCGGCAAAGTCACGGGCCAGCTGTTCCGCTTTGCTGACCGTGCGGTTGGCAATCACCAACTCGGCCGGTTGTTGTTCCAACAGCGGCTGCAATACACCACGCACCGCCCCACCGGCACCCAGCAGCAGAATGCGTTTGCCCGCCAAAGGCACCTGATGGTTCAGGGTTAAATCGCGTACCAGACCAACGCCGTCGGTGTTGTCGGCCAGAATGCTGCCGTCGGGCATTTTTTTCAGGGTGTTCACCGCCTGCGCCCGCAGCGCCCGGGGCGTGTGGGTAGTGGCAAACCGGAAGGCGTCTTCCTTAAACGGCACGGTCACGTTCAGGCCACTGCCGCCGTGCTGAAAAAACTTTTCCGCTTTGGCGGCGAATTCTCCCAGCGGCATCAGCAGGGCTTTGTAGAGCAAGTCCTGCTGCGTCTGGCGGGCAAAGGTGCTGTGAATCAGCGGTGATTTACTGTGGCCGATGGGGTTACCGGCCACCGCGTACAGATCAGTCATACCGTGCTGACACCCACTCTTTATGCGGCAGAAAATCGCTGGTCAGACGAGCTTCCGGCGAACCGGGCTCTGGCTGCCAGTCGTAATCCCAGTGCACCACCGGCGGCAGCGACATCAGAATGGACTCGGTACGGCCACCGGTCTGCAAACCAAAGATGGTGCCGCGGTCGAACACCAGGTTGAACTCCACGTAGCGGCCACGGCGGTAGCACTGGAATTTACGCTCACGCTCACCGTATTCCAGCGCTTTGCGCTTCGCCACAATGGGCACATAGGCATCGATATAGCCATTACCCACCGCCTGCATAAAGGCGAAGGATTTGGCAAAATTCAGTTCACCGTCCCAGCTGTTCAGGTCGTCGAAGAACAATCCGCCGACGCCACGGCTTTCGTTACGATGCTTCAGATAAAAGTATTCGTCGCACCATTTTTTGTACTTAGGAAACACCTCAGGTCCGAACGGCGCGCACAGGTCTTTGCCGACCTGATGCCAGTGCACAACGTCTTCCTCAAAGGGATAAAACGGTGTTAAGTCGAAGCCGCCACCGAACCACCACACAGGCTCTTCGCCGTCTTTCTCGGCAATAAACAACCGCACGTTGGCGTGGGAAGTCGGTACATAAGGATTATGCGGATGAATCACCAGCGACACGCCCAGCGCCTGAAAGCTGCGGCCGGCCAGTTCCGGGCGCGAGGCGGTAGCCGACGCCGGCAAGCGCTCGCCACGAACGTGGGAAAAATTCACGCCGCCTTTTTCAATAACGGTGCCATTGGCGATCACGCGGGTACGGCCACCGCCGGTTAATGCCAGCGCACCTTCGGCCGCCGGACGTTCCCAGGCGTCTTCCACGAAAGTGGTGCCGCCATCCTGGGCTTCCAGCGCTGCACAGATGCGGTCCTGCAAATCCAGTAAAAACGCTTTAACCGCTGCGACATCGCAACCATTGTGAGCATGACTCATATCAATCTCCTCAACGCAGACGCTGACCACTCAGCGTGCGGATTTCCGAAGGCTGGGCGCGGCCACCCAGCTCACCCGGCAGAATGTAATCAAGGCTGTCCTTAAAATAGTGCTGCACGTCCTGCAGCGAACGGGCCGGTTCCTGACCCGCCGGATTGGCAGAGGTCGACACCAGCGGGCCGACCTGTTCACACAAGGCGCGCACCAGCGGATGCGCGGTTACCCGCACCGCCAGTGATTCATGTTCACCCCGCAGCAGACGCGGCACATCGGGCCGGCAGGGCAAGACCCAGCTAACCGGGCCCGGCCAGGTAGCCATTACCTGGGCCAGGTCATCATCGGCCAGCGGTAATAACCAGGGTTGCAGCTGCTCCAGTGACGCGGCCACCACCACCAGCCCTTTGTGCCAGGGGCGGTCTTTAAGTTCCAGAATACGGGCAATGGCCTGCTCATTGGCCGGGTCGCAGCCCAGCCCCCACACGGCCTCGGTCGGGTAGGCCAGCACACCGCCAGCACGGATACAGGCCGCCGCCTGCAGCAAGGAGTCGTTGCTCATAATTGCATCAGAAAAAGGAAAGTGCGAACCCTACTGCAAGGCGCAAACGGGAACAAGAGGCGAATGAGCGCAGCCTGGTCGCCGGAATCAGCGGGTACGCAAGTACCCGCCCGGCACCTGCTGCAGCCAGCCCTGTAATTCCAGATCCAACAGTTCCGGTAACAGGCGGGCCATGCCCAGCCCGGAGCGGATGGCAATCACGTCCGGCGAGGTGGCGGTGTAATCAATGTGCACCAGCAAGGCTGGTACCGGGTCGCTGGCAGCTACGGCGTCAAACAAACCGGGCTGGATACCGGGGTTAAGCTGCAGTTCCTGCAGAATATCGGTGGCGTTTTGTACCAAAATGGCACCGTCGCGGATCAGCTGATGGCAGCCATGACTCAGTGGATTGGTCACCGCGCCAGGTAAGGCAAACACCTCGCGGCCCTGTTCTGCCGCCAGCTTAGCGGTAATCAGCGAACCGCTTTTGCTGGCTGCTTCCGCGACCACGGTACCCAGGCTGAGACCACTGACAATGCGGTTACGCGATGGAAAATGCGATGGCTGTGGCGCGGTACCGGGCGCAAACTCCGACAGCAACAATCCCTTATGCATGATCATCTGCGCCAGTCCCAGGTGCCGCTGTGGATAAATCACATCCACGCCACTGCCCAGCACCGCCACCGTCCGGCCCGTTTCCAGCGCGCCCTGATGGGCGGCACCGTCAATACCCAGCGCCAGCCCGCTGACCACGGTGACGCCAGTGGCCGCCAGCTCGCGCGCGGTTTGCTGCGTCCATTCACGGGCATAGGGGGTTGGGTTACGACTGCCGACCATGGCAATCATGGGCTGCTGCAGACAAGCCAGGTCACCGTGGTAATACAGAATCACCGGCGCATCAGGCAGCGCCGCCAGAATGTCCGGATAGGGTTCCATGCCGGCCAGCAACACACCGCAGTGCTTGTGCTGACGCCAGGCCTGTAAGGCAGCAAAGCCGTCATTCAGGCTGGCATCGGTAGCCCAGCGGCGGGCCGCTTCAGGGTTAAAACCCAGCGCCACCAGTTGCTCGGACGAGGTATGCAGGAGTTCACGCGGATCACCCAGACGGGTGCGGAGTTCGTTGATGGCCACCGGACCAATGCCCGGCAATTGGGTTAAACGCCACCAGGCCAGTAACAGCTCGTCCCTGAGCATAGAGAATTCCTTATTATTGATTCGGGTTTTCGATCTTGTCGCCCACGCGCAGCGGACGGGTCGCCCGCATCACCAGGCCGTAAGACATTTTTTCAAAGGTGCGGAACACCATCACTGTCCCGGCACGCTCATCGGGCAGCTGGACCCGCTCACCGGCGACGCGGTCGTACACCACATTGCCGGTCTTTTTCACCAGTAAGACGGAACCGGCTTCCAGGCCATCGCGCTCACCGCGGTTCAGCACCACCACGTCGTACTGGCCCACCTGAGTCACGCCACCGGAGACCGCCAGAATCTGACCATTCAGGGCTTTGGCCGGCGCTTTCGGGTAATAATTGGCCAGCAGAGCACGGTCTTCGGTCGGCAGCAGCAGGTCACCAATGGCTACCTGCTGGTTGGTACGCTCCAGTTCCAGCGTCACGATGTCACCATCTTTGGCTTCGACACGGCCCTGACCAATGTCGGTCGCTTCCAGGCCCAGCACTTCGTTGGTTTGCGGGTCACGATACACCTGACCACGACGGAACACGCCGTAGGCCGCGGACACTTCCTCACCAAATTCACCGCGGGCGTACACTTTGCCGCCGGCACCCATCATCAGACGGGCGTCTTCACCGGAAATAATGCGCGGGGCGTTATCCAGTTCTGCCGGTGCCACCACGCGGTTATGGCGCAGGAAGCCACGGATGGCGTCCTGAGGAATCGCAGGAATAGCCGATTCAATGGGCTCGACGCGGGCGGTAGGTTGCAGCTTAACGGTGCGGCTGGCTTCGCCACGCTTGGTAACGGTCAGACGCATTTCGCCGTTGATCATCACCAGGCTCAGTTCATCGCCAGGGAAAATAAGATGCGGGTTGTCAATTTTTTCATTCAGATACCAGATTTCCGGCCACTGCCAGGCATCATTGGTAAAGCGTTCGGAAATGCCCCACAGGGTATCGCCTTTCTTAACCACATAGCGCTCCGGGGCATCGCTTTTCAGCGTCAGCGCCATGGCTCCGGCCGAAAGGCCCATCAAACCAGCCAGCAGAATGCCCTTGATGGTTTTGCTCATCCTGTATTCCCTTTATTATTGGCGGATCCCGTTGATCTCGCATTGAATGTCACTGCCTGACCGGCATCTTAGCAAGTCACGACCACATTGTTCTATATAAGCAGTCAACTCTATGGCCTTACTCGAAATTTTAGAATACCCGGATCCCCGTTTACGCACCAAAGCCGCGCCGGTGGCCGACGTTGACGAGCGCGTGCGCGCCATCGTCAACGATATGTTCGACACCATGTACGCCGCACCGGGCATTGGCCTGGCGGCCACCCAGGTGAATGTGCATGAGCGCATCATCACCATCGACGTCTCGGAAGATAAATCCGAACCGCTGGTGTTTATTAACCCCGAAATCACCGTACTGGAAGGCGAGCCGGAAACCATGCAGGAAGGTTGCCTGTCGGTACCGGGGTTCTACGAAGACGTTACCCGCATTGAACACTGTCTGGTGAAAGCCATCGACCGCCACGGCAATCCCTTTGAAATGGAATGCCGCGGCCTGCTGGCGGTGTGCATACAGCACGAAGTCGACCACCTCGAAGGCAAGCTGATGGTGGACTATATCTCGACCCTGAAACGTAACCGCATCAAAGACAAGCTGGAAAAGAAACACAAACTGGAAGCCCGCCAGCAGGGCAAAAAATAATGGCCTTACGCATTCTGTTTGCCGGCACGCCGGAGTTTGCGGCCATTCACCTGCAGGCGCTGATTCACAGCGGCCATGAGGTAATCGGCGTCTATACCCAGCCCGACCGGCCGGCCGGGCGTGGTAAAAAACTGCAGCCCAGCCCGGTAAAACAGGTAGCGCTGGATCATGGCCTGCCGGTTTACCAGCCACTGAACTTTAAAGATGCTGCCGACGTTGAACAGCTGCAAAGCCTGAAGGCCGATGTGATGGTGGTGGTGGCTTACGGCCTGATTCTGCCGCAAAGCGTACTGGATGCGCCCAAATACGGTTGTCTGAACGTACACGCCTCGCTGTTGCCGCGCTGGCGCGGAGCCGCCCCCATTCAGCGCTGCATTGAAGCCGGCGACAAGCTCACCGGCATCACCATCATGCAGATGGATAAAGGCCTGGATACCGGTGCCATGCTGAGCAAAGTCACTACCGGTATTCTCGCTGATGACACCGGCGGCACCTTGCACGACCGGCTGGCGGAACTGGGCCCACCAGCCCTGCTGGCGACACTGGCGCAGGTGGAAGCTGGCACCCTGCAACCGGAAAAGCAGAACGATGCGCTGGCCAATTACGCGCACAAACTGCTGAAAGAAGAAGCCCTGATTGACTGGCACCAGCCAGCCGACGAAATCGCCCTGCGGGTGCGGGCGTTCAATCCCTTCCCGATGGCCTACACCTTGCTGGGCGATGAACGCATCCGGGTATTAATGGCGGAAGCGCTGGAGCAAACCACCGCGCTGCTGCCGGGCACCATTATCCGCGCCGCGGCCGAAGGCCTGGACGTGGCCTGTGGTGACGGCGTACTGCGCATTACCCAGGTGCAGCTGCCAGGCAAAAAAGCCATGCGCGTGGCGGATGTGATTAACGGTCAGCCGCAGCTGTTCCAGCCCAACCACCTGCTGGCATCCACTTTATGAGCGCGCCGCTATCGCCCTGGCATAAAAGCCTGAACAGCCCGCTCAGCGCCCGCCGCGCCGCCGCCATGGCGCTGGCCGGCGTACTGAATGGCCAGTCGCTGAATCAATGTCTGCCGCCACTGGAAGCACGCGTCGACAGCGCCGACCGTGGCTTTCTGCGCGATCTGGTGCTGGGCAGCTGCCGTCATTACCAGCGCCTGCATGCGCTGGCAAAAATTCTGCAAAGCCGCCCCTTCGGTGAAGAAGATCAGGACCTCAGCGCCCTGCTGATCATCGGCCTGTACCAGCTGGCCATTCAGGGCAAAGCGCCGCACGCCGCCGTGCACGCTACTGTGGAAGTCTGTGAAGAGCTGGGCAAGGGCTACGCCAAATCCGTACTGAATGCCTGTCTGCGCCGCTATGGCCGCGAATATGAAAGCCTGCTGCCGCCGCTGGACGAGAATCCGGTTACCGCCACCAGCCATCCGAAGTGGCTGGTGAAAATGCTGAGCAAAGCCTGGCCGGACGACTGGCAAGCCATTCTGCAGCAGAACAACGAACGGCCACCGCTGTGCCTGCGTGTTAACCGTCGCCACGGTAGCCGTGACGACTATCTGGCCCGGCTGACCAGCGCCGGTATCGACGCCCGCGCGGCAGAATTCAGCGCCGATGGTATTTATCTGGCGGAATCCTGCGACATCACCCAGCTGCCCGGTTTTGCCGAGGGCGACTTCAGCGTGCAGGACGAGGCCGCGCAATTAGCCGCGCAGCTGCTGGCACCGCAGGCCAACGAACGCATTCTGGATGCCTGCGCCGCCCCCGGAGGCAAAACCTGTCACCTGCTGGAGCGGGCCGATGCCCGCGTGCTGGCGGTCGATATCGAAGAAAGCCGGCTGGGCCGGGTGCATGAGAACCTCGCCCGCCTGCAGCTGCAGGCGGACGTACTCTGCGCCGATATCGGCGCACCGGACGACTGGTGGGACGGCGAACAGTTCGACGCCATTCTGCTCGACGCGCCCTGCTCGGCTACCGGCGTGATCCGCCGCCACCCGGACATCAAACTGCTGCGCCGGCGCGAAGACATTGAGCAACTGGCAGAGGTGCAGGCACGCCTGCTGGATACCGCCTGGAACCTGCTGAAACCCGGTGGCCGCCTGCTGTATGCCACCTGTTCGGTATTGCCACGGGAAAACAGCGAGCAGATCCAGAACTTCATCAACCGGCATACCAATGTCGGCCTGACGGAGCTGGACTTTCCCTGGGGTAAGGCCTGTAATGCCGGCAGACAATTACTGCCACAGCCGGATGGCCATGATGGTTTTTTTTATGCACTTCTGCGCAAAGGAACCTGAAAAATGAGCAATAAAATGACAAAAGTGCAGGACAGCACTTTTGCACAGCCGCAGGCTGCCCGTCAGGGTGATGCCCAGGGATGGGCATCATGAAGATCATTATCCTCGGCGCCGGCCAGGTCGGCGGCACACTGGCCGAAAACCTCGCCAATGAACAAAACGACATTACTGTGGTGGACACCGATGCCGAGCGCCTGCGCGAACTGCAGGACCGGCTGGATATCAAAACCATCGTCGGCCGCGGCTCCTACCCGAATGTGCTGCGCGATGCTGGTGCCGACGACGCCGACATGCTGGTGGCAGTAACCAATTCGGATGAAACCAATATGGTTGCCTGTCAGGTGGCCTATACGCTGTTCCGCACCCCCACCAAAATCAGCCGTATCCGTTCCGGGTATTATCTGAAGCAACCCGAACTGTTCCGCAACGATGCCTTCTCCATCGACGTGCTGATTTCCCCCGAACAGGTGGTGACCAACTACATCAGCCGCCTGTTACAGCATCCCGGCGCTCTGCAGGTGCTGGATTTTGCCGATGGCCGGGTGCAGCTGGTGGCGGTGCGCGCCTATGCCGGCAGCCCGCTGGTGGGCCACGCCATTCACCACCTGAAAGATCACCTGCCCAATGTCGAAACCCGCGTGGCCGCCGTATTCCGCCGCAACAAAGCCATTGAACCGACCGGCGACACCGTGATTGAAGCCGACGACGAAGTGTTCTTTATTGCCGCCAAAGACGATATCCGCAAGGTTATCAATGAGTTACGCCGCGAAGAAGACGCCTACCGCCGTATTATGATCGTCGGTGGCGGCAACATCGGTTACCGGCTGGCGAAAGCGCTGGAACGGGATTATCTGATCAAGCTGATCGAGCACGGCGAAGATCGTGCCCAGTTCCTCAGCGAAAACCTTGACCGCACCGTGGTGCTGCTCGGCAGCGCCACCGACCAGACCCTGCTGGAAGAAGAAAACATCGAAAACACCGATGTGTTCTGCGCCCTCACCAACGACGATGAAGTGAACATTATGGCGTCGCTGCTGGCCAAGCGGCTGGGCGCGCGCAAGGTGATGACGCTGATTAACAAAGGCGCCTACGTCGATCTGGTGCAGGGCGGCATGATCGATGTGGCGGTGTCACCGCAACAGGCGACCATCGGCAGCCTGCTCACTCACGTACGCCGCGGCGATGTGGTGAACGTCTACTCACTGCGCCGGGGTGCGGCCGAGGCTATTGAAGCCATCGCCCACGGCGACTCACATTCATCGAAAGTGGTGGGGCGGAAAATCCGCGAAATCAAACTGCCGCCGGGCACCACCATCGGTGCCATTGTGCGCGGCGAGCAGGTGGTGATGGCCAGCTCCGATGTGGTGGTGGAATCGAATGATCACGTCATTCTGTTCGTAATGAAAAAACGCCATATTCCGGATGTAGAGCGGCTGTTCCAGGTCGGCCTGGGCTTCTTCTGATTTAACCGGCGCGGAGCCTGTATGCACTTTTCCATGATCGCCCGCATTCTTGGCATTCTGCTGATGCTGTTCAGCCTGACCATGCTGCCGCCGATTCTGGTGTCGATGTGGTACGACGATGGTGCCACCGAAGCCTTTGTCACCGCCATGGTCATGATTTTCGGCATCGGTTTTACCAGCTGGCTGCCGGTGCGGCAGGTGCGGCAGGAGCTGCGTACCCGCGACGGCTTTTTAATTGCTGCGCTGTTCTGGCTGACCCTGGGACTGGCCGGCACCCTGCCCTTTATGATCTCTGACAATCCTGGCCTGAGCTTCGCCGACGCCTTCTTTGAATCGCTGTCGGGCTGGACCACCACCGGCGCCACGGTGATGACCGGGCTGGAATTCCTGCCCAAGTCCATTCTCTGGTATCGCCAGCAGCTGCAGTGGCTGGGCGGTATGGGCATTATCGTTCTGGCCGTCGCCATTCTGCCAATGCTGGGCATCGGTGGTATGCAGCTGTACCGGGCGGAAATGCCCGGGCCGATGAAAGACACCAAACTCACCCCGCGCATTGCCGAAACCGCCAAGGCGCTCTGGTATGTGTACGCTGGCCTTACCCTCAGCTGCGGCCTGGCGTATTGGGCCGCCGGCATGGATGGCTTTGATGCGGCAGTACACAGCTTCTCAACGGTCGGTATTGGCGGGTTTTCCACCTACGATGCGTCCATTGGCCATTTCAACAGCGCCGTGATTGAAGGCATCTGCGTCTTTTTTATGCTGGTGGCGGCGATGAATTACTCGCTGCACTTCTTTGCCTGGCGCAATAAAAGCCTCAGCCATTATCTGCAGGACCCGGAAATCCGCTTTTTCCTGCAGATTATGGCCGGCGGTGCGGTATTAACCGTCGTTGCGCTGTGGCTGACCAATACCTACGGCTTTCTGGATTCGCTGCGCTACGGCATTTTCGAGCTGGTGTCCGTGGCCAGCACCGCCGGCTTCAGCACCGCCGACTTCTCCAGCTGGCCGGTCTTTCTGCCGGTACTGCTGTTTATGATGGCCTTTATTGGTGGCTGTACCGGTTCCACCGGCGGCGGTATGAAAGTGATCCGCGTGCTGTTGATTTATAAGCAGGGCGTGCGCGAAGTGCGGCGTCTGATTCACCCCAACGCCATCATGCCGGTGAAACTCGGCAAACGAGCGGTGCCGGATCGCGTGCTGACCGGTGTATGGGGGTTTTTCTCGGTTTATATCGTCACCTTTATGGTGATGATGCTGGCCTTAATGGCCACCGGCATGGATCAGGTCACGGCCTTTTCCGCCGTTGGTTCCTGTCTGAATAACCTCGGCCCCGGGCTGGGCGATGTGGCCGCTCACTACGGCAATATTTCCGATACCGCCAAATGGCTGCTGGCACTGACCATGCTGCTGGGCCGACTGGAAATTTTTACCCTGCTGGTGCTGTTAAGCCCCACCTTCTGGCGCAGCTGAGCGCCTTTTCTTCCTATCTGTAACGCAACAGGAGTCTGCATGCTTGCGCATTACCGCCAGCAATGGTTTTCCAATATCCGTGGCGACATTTTGTCCGGTACCGTGGTGGCGCTGGCGCTGATCCCGGAAGCCATCGCGTTTTCTATTATTGCCGGCGTGGACCCCAAAGTGGGCCTGTACGCCTCCTTCTGTATTGCCGTTGTGATTGCTTTTGTGGGGGGACGTCCGGGCATGATTTCCGCCGCCACCGGCGCCATGGCGCTGCTGATGGTGACGCTGGTAAAAAACCACGGGCTGGAATACCTGCTGGCCGCCACGCTGTTAACCGGCGTGCTGCAGATCGGTGCCGGCTATCTGAAGCTCGGTAATCTGATGCGCTTTGTGTCGCGTTCGGTGGTTACCGGCTTTGTGAACGCGCTGGCGATTCTGATTTTTATGGCTCAGCTGCCGGAGCTGACCAACGTCACCTGGCATGTGTACGCCATGACCGCCGCCGGGCTGGGCATTATTTACCTGTTCCCCTATGTGCCGAAGATCGGCACCCTGCTGCCGTCCCCACTGGTGTGCATTCTGGTCCTGACTGCGGTGGCGATGGTACTGGGACTGGATATCCGCACGGTGTCCGATATGGGCGAACTGCCCGACACCCTGCCGGTGTTTCTGTGGCCGGATGTGCCGCTGACGCTGGAAACCCTGTGGATCATTCTGCCCTATTCCGCCTCGCTGGCCGCCGTGGGCCTGCTGGAATCCATGATGACCGCCACCATTGTCGATGAACTGACCGACACCGACAGCGACAAAAATCAGGAATGCAAAGGCCAGGGCATCGCCAACATTGGTGCCGGCTTAATGGGCGGCATGGCCGGCTGCGCCATGATTGGCCAGTCCATCATCAACGTGAAATCCGGTGGCCGCGGCCGCTTATCGGCCTTTACCGCCGGCCTGCTGTTGTTGCTGATGGTGGTGTTTTTATCCGACTGGGTGGGGCAGATTCCGATGGCCGCATTGGTGGCGGTGATGATTATGGTATCGATCGGTACCTTCTCCTGGGAATCCATTACCAATCTGAAGACGCACCCGTTGTCGACCAATATTGTGATGCTGGCCACCGTGGTGGTGGTGGTCTTTACCCACAATCTGGCGCTGGGCGTGTTTACCGGAGTGCTGCTGGCGGCGCTGTTCTTTGCCAATAAAATCGGCCGTTTTATGGTGGTCAAAACCGAGCAAACCGAACCCGACACCCGTGTTTATAACGTAATTGGCCAGGTGTTCTTTGCGTCATCCGATGCCTTCAGCCGGTCGTTCGACTTTAAAGAAGCACTGCCCAATATCCGCATTGATCTGACCCAGGCGCATTTCTGGGATATCACGGCGGTGTCGGCGCTGGATAAAGTGGTGATCAAATTCCGCCGCGAGGGTGCTACGGTTGAGCTGATCGGTATGAACGCCGCCACCGCCACCATCGTCGACCGCTTTGGCGTCCATAATAATCCGCAGGAAGTTGAAAAACTGCTGGGCGGCCACTGAGCCGGTATAAGGAGAATATGATGAGCAACCACATTATTGTCTGTATTGATGGCTCACCGGTGGCCCGTTCTGTGTGTGCTGCCGCCGCCTGGGTCAGCCAGCGGCTGGACGCGCCGCTGCGCTTACTGCATGTGTTGGAAAAAGACCCGTACCATCACGACAATCTGTCCGGCAGCATTGGTCTGGGCGCCCGCGAGCAGCTACTGAAGCAACTGACCGAACTGGACGAGCAGCGCGCCAAACTGGCGCTGGAACATGGCCGTCACCTGCTGGAAGACGCCGCTCACATCGTGCGCGAACAGGGCGCGGTGGCGGTGGAAACCGTGCAGCGGCATGGCGGCGTGGTCGATACCCTGCTGGAGCAACAGGCCGATACCCGCGTACTGGTGCTGGGCCGTCAGGGCGAAGGCCATGCCAGCCTGGATCACACCTTGGGCTCGCACCTGGAAGCGCTGATCCGCGGCGTGCAAAAACCCATTCTGGTGACCGTGGGTGAATTTACCGCCCCGCGCGCTTTTGTGGTGGCCTTCGATGGCAGTGAAACGGCCCAGCGGGCACTGAACGCCTATGCACAAAGCCCGTTGCTGAAGGGATTACCCTGCCATCTGGTGATGGTTGGCCATACCAATGACGAGCATGGGGCCAAACTGCAACACGCCGCCGACATTCTGCGTTCACGTGATTTTGAGGTCACCGTGGCGCATCTGCAGGGTGACGTCCCGGCAACCCTGACGGCCTATCAGCAGGAGCACGATATTGGTCTGATGGTGATGGGTGCTTACGGGCATTCCCGCCTCCGCCAGTTCTTTGTCGGCAGCCATACCCGCACCATGGTCAGCCAAAGCGATATTCCGTTATTGCTGCTGCGCTGATGCTGGGGGGTTAGGCGGGGCGCTGGCGACCGGGCCATCGCCCGGCAGCCAGCCGCTGCGTGATCAGGCCGGTTCGGCCGCTGCGGTTACCGCTTCGGTCTCTGCCGGCGCGACAATCTTAACGCCGACCGTGCTGATGCGACTGCCTACCATATCGCGGATGGTCAGGGTGACATCCCCCAATACCAGCACCGCGCCAGGTTCTTTGACCTCAAGCCGTTGCTGCAGAATATCATCCAGACTGAGGTAGCCTTCCAGTCCCAGCTCAATCCCATAAGAATGCGCCAGATCAGCCACCCGGGTGATGCCCTTTAAACGCAGCTCGGTATCCGGTAACTCGGTGCGAAAAGCGGCCTCGGCCTCAGAAAACACGCAGTCAACAAAAGCCCGCACGTCCGGACGCAACACCACAAATAAATGATCGCCGTTTTTCAGCACGGTTGAACCACGCGGCGGAATAACCTCTTTATCACGGGTAATCATGGCGACCACCGTGCCATCGGGGAGAGCCGTTTGCGACAAGCGCCGGCCGGCGGCACGGGCGCGGTCACCCAGGGTGTATTCCACAATATCCGCATCAACATCACCCAGCGCGGTAATTTCCAGCGTCGCCGCCGGCGCCGCCGGAGGTATTTCAGTCAGCCGCAGCTTCCGGGCCATATAGGGCAAGGTGGAGCCTTGCACGGTTGCCGACAGCAGCACCACGAAAAACACCACGTTAAAAATCAGGTCAGCCCCGGGCAGGTTATACATGAGCGGGAAAATCGCCAGGATAATGGGCACGGAACCGCGCAAGCCAACCCAGGACACCAGGGTGATCTCACGGGTGTTAAAGCCACTGAGCTTCAGAACCGGAATAACCGCCAGCGGCCGGGCAATGAAAATCAGTACCAGAGCAATCATCAACCCTTCAAGCCACACGTCAAACAGTGACTCAGGCTTGATCAGCAAGCCCAGCATCACGAACATCGTGATCTGGCTGAGCCAGGCCAGACCGTCGTTAAACAAAAAGGTGCTGCGCTGAAAAACAAAGCGGCTGTTACCAATGACCACGCCGGCCAGGAATACCGCCAGGAAGCCACTACCACCCAGATTGGCCGCCGCGCCAAAGGCAAGCAAACCGCAGCTGGCCACCATTACCGGGTACAGCCCCGTCGCCACCAGCTGAATGCGATTAATCAGCTGTACGGCCAACCAACCCACCCCCAGGCCGACCAGCCCACCTATGCCCATCTGCTTAATCAGCAGCATCAGCAAACCAGTACCAGGCTGCAGGCCATTCACCAGAATTTCCAGCAGGCCAACAGTGAGAAAGATCGCCATCGGGTCGTTGGAAGCACTTTCAATTTCCAGCGTGGCTTTCAGGCGTTCATTAATATGGACACCGGCATTACGCAGCAATGAAAAAACCGCTGCGGCGTCAGTAGAACCGACAATGGCGCCCAGCAACAGTCCCTCAAGCAACGGCAGATTTAAAATCCAGGCCGCCGCCAGCCCCGTAACAGCCGCCGTGACCATCACGCCGACTGTCGCCAGGACCGATGCTGGTTTCCAGACCCGGCGAATGGAGGCCACCGGTGTTTGCAAACCGCCATCGAACAAAATCAGTGCCAGTGCCAGCGTCCCCAGTGCATGCGCCGAGGAGGCATTATCAAAAGCAATACCGCCAATGCCACCCTCGCCCGCCAGCATGCCCACCAACAGGAAGAACACCAGCATCGGCAAGCCAAGACGGGCCGATAATTTACTGGACATAATACCGAGCAGGATCAGTACGGCAGCAAGTAAAATTAATTGATCAATAACAAACATCGGGATACCGAATTATAGATTTGAGGGTGGCGGAACAAGACCGCCGCAGGCAGCCAAAACCGCCATACAGAGGCGTACGGCTGGCTCAGCGCCCGAACACAGAAATGTGCGAAAAAAATATAACGAAATCGCCGGCAACGCAAAAGGAAGTGTCATCGCACTCCGGCATTTTTGTAACGGTTAATACCGCCCTCACTGTCCGGGCTGGTTTTGAAACGCTTGTAGGTCCACTGATACTGCGCCGGACACACAGCCACACAGCGCTCAATGGCTTCGTTCATGGCGGTGGCTGAGGTGCGGGCATCGTCGCTGTAGATATCGTCACTGGCTTGCAGGAAATGCACCTCAAAGCCCTGCGCATCCGGCAACCGTTGCGCAAAAGCGAAAATGGCCAGCGCCCCGGTTTTCTGCAGCAGATCATGGGGCAACTTCGGCGTTAAGGTTTCCACACCCATAAACGGCGCAAACACACCGCTCTGCCGCTTGGGTTCCTGATCCGGCAGAATACCCACCACGCCACCGGTATCCAGCGCCCGGAATAACGCCATTACACCACCCCGGGTGGTCGGTACCAGCGTAATACCGGTCTGTTCACGGCTGCTTAACATCCAGCGATCCAGTACCGGGTTTTTGGCCGGCCGGTACATGGCGGTTATCGGCGTGTGCAGGGTCATCAGGTGGTTCAGCACTTCCCAGTTGCCGTGATGGGGCACACACAGCAACACACCGCGGCCGGACTGCAGCGCATCGGTCAGAATATGCTGGTTATGTACCTTACGGATCAGCTGGCGGCCTTTTTCCGGTGAAGCACCCCACATGGCGCCCATTTCCGCCGCGGATTTACCGCTTTCCTCCAGCACCTCGCGCAGCAGTTCCTGCTGCCCGGCCCCGGCCAGTTGCGGATACACCAGCTGCAGGTTGACCCGCGCCACATCACGGGAGCGGTTACGGAAGCGCAGCAACAGCCGGCCCAGACCGACACCAATACGTTGTGCAACCGGAAACGGAATGCGGCCAATCAGACGCAATAACCCGACAATCAGATACCCCACGAATGTCTTCACGTTCTCTGCCCTTTACTGATAACCGCGCCAGTGTAACCGCTGGCCCTGCTCTGGCAAGTTCAAAGAGACTTGCCGGATGTGCATGGTGTTCATAGGCAGGCTGCCGTCTCCGTCACGGCAAGCGCCGCTGGCTCTGCTAAAATTGCCGCACTAACCACAGAAACCGACTTATGCTGAATATTGAACAGGCTCTGCAGAACAAACGCATTCTGATCATCGACGATCTGGTGCAGGCGCGCAGCTCGCTGAAAAAAATGGTGACGTTACTGGGCGCCACCCAGATTGATACCGCCACCAATGGCCGCGAAGCCTCACAACGGATCATGGAGCATGAGTACGATATTGTGCTGTCCGACTACAACCTGGGCCGTGGCAAGGATGGCCAGCAGGTATTGGAGGAAGCCCGCTACTGCAACCGCCTGAAATCCACCGCGCTGTTTATTCTGGTTACCGGCGAAAATGCCGTCGACATGGTGATGGGGGCTCTGGAGTACGAGCCGGACAACTACATCACCAAGCCCTTCACCCTGAATATGCTGCGCGAGCGGCTGATCCGCATTCTGGCCACCAAACAGGAAATTCTGCCCATCGATCTGGCCATTGATGCCGGTAATCCCGATGAAGCCATTGCTCTGGCCACGGCGATGCTGGCGGAAAAACCCCGCCTGCTGATGCCGCTGACCCGCATTCTGGGCAAGCTGTACCTGCGCCAGAAACGCTACCAGGACGCCCTGCAGACCTACCAGAAACTGCTGGAAAAACGTCCGGTCGGCTGGGCGCAAATGGGGCAGGCGGTGTGCCTGCATCTGCTCGGCGATTCCCGCAGCGCGCTGGCCTTGTTGCAGCAAACGCTGCTCGCTCACCCCATGTATGTGCAGTGCCACGACTGGTGCGCCACCATTCTGCTGAGCATGGGGGAACCCCTGAAAGCGCAACAGGAGCTGCAGAAAGCGGTGGCCATTTCCCCCAAAGCCGTGCTGCGGCAAATGGAGCTGGGCCGCATCGCCTACGATAACGGTGACTTCCCGGTGGCTGAGGCCGCCTTTGAGCAGGCTATCCGGCTGGGGCGTTATTCCTGCTACAAAACCTCCTCCAACTACCTGCAGTTTGTCGACGCCGTGCGGCAGTCGCTGGCCAACAGCAACGCCCAGGCCAACAGCCGTGAACTGCGGCAGCTGTCCGACAAAGCCTTCAAAGCCATTGAAGAGCTGCGCCAGGATTACGCCGGTGAGGACGATATTATGTTCGCCACCTGCATTACCGAAGGCAAAACCTGGCAGGTGCTGGGCGATGAAGAAAATTGCCGGCAGGCAGCCCAGCGGGCTGAAGAAATATTGCTGCGGCTGAAGAAGCCCACGCTCGATCAGCAGCTGCAGATGACCGAGGCTTATATTGATACCCAGCAGCACGTCAAAGCCAAAAATCTGCTGCTGCAGCTGAAAGACAGCGGCGCCGATGAAAGCGCCCTGCAGCAGATCAACGCGCTGGAAGAAAACCTGAATAAAATGGTTATCCGCGATCATACCGCCGCGCTCAATACCCAGGGCGTCAGCTGCTATGAAAAGAAAGACTTTGCCAGTGCCGTGGCCGCTTTCGACGAAGCCGCCGCCTACGAGGAAGCCGGTATCAGCGTGTTGCTGAACGCCATTCAGGCCAAAATCAGCCTGGTCGAAACCACGCAAATGGATGTCGGACAACTGAAAGATTGTTACCGCTACTTTCAGCGCATCGGCAAAGTGGGCGAAACGGATGAGCGCTTTGAACGCTATGAACGTCTGAAAAATACCTTTCTGCGCCTGAAACGGGCTGCCGGTCTGTAACCGGTTAAGGAGCAAGGATGAGATTTGAACAACTGGTCGCGGCCGTCGTCCACGATCTTAAAAATCAGCTGCAGGCCCTGCTGGATTACGAACAGGAAGCACTGGCACGCATTCCGAAGCGTTACCACAGCCATCTGCGCCCTATTCTGCAGCGCACCACCCGCCTGAAGAACGACACCATGCAAATGATGTCGCTGTTCAGTATGGAGCAAAACCAACAGTTTCCGATGGATGACGCCTGGCCGTTCGATACCGTCACCGATGCCATTGAGGCCACCAGCCTGCAGTTTCCAACCCTGCAGTTTGAAAACCGTATTGATGAAAACAGTCAGGGCTTTTACAACGAAAACCTGCTGCAGCTGGCATTGGTTACCCTGATCACCAACAGCGCCCAGGCCGGCGCCAGTGAAGTGACCATCAGCGCGGATGACCAGGCCGGCTTAACCCTGACCGTGGAAGATAATGGCCATGGTTTTGACCCCCGGGTACTGGACGGTGAAAAGAACACCACCAAAAATGAAGGCACCGGGCTGGGGCTGTATTTTGTGCAGCTGATTGCCGAACGGCATGGCAACGACCAGCAACGGGGCCGGGTAGAATACGGCAACCGCCCGCAGGGCGGCGCCTTTGTGAGTATTTACTTACCCTGAGCCTCGGGAGCCTCACTCTGCAGCATGGTGTCATGCTCGGCCAGATTCCAGGGTAACTGACCGGGCGAGACGTGCAGGAAGTGCAGGTAATTTTCAAACTGATCCAGCACATCGCGGATCACCTCATGGGCGTCACAACCGTACAGGTCATAACCCAGGCTGCCCGGCCGCAGGAAGACTTCGGCGCGGAAATACTGGTCATCCGCTGTCAGCTCCCGTTTCAGCTCCAGCGCCATAAAGTCCGGTAAAGGCAACGATGTACGGCGGATTTCATAGAGAAAGTCCACGTATTCATCCCGCTGTACCTGCAGCCAGACCCGCCCGAACTCTTCATCGGCGTGGGTTTCGGCGTGCCAACCTAGCCGCGTCAGCTCCAGCTGCACTTCATTCAGCGCATGCTGTGCCGGCCCCTGAATAAACTGGTTTACCCGCGTTTCATCGGGGAAATCCACCAGCCCGGCCAGACGGTTACGCCACTGCGTACGGCGATAATTGGGGCGGGTCTGCGCCTGCGCACTCTGCAGACTGCTGCCACGATGGCCTTCAATCACCAGCGCCCGCCACATACCTACCATCGCAATCAGCATAATAATGGCAAAGGGTAAGGCGCTGGCGATGGTCATGGTCTGCAATGCATTCAGACCACCGGCCAACAGTAAGACAGCCGCAATCAAACCTTCCAGCGTGGCCCAGAACACCCGCTGCCAGGCGGGCGTAACCAGCGCGCCACCGGATGCCAGCGAATCAATCACCAGCGAGCCGGAATCCGACGAGGTAACAAAGAAGGTAATAATCAGAAAGACCGTGATCAGTGATAAAAATGACGACCAGGGCAGGTGCTCGTAAAACGCAAAAATGGCTACCGCATGATCGGCCTGCACATCCCCCACCAGGCTGTGTACGCCCTGCTGCATAATCATCCACAGCGCGGTATCACCAAAAATGGAAAACCACAAAAAGGTAAACACCGTGGGTACCGCCAGCACCCCGAACACAAACTGGCGGATGGTGCGGCCACGGCTGATCTTGGCAATAAACAGCCCGACAAAGGGCGCCCAGGCGATGGTCCAGCCAAAAATAAACAGCGTCCAGTTACCGATCCAGTCGCTGCGCGAATAAGCCTGCAGGTTAAAGGTACGGGCCACCAGTCCGCTTAAATATGCACCGGTGTTCTGCAAAAAGGTTTCCAGGACATGAATGGTCGGCCCGGCCAGAAAGACCACCAGCATCAGAAAGACGGCCAGCCCCATATTCAGGATGGACAGATTTTTCACGCCTTTATCCAGACCCGCCACCACCGAGGCCGTTGCCGCCAGGGTAATCAGGGCAATGGCAATCACCTGCACGGTGGTGCTGACCGGAATGGACGGCCACAAATAATTCAGGCCGGCATTAATCTGCGTTACCGATAACCCCAGCGACGTGGCCAGACCAAACATGGTGCCGAGAATGGCAAACACATCCACCAGATGCCCGGGCCAGCCATAAATCCGCTCACCGATCAGCGGGTACAGCGCCGAACGGATCGACAGCGGTAACCCATGCCGGTATGCGAAATACGCCAACACCAGACCAACCAGACCGTAGATGGCCCAAATATGCACACCCCAGTGGAAATAGGCGATCTGCATGGCCTGACGGGCGGCATCCACCGTTTCGCCAGCGCCCTGTGGCGGCTGCGAATAATGCAGTACCGGTTCGGCCACCCCAAAGAACAGCAGTGCAATGCCGTAGCCAGCGGAAAACAACATGGCAAACCAGGCCGGAAAGCTGTACTGCGGCTCAGAATGCTCCGGGCCCAGGCGGATTTTGCCCCAGTCTGATACCGCGACCACGACGATAAAGACCAGAAAAATGGCCACCGCCAGCATATAAAACCAGCCGAAATGTACCGTAATCCAACTCAGCGTCGCACTGAAAGCGTCGCTGGCAGCCTGTGGCTGGGCAATGGTGCCGACGATCAGCAGAAAGGCCACCACAATGGTGGGAATAAACACCGGCAGCAGTACGGTTGACTGAAATCCCTTGCGTTCAGCAAGCATGATTTTTCTCTCCATCGTCTGTTGTGCTTTTTACCCTGACAAAGTCTGCCGCTGATAACAACCCCGAAGGTCTGTCATACCGGCCCGGCGCTGGTATAATCGCGCGTCTTTATTTATTCGCGAACAGCGCGCCGGGCACGATAAGCCTGCCCCACGGCGCCAACACAGGAATTCCACCGTGAGTCAGAGTCGCCACAACATCAAAACCTTTCAGGGCTTAATTGCCGCCCTGCAGGAATACTGGTCCGAACAGGGCTGTGTGATTAACCAACCCCTCGATATGGAAGTGGGTGCCGGTACCTTCCACACCGCCACGTTCCTGCGCGCCATTGGCCCGGAAAACTGGGCCTCGGCTTATGTGCAGCCCAGCCGCCGTCCGACCGATGGCCGTTATGGCGAAAACCCCAACCGTCTGCAGCACTACTACCAGTTCCAGGTGGTAATGAAGCCGAACCCGGTGGATATTCAGGAAAAATACCTGGAATCACTGCGCGTAATGGGTGTTGATCCGCTGGTGCACGATATCCGCTTCGTCGAAGACAACTGGGAATCGCCCACGCTGGGGGCCTGGGGCTTAGGCTGGGAAGTGTGGCTGAACGGTATGGAAGTGACCCAGTTCACCTACTTCCAGCAGGTGGGCGGCCTGGAATGTTTCCCGGTAACCGGTGAAATTACCTACGGTCTTGAGCGTATCGCCATGTACCTGCAGGAAGTGAATTCCGTGTACGACCTGGTGTGGACTTACGGCCCGGACGGCAAAGCCGTGACCTACGGCGATGTGTTCCATCAGAACGAAGTGGAGCAATCCACCTACAACTTTGAATACGCCGACGTCGACTTCCTGTTCACCGCCTTCAACCAGTACGAAAAAGACTGCAAGCGTCTGATTGAAGCCGGTCTGCCGCTGCCCGCTTACGAGCAGGTACTGAAAGCCTCGCACACCTTCAACCTGCTGGATGCCCGTGGGGCGATTTCCGTGACCGAGCGTCAGGGTTACATCCTGCGCGTGCGCACCCTGGCCCGCTCTGTCGCTCAGGCCTACTTCGACAGCCGCGCCGAAAAAGGTTTCCCGCTGGCGGATGCCGCCAACCGTGCCGACGTGCTGGCCCGCTATGAAGCCCAGAAGGCCGAGAAAGAAGCCCAGGAGAAGAAGTAATGAGTGCACAAGATTTTCTGGTTGAACTGGGTACCGAAGAGCTGCCACCGAAGGCGCTGAAAACCCTGTCCGATGCTTTTACCGCCGGTATTGAGCAAGGCCTGCAAGACGCCGGCCTGAACTTCGGCGCAGTAGTGTCATTCGCCGCGCCGCGTCGTCTGGCCGTGCGCATCGAAGCACTCGAAGCCCGGCAGGCCGATCAGGAAGAAACCATCTACGGCCCACCGGCCAACATCGCCTACGACGCCGACGGCAAGCTGACCAAAGCCGCTGAAGGCTTTGCCGCCCGTGCCGGCGCCACGGCTGCTGATCTGAAAACCGCCCCGGATTCTGACAAAAAGAACGCCGGCAAACTGATGATTCAGCGCACCATCAAAGGTAAGAGCACCGTTGAGCTGCTGCCGGCCATCGTGCAGAACAGCCTCGACAAGCTGCCGATTCCCAAGCGTATGCGCTGGGGTGCTTCGCGGGTGGAATTCGTGCGTCCGGTGCAGTGGCTGGTGATGCTGTTCGGTTCTGAGGTAGTTAACGGCGAAGTGCTGGGCCTGAAAGCCGGCAATACCAGCCGTGGTCACCGCTTCCACGCACCAGCGCCGTTGGTACTGAACGCACCGTCTGAATACGAAAGCAAACTGCGCGCCGCCTATGTGATGGCCGACTTTGCTGAACGCGCCGCACTGATCAAAGAACAGGTTACCGCGGCCGGTAAGAAGCTGGGTGGCGAAGCCATCATCGGCGACGACCTGCTCAACGAAGTGACCGCGCTGAACGAATGGCCGGTAGCACTGGCGGGTTCGTTTGATGAATCTTTCCTGCGCGTGCCGCCGGAAGCGCTGGTGTCGTCCATGAAAGAACACCAGAAATACTTCCACGTAATGAAAGACGGCAAACTGATGCCGAACTTCATCACCATCGCCAACATCGAGTCGAAAGACCCGGCGCAGGTGATTTCCGGTAACGAGAAAGTGATCCGTCCACGTCTGTCCGACGCCGCCTTCTTCTGGGACACCGACCGCAAGCAGCCACTGGCCAGCCGTTTCCCGAAACTGGAAAACGTGGTGTGGGTGAATGGTCTGGGCTCTGTGGCCGATAAAACCCGCCGCATCAGCGCGCTGGCGACCAGAATCGCCGAGCGTCTGGGTGCGGACGAAGTGATGGTGCAACGCGCCGCCCACCTGTGCAAAAACGATCTGGTGTCCAATATGGTCGGCGAATTTGCCGAAATGCAGGGGCTGGCCGGTAAATACTACGCCGAGCACGATGGCGAGCCGGCCGACGTCGCCGCCGCCATGGTTGAACAGTACATGCCGGCCTTCGCCGGTGACGCACTGCCTGCCACCACCACCGGTACCATGATCGCACTGGCCGACCGTCTCGACAGCCTGGTGGGTCTGTTTGGCATCGGCCAGATTCCGACCGGTTCCAAAGACCCGTTCGCCCTGCGTCGTGCGTCTCTGGGCGTGCTGCGTATTCTGGTTGAGAAACAAATCGACATCGATCTGGGCGACCTGATCGGCTGGGCACTGGAAAGCGGCTGGTCGGCAGAACTCAAAGCCGATACCAAAGCCACCCTGACTGAATACCTGCTGGATCGTTTCAGCGCCTGGTACGCCGACGAAGGCATCCCGGCTGGCGTATTCCAGTCCGTGCGGGCTCTGGGCATCACCAACGCGCTGGATATCAACCGCCGCGTACAGGCCGTGCACCAGTTCGGCAAACTCGACGCCGCAGAAGCACTGGCCGCCGCCAACAAGCGCGTGTCCAACATTCTGGCCAAGAATGGCGGCGATAAAGTCGTGGCCAATGTAAGTGCCAACTTACTGCAACAGGCGGAAGAAAAAGCCCTGGCCGAACAGGTTGCCGCCAAGCAGCAGGCCGTTGCCCCGCTGATGGCCAAAGGCGACTACAGCGCCGCCCTGACCGAACTGGCCGGCCTGCGCGCCGTGGTCGACAGCTTCTTCGACAACGTAATGGTGATGGCCGACGACGACGCGGTGAAAAACAACCGTCTGGCACTGCTGAAGCAGCTGCAGGCGCTGTTTATTGGTATTGCGGATATCGGTCTGCTGCAGGGTTAAGCCTGGCGCTGGTACTTCGCACAAACGGGAGTCGCTGCACAGCGCTCCCGTTTTTTGTGTAAGGAAAGAAAATGAAACTGATTATTCTAGACCGCGACGGCGTGCTGAACGAAGACTCCGACGCCTTTATCAAAACCACCGATGAGTGGATTCCACTGCCCGGCAGTGCCGAAGCCGTCGGCCGTTTAACTCAGGCCGGTTACACCATTGCCATCGCCACCAACCAGAGCGGTGTGGCGCGCGGCTATTTCAGCCTGGAAACCCTGCAGGCGATGCACGACAAAATGGCGGCACTGGCGGCGGAACACGGTGGCAAATTTGCCCACATCGCTTTCTGCCCGCACGGCCCGGATGACGATTGCGATTGCCGTAAACCCCTGCCGGGGCTGATTCAGCAGATTGAGCAGGCGCTGGGCGTATCGGCCAAAGGCAGCTGGATGGTGGGTGATTCGATCCGCGATCTGGAAGCCGGCGTGGCGGCGGGTTGTCAGCCGGTACTGGTACGCACCGGCAAGGGAGCGAAAAGCGAAGCCAAACTGGCCGACGCGCATCTGAGCAAGGCGCTGGTGTTCGATGATCTGGCCGGATTTGCTGATTACCTGCTGAATAATCAACAGTAATCGATATAAGCCGGCTTACTATTCCTTAAAAGAACAAGTATCAGGCGATCAGGTTAACGGGAAGCAGCGACAGAAGTGGTATAAAGATTGTCGCTGTTTCCGTTGGTAACTCACTTATGTCCAGCTTATCGTCTTCTGCCACTACGCCACTGAATCCCTTATACGTTCTGCGTACCCTGGTTTTTTACATCACCCTGGCACTGATTACCCTGCTGTGGTTTCCGCCCAGCCTGCTGGCCGGTTTATTTCTGCCACTGAAGGCCCGTAATCGCGTCATCATGGTGGTTTACTGCCATATGGCGATGTGGGCCGCACGACTCATCTGCGGGCTGCGCTGGCAGGTACAGGGGTTGGAAAACGTACCGCAGGATGGTCGCGGCTATGTGCTGCTAAGCAAACACCAGAGCAGCTGGGAAACCTTCTTTCTGCCGCTGATTCTGGCGCCGCACGTACAGGTGGTAAAACGCGAGCTGGCCTATCTGCCGGTGTTTGGCTGGGCGCTGAATATGATTCAGCCGATTTTTATCGACCGCAGCCAGAAAACCAATGCCCTGAAACAGGTGCTGACCCAGGGCGCCGATCGTCTGGGCAAAGGAATTCATGTGCTGGTGTTTCCGGAAGGCACCCGGGTGCCACCGGGTAAGCGCAAAGTATTCTCGAAAGGCGGTGCTATGCTAGCCACCAAGACCGGGGCACCGGTGCTGGCCATTGCCCACAATTCCGGCGAACACTGGCCCAATAACAGCTGGATCAAACGCCCTGGCACCATTCAGGTGGTGATCAGCCCGGTGATTGAAACCACCAGCCTCAGTACCGCCGAACTGAATGAGCAAACCGAACGCTGGATTAACGAGCAGGTGGATAGGGTTTCTGCCACGCCGTTTCAGGGCGAATACAGCGAGGCTGAAAGCAGCGGTAAGCGCTTCTGATCAGAACTCGAAACTGAACGTCAGGCTGGTAACGCTGCTGTCATCTGCGGACTGGTAAAACGCCCCCAGCGAATAACCACTGAAGTCGATATCCGCACCCAGCTGTATTCCCAGATAGGGGTCAAAGTCGTATTCGCTGCTGGTCACGCCAGCGGCACTGTTGGTATCGGTTGATGCACTACCCAGCAGCACAGCATTCAGAATCAGATAAGGCGTAATACCTGCTGCATCATTGATAACGAACCGCTTCTGGATAGAAGCCATTGCAGGCACCGTGGTGATGTAGGTTTCGGAATAGATATCCAGCGCCGTTGATTCAAATTCCGTGTACAAATAATTTAAGCCGATACCCAGTGCGACAGCGGCGCCGCCGTCCAGCATACGCTCAATGCCGGCCATAGCGGCCAAGCCACTCATATACACATTACCGGTATCATCTTCACCGGTGACAAAACCCAACGAACCAAACAAACCGTCCTGTTTAGTCAGCAGATTGAGGTTTAACAGGCTGAATTCCGTATCCTCAATTTCAACCAGGGTATAACCGACACTGCCTTTGTTAATGCGCTCTCCGGGTGCAGCCACACTGGTGATGGGTGGTGGCGAAAAGCTGAACGAAATATTGCCTTCGGCATAGGTGCTGGGCACGTAGGCAGAAACCAAAACGGCGGCTGCCAGAAAACTGATTTTATCGTTATTCATAGAGATCGTCCGTTGGTGAGTACCCAAGAACAATAGTGCCGTTTTTTTTGCTGTCCTAATTCACAATAAGTATTTGAATTTCATGCACATAAAAAACCCCCGCATTGCTGAGCAATACAGGGGTTTTGATTGTTCCACGTGGAACAACCGGTCACCAAGCGGATCAGAAATCCAGGTTGGCGACGTTCAGGGCGTTGGCTTCAATAAAGGCGCGGCGCGGTTCAACCTCATCACCCATCAGGGTGGTGAACATCTTATCAGCGCCGATGGCATCATCGATGGTCACGCGCAGCATACGGCGTGAGGCCGGATCCATGGTGGTTTCCCACAGCTGTTCCGGGTTCATCTCCCCCAGACCTTTATAGCGCTGAATGTTGAAGCCTTTTTTCGCTTCACTCAGCAGCCACTGGATCGCATCCCAGAAGTCGTTAATAACAAAGGTACGCTCACCACGCTGAATGAATGCACCTTCTTCCAGGGTAGCGGCCAGTGTTTCACTCATGGTGGCTAACTTGTTATAGCCAGAACCAGTGAAGAAATCATGATCCAGCGGGTAATCTCGCGGACTGCCGTGAGTAATCACTTTCACCAGCACTTTGTGGCTGTTGCGCTCCTGGTCTTTACTCAGTTCAACGTGGAAGTGGGTACCACTGCGGCCAGCATCGGGCAACGAGGCATTCAGCTGGTCAACCCAGGCCTGGGCCTTGCTGGCATCGGCCAGATCAGCGGCGGTCAGGCGTGGCAGCGTCACCATCAGATGCAGCACTTCACGCGGGGCCAGATTACCCATACGGGTAACGGTTTCCTGGGTGGCACGGTAATCGGCAACCAGCTGAGCAAAGGCCTCATCGCTGATGGCCGGGGCTTCTGGGGCCGGATGCAGCGCGGCTTTATCCAGCGCCACATTGGTCAGGTAGCTTTCCATGGCTTCTTCGTCCTTGATGTACTGCTCCTGCTTGCCGCGTTTGATCTTGTACAAGGGCGGCTGAGCAATAAAGACGTGGCCACGTTCGATAATTTCCGGCATCTGACGGAAGAAGAAGGTCAACAGCAGCGTACGAATGTGCGCACCGTCGACGTCGGCGTCGGTCATGATGATGATGCTGTGGTAACGCAGCTTGTCCGGGTTGAACTCTTCGCGGCCAATACCGCAGCCCAGCGCTGTAATCAGGGTGCCGACCTCAGCGGAGGACAGCATCTTGTCGAAGCGGGCTTTCTCGACGTTCAGAATCTTACCTTTCAGCGGCAGAATGGCCTGCGTACGACGGTCACGGCCCTGCTTGGCTGAACCCCCCGCAGAGTCACCCTCCACCAGGTAAATTTCCGACAATGCCGGGTCTTTTTCCTGACAGTCGGCCAGCTTGCCGGGCAGGCCAGCGATATCCAGCGCGCCTTTACGACGGGTCATTTCGCGGGCTTTACGCGCCGCTTCACGGGCACGGGCAGCGTCGATCATCTTACCAACCAGATCTTTGGCCTGCTGTGGGAATTCCAGCAGGTAATCGGCAAATAAGCGGCCCATTTCCTGCTCAACTGCCGTTTTGACTTCACTGGAGACCAGCTTGTCTTTGGTCTGTGAGCTGAATTTCGGGTCCGGTACTTTCACCGAAATAATGGCGGTTAAGCCTTCCCGGGCGTCGTCGCCAGTGGTGGCCACCTTGGCTTTTTTATCCAGACCTTCGGCCGTGATGTAGGTGTTCAGGGTGCGGGTCAGAGCGGCACGGAAGCCCGCTAAGTGAGCACCACCATCGCGCTGCGGAATGTTATTGGTGTAGCAGTAGATGTTTTCCTGAAAGCCATCGTTCCACTGCATGGCGACTTCCACACCAATGCCGTCTTCACGCTGAATATTGAAGTGGAAGACGTCATTCAGGGCGGTTTTGCCTTCGTTCAGGTATTTAACGAAAGAACCCAGGCCACCCTCGAACTGGAATACATCTTCTTTATCGCTGCGCTCATCCTTCAGATGAATGCGCACACCGGAGTTCAGGAACGACAGTTCACGCAGACGCTTGGCCAGGTAGTCGAAGCTGAATTCGGTTTTGGTAAAGGTCTGCTTGGACGGCAGGAAACGAATGGTGGTGCCCTTCCCTTCGGTCACACCCACTTCTTTCAGCGGGTAATCCGGCACACCATGGGTGTATTCCTGCTCAAACACTTTGCCCTTACGGCGAATGGTCATTTTCAGCTTTTCAGACAGCGCGTTTACCACGGAAACGCCCACGCCGTGCAGACCGCCGGACACCTTATAGGAGTTGTCGTCGAATTTACCGCCGGCGTGCAGTACGGTCAGGATAACCTCAGCCGCTGACACGCCCTCTTCCGGGTGAATATCAGTCGGAATACCACGGCCGTTGTCGGCCACAGAGACGGAATTATCTTCATGGATGACCACATCCACCTGATCACAGTGGCCGGCCAGGGCTTCGTCGATGGAGTTATCCACCACTTCGAACACCATGTGATGCAGGCCGGTACCATCGTCGGTATCCCCGATGTACATGCCCGGACGTTTGCGGACGGCATCCAGCCCTTTCAGGACTTTAATACTCGACGAGTCGTAACTCTGCTCACTCATTCGGTGTTCCTCTTGATTGATCAATACCTGCTAACCACAATTTCTTATTGCGCTGGGCCAGTCAGGAAAATGCTTGGGGTCAGGCGGTCGCCGGGGAATCTTCGCTTATTATTCCCTGTTCCACGTGGAACACTTTGCTGGCGACGGGTTGCCAGATATCCGTCAGCTTGTCTTTATCAATACTGGTAATAAAGACCTGACATTTTAAGTCTTCCAGCAGCTTACATAAAGCGAAACGGTGCTTTTCATCCAGTTCTGAGGCCAGATCATCCACCAGGTAAATGGTGCGGCGGCCGCTCTCCTGCTGGAACAATGCCCCCTGGGCAATCTTCAGCGCCGCGACCACCGTTTTCTGCTGGCCACGGCTGAGTATTTCAGCGGCAGGCTGCTTATCCACCTTAATGCGCAGCTCGGCCCGGTGTGGCCCGGATTGGGTATAACCCAGCGCCAGATCCCGCTCCTGTTGCTTATTCAGTACGTCGTTCAGTTCGCTGTCGCGATCCCAGCCCGGGTAGTAGGCCAGCTGCACCTGAATGCTATCGTCCAGCTGCTGGAGAATGCGTTCAAACTCGGGCTTAAAGCGCTTCAGATAGGTGCGCCGGTAGTTATCAATAACGGCCGCACTTTCAGCAAAGGTCTGGTTCCACACTGGCAGCCACTGCAGTTCTTTTTCTTTCAGCACTGCGTTGCGTTGTTTGAGTTGTTTACGGAACACTTTCCAATGCTCGATAAACTTTTGTTCCACGTGGAACACACCCCAGTCGATAAACTGGCGGCGTTCTTCCGGCGAACCGGATAACAACTTAAAGGTGGTGGGTTCAATAACCTGCACCGGCAACCATTGCGCCGCTTCCGTTTGTGCCGTTAATACCGAGCCATTCAGTTTCAGCAGGTTATCGCCCGATTTCAGCCGCAGACTATCCAGCTGACACTGGCCCAGTGCTTCATCCTCAATATCGAACACCAGCTCGATACGATCAGCATCCTGAGCCTGTACATGCTTCAGCTGAGAGGTGCGGAACGACTTCCCGGTGGCCATTAACACAATGGCTTCGAGAATGCTGGTTTTACCGGAGCCGTTGGCACCGTAAATAAAATTCACACCGGGATGAAGGGTAAGATCCAGCGGCTGCAGATTGCGCACGCCGCGGATTTTAAGCTGCCGGATGGGCATAGAGACTTCTCATAAGAAGGACACCTGGGGAAAACGTCCTCGAGGCAGCCAGGGCAAGGCAAAAACAGGTGAATAAGCGCAGTTTATGTGTCATAAATATTCGCTCCGCTCACCCTTCGGGCCAAACTGACGTTTGTTCTGGCACAAGCCAGTGAGCATTATGAACCTGTTTTTAACGACGCGATGGCAACGCAGATAGTTTTCCCTTAACTACAGGCGCATCGGCATAACAACGTACATAGCATCACCACCTTCCGGCTCTTCCAGCAACGCGCTGCTGTTAGCGTCAGACAGGGTCATTTTGACCAGGTGCGAATCCAGTACGCCCATTACGTCCTGCAGGTAAGAAACGTTAAAGCCCATTTCCAAAGCATCGCCACGGTATTCTACCGCCAGGGATTCTTCGGCTTCTTCCTGTTCCGGGTTGTTGGCCAGAACCTTCAGCAGGTCGGTTTCCAGTACCAGGCGGACACCGCGGTATTTCTCGTTAGAGAGAATCGCGGTGCGGTTAAAGACATGACGCAGTTCATTACGGTCAGCCAGCAGAATATTGCTGCCGTTTTTCGGAATAACGCGGGTGTAATCCGGGAATTTGCCGTCTACCAGCTTCGAGGTAAAGGTGAAATTTTCGGTATGGGCACGCAGGTGATTGCTGCTGAGCGCCAGGGTTACTGAGGCTTCCGGGTCGGCCAGCAATTTGGCCAGTTCCAGCACGCCTTTACGCGGCAGAATAATCTGCTGGGCGGTATCCGGGCCGGCAATTTCGGCTTTGCAGGTGGCCAGACGGTGGCCGTCGGTCGCAACGGTACGCAGACCATTGCTGCTGACTTCGAACAGCATGCCGTTCAGGTAGTAACGGACATCCTGCTGCGCCATGGCGAAGCTGGTGCGTTCAATAACACGACGCAGGGCGCTCTGGGCCAGCGTAAAGCTTTGTTCACCGGAAATGTTTTCCACATTGGGGAATTCACTGGCTGGCAGCGTAGACAGGGTTGAGCGGTAACGGCCAGAGCGGACAATAACGCGCTGATCGTCCTGTTCAATTTCAATCTGAGAGCCATCCGGTAATGAGCGGCAGATATCCATCAGTTTTTTGCCGGGCACGGTGATTTCACCTTCCTGGCCAACTTCTTCCAGCATCACACGGCCGACCAGTTCAACTTCCAGATCGGTACCGGTCAGGGATAATTGCTGCCCCCGCAGTTCCAGCAGTACGTTAGACAATACCGGCAGAGTCTGGCGTTTTTCCACCACGCCGGCCACCAATTGCAAAGGACGTAACAGGGCTTCCCTGGCGATAACGAATTTCATGGCTCTCCACTCTTCAGGTTGTCAATGAACGCAGCAGGTTCTTATAGTCTTCACGGATATCTGCACTGGATTCCTGCAGTTCTTTAATTTTGCGGCACGCATGCAACACCGTCGTATGATCACGACCACCAAAGGCATCGCCGATTTCCGGCAAACTGTGATTGGTCAGTTCTTTACTCAGAGCCATCGCCACCTGACGGGGACGGGCAATGGAGCGGGTGCGGCGCTTAGATAATAAATCAGCCATCTTGATTTTGTAATACTCGGCAACGATTCGCTGAATATTGTCGATGCTGACCTGTTTATCCTGCAGGGCAATAAGATCTTTCAGGGTTTCTTTAATAAACGGCAGGGTAATTTCGCTGCCGGTAAACTGGGCGTTGGCCACCACCCGCTTCAGGGCACCTTCCAGTTCACGCACGTTGGAACGGATTTTCTGGGCAATAAAAAAAGCCGCATCACTGGGCAGATCAATACCGGTTTCTTCGGCCTTTTTCATCAGAATGGCGACCCGGGTTTCCAGCTCCGGCGGTTCAACCGCCACCGTTAAACCCCAGCCAAAGCGGGATTTAAGGCGCTCTTCCAGACCATTGATTTCTTTCGGATAACGGTCGCAAGTCAGAATCATCTGCTGCCCGCCTTCCAGCAAGGCATTGAAAGTGTGAAAAAACTCTTCCTGCGAGCGGTCTTTACCAGCAAAAAACTGAATATCGTCAATTAATAACGCATCCAGGCCGCGGTAAAACCGTTTGAATTCGTTAATGGCTTTCAGCTGTAGCGCCTTAACCATGTCCTGCACAAAGCGCTCAGAATGCACATACAGCACTTTGGCGTTGGGATTTTTACTGAGCAGATAATTGCCCACCGCATGCATTAAGTGGGTTTTACCCAGACCAACGCCACCGTATATAAAAAGGGGGTTGTAGGAACCACCGGCATTTTCAGCCACCTGACGGGCAGCGGCGTGGGCCAGCTGGTTGGATTTACCTTCAACAAAGCTCTTAAAGGTAAAGGAAGGGTTCAGGAAACTCTGGTGTTTTACCCCACCCTCAACCTGAACTTCACGGCGGCTGCGCGGCGCTTCTGTATTAAATGAAGCAGGTTCCAGCAGAACTTCCTCAACCGGATCGGGTGAGGCAAATACATAACCTTCGGTGTTACCGGAAAAATTATCCGGAGCTGCAGCCGGACGCTGAGGTGCGGATGAAGGCACAACCAGCTGCGGGCGGAACATCGGCTGCGCTTCACCCACGGTGAGTTCCACCCGGGTGATACGGCCATTATTAAGATCGGACAGGATTTCCTGAATACGCTGCAGATACTTATCTTTTACCCAATCACGGACGAAGCGGTTGGGCGCACTTAACACCAGCTGTCCACTGGTATCATCAGCCAGCAAAGGGCGTATCCATGTGTTGTACTGCTGAGCCGGAAGCTCATGTTGCAGTTGTCCCAGGCAGTCTTGCCACAGTGCTGTCAGTGCCACTTCAGTTATCCGTCGGTATTCAGGCGAGCCGCACATTCTAACTGAGGGGGG